>NZ_DASWYS010000322.1:0-12631 GCF_036404855.1 Roseateles sp.
ACCAGGTCGCCACGCCGACGCTGAGCGCTGACGGCACCACGCTGACCGCCGTCGTGACGGTGTACTCCAACTACACCACCGGCTCGCAAATCGTGCTGGGCGGTGGCGGCCCCGTGGCAGTTACCAAGGTCGGCACGACCCTGGGCGCTCCCGCTCTGTCGACTGACGGCTGCAGCGACGCTGTCGCTTCGGTCAACGTGACGGCCAAGCTGACCAACGCCGCTGGCACCGAGTTCGATTCCAACTTCAATCTGGCTCCGCTGCTGAACACGACCCCCATCGTGCAATCGCGTCGTGCCATCGAAGTGCTGGCTCTGAGCTCGTCCGCTTTCCCGCGCACGACCGCTGCTGCCGCCGACACCGACATCGAGCAATCGAAGGTTGACGTGCTGACCCCGTCGCTGGGCAAGAACTTCACGAACACCCCGGTCGACGTCACGAATAGCACCGTGGCGATCAACCTGGGTCAAGTCATCGTGCGTGACCGTGCTGTCCTGTTCGACCTGAACGGCGCGAACCCCTACAGCGTGGACACGGCCGGCTTCGGCACCACGGTCAACACCAACGTCGGTATCGTCGAAGCCAACGGCCTCACCTTCAAGGTGGCCGGCAAGTTCGCCACCGGCGGTACGGTGACCGTTCGTTCCAACTCGATCGCTGCTGGCGGCAACACGGTGGTTGGCGCTCTGGTCCCGTCGACGGTCACGTTCAACGCCGATCGTTCTGAAGCCACGGTGACCGTCGCCGCTGCCGACCTGACCGATGCCCTGTTCACGAAGGACGTCAACGGCCCCACGCCGTCGGCACGTCGCCTGAACATCGTCTACACGGTGACGGGTACGGCTGTGGTTCCGGTTGCTCAGTTCAAGGTCACGAGCGGCCAGCTGAACAAGTACGCTGCCTCGAAGGAAGCCCCGAACGTTGCTTGCCCTGGCAACATCTACAACCTGGTCGCCAATGGCGTCCAAGTTGACGTTCGCAACTACGTGCCGGCCGCTGCTGCCGTGCCGTCGGGCGGCTGGAAGAGCATCGTCCGCATCATCAACACGGACGAAGGCCAGTCGGCTGACGTGCTGGGCACGGTGCTGCACCGCAATGGCGACCTGGGTGCCTCGGCCCTGCTGGTCACGCTGAAGCCGCGTGAAGTGGTTTACATGCAAAGCGCCGACATCGACGCCAAGCTGAACGCCGCTGCCACCGCAACGGCCACCAGCTTCGGCGCCGACGACACCGGCTCCAACGCCCGCCTGCGCCTGACCGCAGCGACCTCGTCGATCCGCGTGCAGAACTACCTGTTCAACCCGGTCAACGGCAACTTCATCGAAGGTTCGTCGGCTCAAGGCGACGAAGGCCCGGCACTGGCCGTGCGTGATTCGGTGAACAAGTAATCTCTCGGGATTGCATACGGAACGGAGGGCTTCGGCCCTCCGTTTTTTTTCGTCTGCGCTTTGTGAGCTGCCGGCCTAAACAGACAGGCCCCTGCACCCTTCTACGGGCCAGGGGCCTGTCTGCCAATAAACCTCTGGCGCTTACTGGATCAGCAGATCCGTGAATCGCCCGCTGATACCCACGCGCTGCCAAACCGCATCAAAGGCAATTGCCGACACCGGCACCGGCCCCTCATCCAGTTCAAGGTCGTGGAAGTGCGTATAGCCGGCCTGCAGCACGGCCTGCTTCAGGGCCTCGTAGGAGCCGCTGCGCTGCATGCCATACGGCCAGAACTCGATCACCAGCGGCGGACGTCCCTTCAGGGTGTGGGCAGCGCCCTGCAGCACATAGCCCTCGAAGCCCTGCGTGTCCATCCAGATCAGGCGACCTGTCCCATCCCCATCGAGCTGGCTGTCCAGGCTCTCGCAGGGCACTGTGATGCGCTCCCGGCGGGCCTCGTCGAACTGGCCATCCTGCGCGCCCATGCTGATGCGGTGATCGCCATAGTTGTCCTTGGACAGCTCGAAGACCAACTGCTCGCCGTCTCGCGCACCCAAGGCCAGGTTGCGCGCCGTGATGCGCGACGCCAAGCCGTTCAGGTGGATGTTCGCAGCCAGCAGCGAGAAGTTGAAAGGCTCGGGCTCAAAGGCCAGCGCCCGCTCGAACAGGCCGCGCTTCACTGCCGCGATGCAGATGCAGCCAATGTTGGCGCCGATGTCCAGCAACAGCCGGGGCTGAAACGACGGTCCCAGCAGACGCATCACTTTCTGCAGCTTCTCGAAGTCGAACTGCCCGTTCACGTACAGCTCGCGCGCAATGGCACGATCATTCGACGACACCAGGTACGTCTCCTGCCCCCGATGGCTGACCAGCACGGTGCCAGCGGGTGCCGCGTCGAAGACGGCCATGCGCCAGGACGCGCTGCGCTGCAGACCGGCCCAATGCAAGGCACGCGCCAAGCCTGTCGCTGCCACTCGCAAGGTCTTGCGCATCAGGCGCCGTGGCCCGGCGCCGGTCGATGGGGGAGCCGAAGAACTGGGGGCAGAGGTCATGCGATGGGGAGAGCCGGAGTACGAAGCAACGCGCGATTCTAGGAAGCCCCCGACGGAGACAGAAGGCGGCGCGTCACACCCCTATGATCCGGCTCGCGACTTCTTCCATCTCCCGTATTCATGCGCCTTGGTGAACTGCTGATCGAACGCGGCCTGCTTGATGCGGCAGGCCTTGAACAGGCGCTGCGCCAGCAAACCACCAGCGCGGCCGGTCAACGGCTGGGTGCCGTCCTTGTGCGGCTGGGCCTGGTCTCGGAACCCAGCCTGTATGCCGCGCTGTCGCATCAATTGGGGTTGCCGCTCTGGGATGCCAAGGAGCAGCCAGAGTGGCTGGAACAGGCCTTGCTGCCTGCTGCTGCGGCCTCGCAACTGCCGGCAGCCCTGGCACGCCGCTGGAGCGCGTTCACGGTGCCGGCAGACGGTGCACTACGCCTGGTCGCTCGCGACCCACTGCTGCCCGAGTTGCAGGAATTTGCCCAGAGCCTCGCAGGCTCGCGCGCCCTGCACCCCTGCCTGGCGCAAAGCGCCGACATGGCCCGCGCGTTGGCCCAGATCCACAACGACGCGGCGCCGGCCACCGCCACGGCGTCGAACGACCTGCGCCAGCTCGCGCAGGACGCCCCCATCGTCGAGTTCGTCGCCACCATGCTGTCCCGCGGCACGGACCAGCATGCCTCGGACATCCACATCGAGCCGGCGGAAGGCACCTTCCATGTGCGCTACCGCGTAGATGGTCAGTTGCGTGCCACCGAGACCCATGCTCGCGAACGCTTCGATGCCGTCGTGAGCCGCATCAAGCTGGTCAGCGGGCTGGACATTGCCGAGCGGCGCCTGCCGCAGGACGGGCGCTTCTCGACGCGCGCCGCAGGCATCGAGACCGAAGTCCGCGTCTCGGTGATTCCTTCGGTCCATGGTGAATCGGTGGTCATGCGCCTGCTGCCCAAGACGGCCCACCGGCGTTTCCGGCTGGATGCCCTGGGCTTCGAGCCCGATCACCTCGCCGCCCTGCAGGCCTCGCTGGCCGAGCCGGACGGCATCATCCTGGTGACCGGTCCGACCGGCTCCGGCAAGAGCACGACGCTGTATGCGGCGCTCGCCGCGACGGACACGGCCACGACGCGGGTGCTGACGGTGGAGGACCCGGTGGAATACCAGCTGCCGGGCATCACGCAGTTCCAGGTCCAGTCGGACATCGGTTTCACCTTCCCGGCGGCGCTGCGGGCCATCCTGCGGCACGACCCCGACACGGTGATGATCGGCGAGATCCGCGACCCGGAGACGGCCGGCATCGCCATCCAGGCCTCGCTGACCGGACACAAGGTGCTGTCCACCTTGCACACCAACGATGCCCCGTCGGCCTTCGTGCGCCTGATCGACATCGGCGTGGAGCCGTTTCTGCTGGCAGCCAGCGTGCGCACGGTGATTGCACAACGGCTGATTCGCCGGTTGTGCCCGCACTGCGCCGCGCCCCTGGCCCTGGAGTCCCTGCCCGCGAGCGTGCGCAAGCAGGCTGCGGCTCTGGGCCTTGCCGCGACGGATTACGCCGGCCGCGACCCCCGCGGCTGCACCGAGTGCGACGACACGGGCTACCGCGGCCGGACCGGTGTGCATGAAGTGCTGGCCGTGACGCCGACGCTGCGGGCCGCGCTGTCGGGCGGGCGCATTTCTGACCATGAGGTCAGGCAGCACGCACAGCCGGGCTTCCGGAGTCTGTCTCAGGACGCGCTGCTACGATTCTGGCGCGGCCTGACCAGCGTCGCCGAGGTGATGGCGCTGGCCAGCGGCCATGCCGACCTTCACGAAACGGCCTGACCACGCCCTCTTTCCGCTGCCACGCGCAGCCCATTCCGCTATCTCATGCATCGCCATCTCTTGCCCCTTGCGCTGGCCGGCCTGGCCACCGCACTCTGCAGCTCCAGCACATTGGCCCAAGCCCCCGCTGTCGCAACAGCAGCCTCCGCACCCGCTGCCGTCGAGCAGCAGGAGTGGCAACTTCGGCGCCAGCACTTCCAGCAAACCCTCAAGCAACTGCAGGACAACGACGCACTGGCCCGCCGCGAGTTCGAGCGACAGGTGCGCGCGTTCGAGCGGCGTCCCTTCTCATTGACCCCGCTGGAGGCCATGGACTACATCGGGGCAGTCTTCGTGCCGCAAGCCGGCGTCGAGAAGCTGCTGCCGCTGGTGGCAGCACAGGCCGCGCTGGGTCTCTACGATGTCTCGCGGTTCGGCAGCACGCTGGGCGAGGCACAGCTGATGGAGATCGAGGGCTTCCTGCGCCTGCCCCTGACCTGGGGCGGCCCCGCCCAGACGGCGCAGTCGCGCGCCTTCCTGCGTGATCACCCCGAACGCGCCGCGGAGCTCGTGCAGGAGGGGCTGAAGCTCGCCAACGGCGAACGCATCGGGCCGGCCTATGAAGCGCACTGGGTTCGCGCGCTGGGCCGCTGTGCCCCTGAGATCGCCGCCAACTGCCCCCAACCGCGCGACCTGCCCGTCGCGGAGTGGGACGATGTCTGGGACAAGGTCAAGCAGCGCGTGACCGCCTACTACCGGGTCGAGCCGAACGCGACGCCAGCGGCGGCGGCCCCGGCCCCGGCCGCCAGCGCGCCTGCATCTGTGGCGCGCTGACCGGGCAGCTCAGCGCCGCTGCGCTGGGGCGTATTCGGGGAGCCATTGCTTCAATAGCGCCCGCAATTCCGAATCCCCCAGTGCGGGCTCGGCCGTCGCGCCCTGCGCCGGCAACCACTGCACGATGACGGCACCGGTCGCCGCATCGCCCGCCGCTCCGAGCTGGGCCAGCCGCAGAGCGGCAAAGGGGGTGGCCAGTGTCCGGTCGCCATCGGCCAGCAACTCCTCGTAGAGCTTCTCGCCCGGCCGCAAGCCGGTGAACTCGACGCGGATCTGATGCAGGGAATGTCCGGTGAGCCGGATCATGTCCCGCGCCAGATCGACGATCTTCACCGGCTCGCCCATGTCCAGCACGAACACCTGCCCGCTTTCGCCGATGGCCGCGGCCTGCACCACCAGCCGCGCGGCCTCGGGAATGGTCATGAAATAGCGCGTGATGTCGGGATGGGTCACGGTGACCGGCCCGCCGCGCGCGATCTGCTCCTTGAACTTCGGGATCACGCTCCCGCTGCTGCCCAGCACGTTGCCGAAGCGCACGGCCATGAACTTGGTCGAACCGCCCTGCCCGGCCATGTGGCTCACGACCAGTTCCGCGGCCCGCTTGGTCGCGCCCATCACGTTGGTGGGGTTGACCGCCTTGTCGGTGCTGATGAGCACAAAGCGCTCTGCGCCGCTTTCCGCCGCTGCCAGGCAGGCGTGATAGGTCCCCAGCGTGTTGTTGCGCAGCGCAGCCCAGGCGTTCTCTTCCTCCATCAACGGCACATGCTTGTAGGCCGCGGCGTGAAAGACGATCTGCGGCCGGTACTTGCGAAAGACGAAGCGCAATTGCTGCAAGTCCTTCACGTCACCAATCAGCCGCACCAGCGGCAGGTGGGGGAACTTCTCGCCGAGCTCCTGCTCGATGGTGTAGAGCGCCAGCTCACTGAGCTCGTACAGCACGATCTTTGAGGGCCCATAACGCGCCACCTGCCGGCACAGTTCCGACCCGATGGAACCGCCTGCACCCGTGATCAGCACGACCTTGCCGTTCAGGCATTCGCGGATGCCGCCCTCGTCGAGTTCGACCGGCTCACGGCCCAGCAGGTCCTCGGGCTCGATGTCACGCACCTGGTTCACGCTACGACCCGACAGCAGTTCGTCGCTGCTGGGCACGGTCAGCACGGGCAGGCCGGCCTGTCCGGCCAGCTCCAGCGCACGGCGGCGTGCGGCGGCCGATGCCGAGGGCATGGCCACGATCACGTGCGTGATGCCGTGGACCAGGGCCTGCTCCCGCGCCTGCGTCAGGGGCCCCAGCACCGGCACGCCGGCAACGCGCCCCCCCTGCTTGGCGGGAGCGTCGTCCAGGAACCCGACGACGGCCCAGCCCTGGCTGTGCTGGATGCCGGCCACCAGCAGCCGGCCGGCATCACCCGCACCCATGATGAGCGCCCGGCGCTGTTCCTGCGCACTGCCGCTGATGCGCCCGCGCATGTGCTCGTAGGTCATGCGGTAGCTCAGCCGCATCATGGCCAGCAGCATCAGCGTGAACAGGGGGTGCAGTGCCAGCACTGCGCGCGGCACGCCATGCAGGTGCAGCATCAGCACGCCGGTGGCGCAGACGAGCCCTGCCCCCAGGCAGGCCAGCGCCAGCCGCTTGACTTCGCCGAACCCCGAGAAGCGCCAGATACCCTTGGGCACGCGCAAGGCCAGCAGGGCCGCGGCATAGACGACCAGGACCCCCGCCAGGACGGCGCCGTCATAGCCCGGCCGCGCGCTGAACCAGCGCTCGAAGCCGAGCCGGAAGAGATAGGTGAACTGCCAGGACACTGCCACCACGGCGAGGTCCAGCACCAGGCCCAGCCGCTCCCGGTGCGGACGCACGCGGGTGAGCAGCGCATCGAAACGTTGCCAATCCATAGAACGGTGATTGTCGGGGCTCAGCCGTGCAGCACGCGTCCCAACGTGACCCAGATCAGGCGCAGATCGGCCGCCAGGTTGGCACTCGCCGCATAGTCAGCGGAGAGTTTGAGCTTGGCCGGCAGGATGACCTCGCGGTACTCACGCTCGGGGTCGGGGGCGGCCGCGAGCAGTTCGGCCTCATGGCTGAAGGCCAGCGAGGCCGGGTCGGTGATGCCGGGTCGAACAGCCAGCACGCGTTCGCGCATCTCGGCCGGGTAGAGCGCGACGTAGCGGGGCAGCTCGGGCCGTGGACCGACCAGGCTCATCGCGCCGCGCAGCACGTCCCAGAGCTGCGGCAGCTCGTCGAGCTTGGTCCGACGCAGCACATGGCCCGGGCGGGTGATGCGTGGGTCGACGCCCACCGTGATGGCCGCGCCGGGCTCGACCCGCATGGTGCGGAACTTGTGGATGGTGAACGGCACGCCGAAGCGGCCGACACGGGTCTGGCGGAACAGCGCAGGGCCGGGCGAGTCCAGCCGAATCCAAAGCGCCGCCAGCAGCAGCAGCGGCGCGAGCAGCAGCAGGCCCAGGGCCGAGGCCGCGATGTCGAACAGGCGTTTGCCCACGTGCACTCAGGCGCCCAGGAGCCCGCGCACGGCGTCGATGACGCGTTCCACGTCAGCATCGCTCATCGCCGTGTAGAGCGGCAGGCTGAGCGTGCGCTCGAAGACCTTCTGTGACTGCGGAAACTGCTCGGGCGTGAGGCCGTACCGGTCACGCCAGTAGGGGTGCAGGTGCAGGGGCACGTAGTGCACGCTGCAGCCGATGCCCGCAGCGAACAGGCCCTCGATGAAGGCGTCACGCGTGATGCCGGCGTCGTCGGCGAGGCGGATCGCGTAGAGGTGCCAGGCATGCGTGTCGCCCTCGGGCGCGTCAGGAGGCAGGATCAGGGGCAGGTCGGCGAAGGCCTCGTGATAGCGCATCGCGATCTGTTCGCGACGCGCCTGGAAGGCCGGCAGCCGCTTGAGCTGGTGCAGGCCCAGCGCCGCGGCGATGTCGGTCAGGTTGTACTTGAAGCC
This sequence comes from Roseateles sp., assembly GCF_036404855.1. Lineage (GTDB taxonomy): Bacteria > Pseudomonadota > Gammaproteobacteria > Burkholderiales > Burkholderiaceae_C > Pelomonas. Next base: position 8,063 of record NZ_DASWYS010000322.1, read on the forward strand.
CGGCGCGACGATCTCGTAGTACCAGCTCGGCACCTTGGCCGTGAAGCGGTCGAAGGCGTCGCGGCTCATGCCATGCAGTCGCATCACGCGGGCGCGCTTGGCCAAGTCGGGGTTGCGCGTGACGAGCATGCCGCCCTCGCCGGTCGTCATGGTCTTGTTGGCGTAGAAGCTGAACACCGTGGCATCGCTGCCCAGCGTGCCGATCAGCTCCTTTTCCAGCGTCGTCGGCAGCGCATGGGCCGCGTCCTCCACGACGCGCAGGCCATGGCGGCGCGCGATGTCGAGGACCGCCAGCATGTCCACTGCCAGGCCGGCGTAGTGGACGGGGAGGATGGCCTTGGTCCGGGGTGTGATCGCGGCCTCGATGGCCGCGATGTCGATGTTCAGCGTGGCAGGGTCGACGTCCACCAGCTTCACGTCGGCGCCGAGATAGCGCACGACCTCGGCCGTGGCCGTGAAGGTGTGGGTGGTCGTGATGACCTCGTCGCCGGGGCCCAGGCCAATGGCTTCCAGCGCCAGGTGCAGGCCGGCGGTGGCCGAGTTGACAGCGATGCATTCGATCTGCGGGTCGCCGAGGAACTCGGCAAACGCCTGCTCGAAGCGCTTGGCCTTGGGGCCGGTCGTGATCCAGCCGGATTTCAGCGTGTCGACGACCTCGGCGATCTCGTCGTCACCGAGTTCCGGCAGGGCAAAGGGGAGGAAGGGCTGGGCGCTCATCGCAGGGATTTTCGGGGATCAGGGGCGGGCGGGTTTCTCGATCATCACGAGGCGGTGCGTGCGCAGCCAGGGGACGAGGTTGAGGACGGCATAGGCGGCGGGCAGCGCCCGGGCCAACGGCGGCGCCAGCGTGACGCGGCGGGCCGTGAAACCGCCCGGCGGGCATCCGGGGAACAGCTCGCGCACTCGCGCCAGCGGCACGCCGCGCACATCGGCGTTGCGCGGGTTGTCGACGGTGAAGTCGTACCAGACGACGGCGCCGCCCGGCTTGAGCCAATGCCACATGGCCTCGGCCAGGCGCTGCTGCAGGGCGTCGTCGAGGATGGACGAGAACACGGTGGACTGCAGCACCAGGTCCTGGCTGGCCGGCGCGACGTCGGCGGTGGACGCGTCACCCGCCAGCAGGCGGACCCCCTCGGGCAGCGCCGCGCGCGCGGCGGCCAGGCGCTCCGGGATCAGCTCGATGCCGGTCAGATGGGCCGGCGCCAGGCCCAGGCGCAGCAGGTCCAGCAGGTTGCCGCCAGCACCGCAGCCGACCTCGGTCGCGCGCCAGTCGGCCGGGCGGCCGGGGCGCCGGGCGAGCTGCCGCAACAGCGCACGTTGGCGCTCCTGCCACATCTGCCAGACCTCGGGGCGCAGCAGGCTGTAGCGGTCGCCCTCGACACGATCCGCGCGGCGGGCGTAGCGCCGGGCGATCTGGTCCAGCTCGCTCACCGCAACGCCTCGATGAAGCGGGCCGCCAGCACCGGGTAGGCGTGGTGTGCCATCGCAAAGGCACGGCCGCGCTGGCCCATCGCCTCGCGCTCGGCGGCCGGCAGCGCGGCGAGCTCCAGCAGCCCCTGGGCGACCGCCTCGGCGTCTTCGGGCGGCACGGTCAGGCCGGCACCGGCCTCGGCCACCGGATCGTTGCCCGCCTCCACCGAATGCAGCACCGCGCGGCCGGCCATCAGGTAGTCGATGAGCTTGTTGGGCGCGATGCCGAAACGATAGATGGGCGTGCGCTGCCAGCCGATGTAGGCGATGTCGAAGCCGGCCAGCAGCGTCGGGATCTGGGCCTTGGGGATGGGAGCAAAGAAGCGGACGTTGCTCAGCCCTTCGGCCTGGGCACGCTCCACCAGACGCAGCGCCTCGTGGCCGCTGCCCACCAGCACGAAGCTGATGGGGTGATCGCGCAGCCTGGCCGCGGCGTCCAGCAGCACGTCCAGCGCATTGGGCAGACCCATGGAGCCCGCATAGCCGACGACGACACGGCCTGCGGCCCGTTCGGCGTCCAGATGCGCCGCCAGTGTTGCGCCCAGCGGCGCGCGGGCTGTCGACGCCTGGCCCTGCCACTCCTCGGGTGCGAAGCCATTGGGCACGATGCGCAGCCGCCGCAGGTCAAGGCCCCGGGAAGCCATGTGCTCGTGCACGCATGGCAGCATGGAGACGACGACATCGGCGTCGCGGTAGGCATCGGCTTCGGCCTTGCCGCACAGCAGCGCGAACGGGTGGCGCGGCGACATGCCCGACAGCTCGATCAGCGACAGCGGCCAGAGGTCATGCACCTCGTAGACCAGTTTTGCCTTCGCGAGCCGGGCCAGCTTCTTCGCGACCCAGATGTCCATCGGATAGGTGCTGGAAGCGATGACGGCGTCGGGCCGCAGCTCGCGCGTCAGCCGCCAGGCGTCGGCGCGCAACTGGCGCAGGAACGACAGGATGTTGCGCAGCCGCCCCACGCCGTTGCCGGCGTAATGCGGCGTGGGCAGCCAGCGGTAGCGGATGCCGTCGATGATCTCCTCGCGCGGCACCCCGGCCATCTCGGGCTGCACGGCCCGCACGTGCGAATAGCTGGCCGCCACGATGGTGACCTCGTGCCCTTGCCGGACCCATTCGCGGGCCAGGTAGTAGGGCCGGAACTCCATGCCGTGGGCGGGCGAGCCGGCGTAGTGATTGACGAGCAGCAGCCTCATAGGCGCCTCCCGGGCGCCCGAAGGCATCGAGGCGCCCCGCCAGGGCGGCGTGAGCAAAGCGGGCGTGGGGACCTCATGACGCCGAAAGCTCCCTGAGCCGCGTGAGGAAGCGCTGCACATGGGGCTCGAACAGCCCATGGGCAGCCACCCAGTCGCGGTTGGCGGCGGCCAGCCGGGCCGTGTCCAGTGCCGCCATGCGGGCGGGCAGGTCGTCCAGCGCCCCCACCGCGTCGGACACGATGAGGCCGCGCGCCGAATCACCGATCAGCTCGCGGTTGGCGGGCAGCTCGGAGAGCAGCGGCACGCAACCATGGGCCATGGCCTCCAGCACCGACACCGACACCGAGTCGCTCTCGGGCAGGCTGAGGAACCAGGTCGAGCGCGCGTAATGGCTGGCCTGGGTGGCCGCGTCCAGACGGCCGACGAAGCTGACCCGCCCGGCCAGGCCGCGCGCGGCGACATCGGCCTCGAGCGCCGTGCGCAGCGACCCATCGTTGGCGACCACCAGGCGGGCCTCCGGCTGGGCCGCGGCAATGCGCGCAAAGGCCTCGATGACAAGTTGCGGTCGGTAAATGGGCTCCAGGCCCCGGTTGGCAAAGCACAGCCAGGGCTGCTTCTTCGCGTTCTGCCGGGGGAGGGCTTCCAGGCCGAAAGGGAAGACCATGACCTCGCCCGCGCCCAGCTCGCGCATGCGCTGGGCCATGTGGACGGAGTCCGACGTCGTGATGGCGCAGCTCTTCAGTGCCTTCTTCGTCAGCCACTTCCAGCTGCCACCGCGGTTGGGCGTGACGAGGATGTCGCTGCCCCAGGCCGAGCCGGCGATCTGCGCGCGCAACCGCCAGCCCAGCTTGGCCGCCCAGGCCAGCGTTCCATGTGACGTGAGGTAGTGGGCGTGCAGCCAGTCAGCATCGGTCTGGGCCAGCCAGGCGCCCACCTTGGGCAGTTGCTTGACCAGTGCGACGTTGCCGCCGCCATGCTCGGGCGCCGTGTTCAACGCCAGGCGCTGGGCATCGGGCAGCAGGCGGTGGAACTCGGGCAGGAAGCCCCGCGACGAGATGGCATGCAGCTGCACGCGCGGCGCCAGCGCCCGGGCCCACTTCAGCAGATGGGGGCTTTCGCCATCGCCGATGAGGACCAGCTTGAGTCCGCCGCCCAGGCCGGGCCGGCCTTTGGGCGCATGCGGTGCGGCGCTCACCGGGGCGCTCCGGCCCAGGCCGCGTAGGCCTCGCGCAACTCGGGGTGGCGACCCAGCAACTCGGCGTCGCGCCTGCGCGTGTCACCCACCTGGCGGGCGGGCTGGCCCGCCATGATGGCGAAGTCCGGCGCCGCACCGCGCAGTTGCGAGTAAGCGCACAGGATGGCGCCCTTGCCCAAGGAACTGCCGGGCTCGATGAGGCTGTGCGGGCCGACAAAGCTGTAGGCGCCCAGGCGCACCGGCGCCTTGAGATAGCCCGGAGGCTCTCCGCCCTGGGTCGCGAAGCGCCGGCCGTTGATGCGCAGCGCGTCGTGCGTGCTGTGGGTCACGATGGAACAGAAGTTGGTGATCTGCACGCCTTCCTCGATGACGAGGCCGGCGCTGGCGTCGATGAAATTGAACTGGCCGATGAAGACGTGGTCCGCGAGCTGCAGGTGCGCCTCACCCTCGATGCAGGTACTTGGCGCGATGCGCGAATGGGGCGCACCTGCCTCGCCGAACAGCATGCGAAAGCCCAGCAGCCGCATCAGGCGGCGGCGGCAGCGATTGAGGAAGACACGCATCATTCCCAGGTCCACAGTGCCCAGAAGAAGTAGCCGAAGTAGAGCAGCATCGCCGCCGACACGCCCCAGCCGGCGCCGGCCAGGCCGCCCAGCTGCAGCCCAACAGCCAGCCCGCCGATGAACATCACCTGCCCCACCAGCGCCA
>NZ_DASWYS010000323.1:0-10767 GCF_036404855.1 Roseateles sp.
TCAGCAACGCTCCCAGTGCCAGCGTGCCGGGTTCGCCGAGCGTGTCGATGGTGGATTCAAGAAACATGCAGGAACTTCAGTGATCAGGCGACAACGGGCCGAGCGCCGGAACGCTCCATGCTGACCGAAAGGCCAATGGCACTAGGGCTTGATGTAGGCGTAGCCCTGCTTCTGCAGCTTGACGATTCGCACGACGCCGGAGGGCGTGTAGTCGGCGTCGAGCACGAACTGGTCCTTGTTCAGGCCGCGGTTCTTCAGCGTGATCTCGCAGACCTCGAAGCGCACGCCGCGGGCCTTCAGTGCGGACACGAGCGGTGCGTACTCGGTGCCATTGGAGGACTTGGCACCCTCCATCAACAGGTCCACGCCGTCGGCGTGAGTCACGACGGTGATCTGGGCCGAGGGGTCGGTGTCCAGGTGGTTGCGGATATTGCGCAGGCCTTTGAGGCCTTGTGCGGCGGCGTTGTCGAAGTGATAAACGACCAGATCGCCGGCCCACGCGAGTGGGGTGGCGAGAAACATCGTGAAGAGGGCGAGCAGGACGCGCTTGCGCATGGGGTTCTCCTTCGGAAGGCTGCCAATATCTTCATCCGCCGAGCTCGACGGCCTCGGCGACGGCCTTGACGCCGGCCAGCGCGCAGGCGTCGTCCGCTTCGCCGCCCGGCGCGCCGGACACACCAATGGCGCCGACGACCGCGCCGGCCGCCTCGATCACCTGGCCGCCGCCAATCGCCATGACGCGGGGTGCCGAGCGGATGCCGCTCATGGGCCGGCCCGCCTGGGTTTCAGTGGCCAATGCCGCAGTGGGCATGCGAAAGCTAGCGGCCGTCCAGGCCTTCTGCGGCGCGATATCCACCGTATGTGCGCCGGCGAAGCGGTCGCGCAGCAGGACTTGCACGATGCCGGCGCGATCCACGACGGCGACACCGACTTGGTGGCCGGCGGCTCGGCAATGCGCGAGCGCCGCCTGTGCCGCTGCAAGGGCGGTCTCGGGTGTCAATTGCCGCACGGTGAACAGGGGCGGCGCGTCGGCGGCCTGAACCGATGCGGCAAAGGCCAAGGCGGCGAGGGGCAGCAGTCGGCGCATGGCGGGCTCCAAGGTTTCAGCCCAGCAGCAGGCCGGGGTTGCACTGCATCGCGACGAGGCGGGGCGTGTTGATCTTGCGCGGCTTCACGCGGCCCTGCTGGCCGCGCAGCCAAGTCTCGACATGCTCCCACACCGGCTTGACGCCCGGCGCGCTTTTGGCCTCTTCGGCCACTGGCGCCCAGCCGGCCACCTTGTAGCGCTTGTCGGCCTCGATGGGCTTGCCGTTCAGGCGCATGTCGGTGACGCGCCGGCCCATGACCTCGGCAGGCTGCATCGTGTAGCTCAGGCCGCCCACCCGCACCATGTCGCCGCCCTGCTGGTAGTAGGGATCGGGGTTGAACAGGTTGTCGGCCACATCCTCCAGCACCGTCTTGATGGTCGCGCCGGTCATCTCGGTCAGCGTGGCGTACGGGTAGGTGATCGCGAGCTGATCCATCAACAGCTCCCGTGTGATGGTGTCTCCCGGCAACAGGCTGGTCCCCCAGCGGAAGCCCGGCGAGAACGCGATCTCCGCGCCCTGCGTGTCCATCAGCGCGTCGCAGATGAGCTGGTCCCAGCTGCCATTGAAGTTGCCACGGCGGTACAGCACGCCGTCGGTGACGGCGAGCTTCTCACTCAACTTGGCCTCATACGGCGCGCGGATCTTGGCGATCAGCGCCTGCATGTCAGGATCGGGGCGCAGCTGGTTGGCGAACACCGGCAGCAGTCGGTAGCGGAAATCCACCAGCTTGCCGCCCTTGACGTCGAAGTCCATGACGCCGAGGAACTTGCCGTTGCTGCCGGCGTTGGTGACCAGGGTGGTGCCGCCGGCGTTCTTCACCGGGACGGCCACCGGCACGCCGTCGTGGGTGTGGCCGCCGAGGATGGCGTCGATGCCGCGCACGCGCGAGGCCATCTTCAGGTCCACGTCCATGCCGTTGTGCGACAGCACGCAAACGAGCTGGGCTCCGGCCGCGCGGGCCTCGTCCACCACCTTCTGCATGTTGGCATCCTGGATGCCGAACTCCCAATCCGCCACCATGTAGCGCGGGTTCGCGATGGGCGTGTAGGGGAAGGCCTGGCCGATGATGGCAACCTGGATGCCGTTGATGGTCTTCAGCGTATAGGGCTTGAAGACCGGGTCGCCGAAGTCGGCCGTCTTGACGTTCTGGGCGACGAAGTCGACCTTGCCGGCGAAGTCCTTCTCGACGATCTCCTTGACGCGCTCCATGCCATAGGTGAACTCCCAGTGGCCGGTCATCACGTCCACGCCCAGCAACTTGCAGGCGTCAACCATGTCCTGCGCGTTCGTCCACAGCGATGTCGCCGAGCCCTGCCAGGTATCGCCCCCGTCCAGCAACAGCGCGCCGGGGCGACTGGCCTTCAGGCGTTTGACCAGCGTGCTGAGGTGTGCGAAGCCACCCACGCGGCCATAGCGCCGTGCAGCGGTTTCGAAATTCAGCGACGTGAACGCGTGCGCCTGCGCCGTGCCGGGCCGCAGCCCGGCGGCCTTCAGCAAGTGCTCGCCGACCAGGTGCGGCAGCTGCCCCTGCATGCCGCCGATGCCGATGTTGACTGTCGGCTCGCGGAAATAGATCGGGTTGAGCTGTGCATGGCAGTCGGTCATGTGCAGCAGCGACACGTTGCCGAACGGCGGCAGGTCGTAGAGCTGCTCTTCGGCCAGAGACGTGGCGGCCTCGGCGTGGCGGCCAAGGGGCATGCCGGCCACCGCCGCGCAGGACAGCACCTGCAGGAAATCGCGCTTGGACAGGGACATCTCGGCCTTTATTGGTTGACCGGGGACTTGGGATCCAACAGCAGCGCCATCAGGTCGCGGATCTGCGCTTCGGTCAGCAGTTCAGCGTGGCCGAAGCGCGGCATCGTGGAGCAGGCCGAGTAGGCCTTGCTGTTCCACAGCTTGCCCCACGTGTACTTGACCATGGCCTCGGAGGCCGGGTCTGCAGGGTTGGCGACGCCGCGCAGCTTGCCGTAGTTCCACAGGCTGGGGCCGATGGTGCCGAAGGAGATTTCCTTCTTGTCCATCTGATGGCAGTTGTAGCACATGGCCCCGTTTTTGCCGGCCGCCGCGCTGGCGTCGGTCCATGTCATGCCGCGCCCGTTCTGAGCAAGCTTCTCGCCTTCCTTCCAGTCGCCGATGAACTGCCCGTCGGCGGGCCACTTGACGGTCGCGAGCTGAGCCGCCTCGATCTTCTTTGTCACGGCTTCCGACGGCGGCTTGGCCTGCGAACAGGCCTTTTGCGCATCGTCCTGTGTGATCCGGTCCATCTTGGCGATGCCCTGCTCGCGGAACGAGGCCTGCATCATGGCGGCGGTCTGCTGCTCGAGCTGCTTGGCCGTCTGTGACTGCGCGGCGCCGGTGGCCAGCAGGGCGACGGCTGCTGCTGCGATGTGTGTGGTCTTCATGGCCTGTCTCCTCAGCGCTTGAGTGCGGGTGCGATGGACTCGGCGCCCTTGGCGTTGACGCCCATATAGACGCCCAACGCCACGGTCACGTCGGATGCGAAGCCGGGGTAGGGGAATCGCTGCTGGCGGAAGCAGTCGTTCAGCCGGCGTTGCATGCCCCACAGCTCGCCGCTGGACACGCGGTAGGCCGGCCAGGCTGCGAAGCCGACGCCATCGCCTGGGTTCTTGGTCAAGTCAGGCAGATCCTGCAGGCGGATGCGCTTGCCCGACTCGCCGTGGCAGCTCGCGCAGGAGAAGTCCATCGGACCACCGCGGTAGAAAAACGCGCGCTTGCCCAGCTCGTAGAAGCGCTTCTCTTCGGCATGCTTCTGCGGCAGTGCCATCTTCATGCCGCGCGACATCGACGACACCCACGCGGCCAGCGCCGTGACGGTTGCCTGCTCGCCCTTGTCGAAGGGCGTTTTGGCGATCTCGTTGGCGTCGAAGCCTTGCAGTGCCTGCATGCAGCTCAGCAGGCGCGACTCCAGGTCCTGCACCTTCTTCGTGTCGGCGAAGTAGCGCGGCATCTGTACCCACGCACCTTTTACGACGCCCGGGCCAAGGCCAAGGTCGCACTTCTCCAGGCTGGCATTCTTCGGGCCACGGGCGGTCTTCCAGAGCTCCTCGCCCTTGGCCTCGAAGAGCTCGGCCGGGTTGCCGTCCTCCAGCATCTTGCGGTACTCGGCGATGCCATCGGACGCCGACTTGGACTCCTGGGCCAGAAGCGGCACGGTGGCCGCGGTGGCTGCGATGGCCGCTGCAATGGTGGCGAGGGTTCTTGTACGCATGTCTCCTCCAGAGAGTGGAGTGGTCAGGAAACCGTGGCTTCGTCGGTGCGGGTTTCACCCCTGTTGTCGCGCCAGGTGACGGCGATCTTGTCACCGGCCTTGGCTCCCTTCACGACGAACTGCAGGAACGGGTTCTTGGAAACCGACGGGCCCCATTCGGCGGTGAGGACGGGCTTGCCGTTGAGCTGGGCCGTCACTTCCTGGATGAACCAGGCGGGAATGGTCTTGCCTGCGGCGTCCTTTCGGAGGCCGGTCTCCATCTCGTGGCTCATCAGCACGCGGACGGTGGTCTTGTCGCCGGCCGCCTGGGCCCGGATACGCATCGGATCTGGCATGGTCTTCTCCTTCTCTCGTGTGTTGCTTCAGCCGCCGCAGCCGCCCAAGGTGACTTTCACTTCCTTCTGCGCGAACAGCACCTTGCCGTCGTTCATCAGCGCAACGGCGATGACGTTGGACGACTGGCCCATCTTCACGCGTGTCGTGAAGGCCGGCTCGACGAAATCACTCACGTCGAAGGCGGCCGAGAGCACGCTGGGGTTCTTCTCGACCAGGATGAGCAGGCGCTTGGCGCCTGGGAGCGTGGTGGACGCGCCCACCGGCACGACGGCGCCGTTCTCGGCAATGTCGGGGGCGGTGACGGTGACATCCTTGCTCTCGACGGGGGCGCCGGCGCCCAGCACCTTCAGCAGGTCAGCCAGACTCTTGGCCTCGAAGGCCGCGGTCGGGTAGGCCGCCATGGCGGCCCGGGGCAGCAGGCCCAGCCCTCCCAGCATCAGGGCCACCTGCGCGGAGCGGGCAAGTGCGGTTCGACGGGTCAGCATGGGAATCTCCTTGGTGTCATGCACGGTGTGGGTCGTTCAACGGCTGGCCGCGCCGGCGGCAAGCCAGGCGGCGATGGTCTTCAGGTCGGCATCCGGCAGCGTCTGGGCCGGCATCGGGATCGGCCCCCAGACGCCCTGGCCGCCGCTCTTGATCCGGCTCGCCAGGTAGGCTTCGGCATCGCTGCGTGAAGCGTGCTTGGCCGCGATCTGCTTGAAGCCAGGGCCGACCAGCTTCTGGTCCATGCCATGGCAGGCCGTGCACGAGTTCTTCTTGATGAGCGCGAGTGCTGCGGTGGTGGTGCCAGCGGTGGCGGCATGGGCGGGAGTGGCTGCGGGAGGCGGCGCCGGCGTCGCGGCGACGCTGATGGGGCCTTCACGGCGAGCACCGGCCGGGCGAGTCGTGTCGATGCCTCGCTGCGGGCCGACCAGGCGCTGCTGTTCGGCGAGATTCCCGTTGTTGTTGCGCGCGAAGTCGGGCAGCAGCGAGGCCACCTTGGGCTCGGTGTCGCAATCTCGCATGCAGGCGGTGGCCTTGACGTCCGGCGCCGTGGCCTTGCCAAGGCTCTTGCCGGGCCACATCGCGTGCGCCGTCGTCATGCCATTGCGGTTGGGCATGCGTTTCTGCACGTCGGCGACGTTGGCGTCGGACAGCGTGAAGTCCTCGGGCACGATGCCGCCTAGGCTGAGCAGGTAGGCGGTGACCGCGTAGACCTCGTCAGTCTTCAGCGACTTCGGCGCGTTCCACGGCATTGCGCGGTTGATGTAGTCCCACAGCGTGGACAGCGTGGCGACCTTCATCAGCGTCGTGCGGCCGGGGAATGTGGTGTCGTTCAGGCGCGCCACGCGACCGGTCTTGATGTCCTCGGCCGTCGTGCCGCCGACCAGTGGCGAGAATACTTCGTTGCTCTCACCGAAGATGCCGTGGCAGGACGCGCACTTTGCCTCCCACACTTCCTGGCCCAGGTTCACCGAGCCGGAGCCCTTGGGCAGGCCCTTGAAGTCGGGGCGCACGTCGATGTCCCAGGCTGCAATCTCGGCCTTGGTGGCCGTGCGGCCGATGCCAGGGTAGGCGGGGGCAGCCTGCTGCGCCCAGGCCGAGCCCAGCATCGCCAGCCCGAGCAGCGCTGCCGCGAACTTACGAGAGCTGGACATTGCGCACCTCGCCACTTTCCTCCACCAGCCAGGACTGGATGGCGTTGTTGTGATAGATCGACCGCGTGCCGCGCACGGCGCGCAACTGGCGGGTGCTGGGCTGCACGTAGCCAGTCTCGTCGGTAGCCCGGCTCTGCACGATGGCAGGCTTGCCGTTCCACTGCCAGTCCAGCGTGAAGCGGGTCAGGCATTTGCTCATGACCGGGTCCTGCAGCCGTGCGGCGCGCCAGTTGCGGCCTCCGTCGGTCGTCACGTCCACCTGCTTGATCTTGCCTCGGCCCGACCACGCCAGCCCGCTGATCTGGTAATAGCCCTTGTCGAGCAGGAGCTGGCCGCCCGAGGGTGTCGTGACAACACTCTTGCACTCCTGCGTGCTGGTGTATTGGCGGTGCAGGCCGCCGGGCATCAGGTCGATGTAGTGGACGGCCTCGTCCTTGGTGGCGTAGGGCTGGTCGCCCACTTCCAGTCGGCGTAGGTACTTGACCCAGCTCACCCCCTGCACACCCGGCACCACCAGACGCAGCGGGTAGCCCTGTTCGGGTCGCAACATCTCGCCGTTCTGACCATAGGCGACGAAGACCTCGCCACTCTCGATCAGCTCCATCGGCACGGTGCGCGTCATGCTGGAGCCGTCGGCACCCTCGGCAAGCACGTAGCGGGCGCGCTTGTAGTCCACGCCGCAAAGGTCGAACAGCACGCGCAGCGGCACGCCGGTGAACTCGCTGCAACTCAGCATTCCATGGGTGTATTGGCAAGTGGGCACGGCCACGTTGCCCCATTCCATACCGGTGTTGGCGCCGCACTCGATGAAGTGGAAGCGGCTGACGCTCGGCAGGCGCATCAGCTCATCCATCGTGAACACCAGAGGCCGCTTCAGGAGCGTGGCGTCGCTGCCATTGATCATCAGGCGATGCTTGGACGGATCGATGTCCCACCAGCCCTGGTGGTGGCGCTCGAAGTGCAGGCCGCTGGGTGTGACGATGCCGAACAGCGACTGCAGCGGCGCGAAGGACACCGAGGCCTGCGTGGTCTGCGTCAGGCCCGGGCTCGGGCGGCGCTGCACATTGGCCTCGTACTTGGACGGCTTGCCATAGCCGTCCGTCACGACGGCCTGGCCGAGGCCCTGGCTGTGCTCAGGCAGGGTCAGGATGTTGGCGTCACCGTCGGAGGCCTGCTGGGCCGTTGCGGCTACGGCGCCGCCGCCTGCCAACGCCGCCGCGAAGGCGCTGCGCACGAAGTCGCGCCGGCCCTGCTTGGCCTCGTCGAAGACAGTCCGGACACCGTCCGGCGACAGGAAGTTCTCTGGTGCCTTGCGCAGGCGTCCGGAGTGGGAGGGGTCGTTGTTCAAGGCAGATTCCCGGAAGCTGTCGGGGCGGGCCCAGCGGGGCCCAGGCGGGCGACGCTGGCATAGGGCGCGTGGGCGCGGGCCGGAACGAAGCCCGGCGCGAGGTGCGCCGCAGAGTCGGTGCACGGCATAGGAAGCCTTGTCTCCTGTGGCCCGGCGTCGCGGCCTGGCCTTTGTTCATCCAGCGGACGCCGAGCCGGAGGGCGCGGCGCCGTCACCGACGTTGATCTTCATCAACATCAGTGAATCATTATATTAACGAGGATGGATGTTTGGGGCCTTGGTGGCAACCCTAGTTCAGCTGAGGCCCAACGCCTTGAGCCGGCGGTAGAAGGTGCGCTCGCTCATGCCCAGCCGAAGTGCCATGTCGCGGCGGCTGAGGCGGCCTTCCGCCACCAGGCGGCCGATCTCCTGGTCGAGGTCGAGGCCGGCAGTGGCGGGCGGTGCGGACTGTGCCGGCGTGCTCAGCCACTCAGGCAGATGTTCGGGCCGCACGACGCCATCGTCGGCGAACAGCCGGGCGCGCTCCAGCACGTTGCGCAGCTCCCGGATGTTGCCGGGCCAGTCATGGGCCTGCAGCTGCGCCATGGCCTTGGGCTGGACGACAACGCGCTGCGCGGCGTTGGTCCCCCGCTGCAAGAAGGAGTCGACCAGCAGCGGTATGTCGCTGGGCCGGTCGCGCAGGGGCGGCAGGACAATCGGAAAGGTGGCGATACGGTAATAGAGATCCTGGCGGAACTTTCCTTCGGCAACCATCTGCTGCAGCGGCTTGTGCGTGGCCGCAACAAGGCGGAAATCGGCCTGCTGCGTCTCGGTGGCTCCGACGCGGCGGAAGGTGCCGGACTCGATCAGCCGCAGCAGTTTCACCTGCATGCTCAGCGGCACGTCGCCGATCTCGTCCAGGAAGAGCGTGCCGCCTGCCGCCGTCTCGACCAGGCCCGGCTTGCGGTGCTGGGCGCCGGTGAACGCACCTTTCTCGTAGCCGAACAGCTCGCTCTCGAACAAGGTCTCGGGCAGGCCGGAGCAGTCGACGATGACAAAGGGGCCGTCGTGGCGGTCGCTGACCTCGTGCACGGCACGGGCGAACAGTTCCTTGCCGGTGCCGGACTCGCCGAGCAGCAGCACGGGCAGCCTGGATCGCGCAACGCGCTGCACCGCCTCCAGCGCGGTGTTGAAAACCGCTGAGCGGCCGACGAGGCCGTCCTGACTGGCACGGGCGGAGGCGTGCTTCACCGTCGTCAGCCGTTCGACGTAGGCCACCACGCGGCGGTCGCCATCGAGGATGGGACGCAGCTCCACGTCAACATGCTCGGGGCCGCGCGGCGTGTGGTGGATATGCAGCACGCGGTCGGGCCCCTTGAGCTCGAAGGCGCGTTTCATGGGGCAGTGCTCGCCGGCTTGGTCGCAAGGCAGGTCGTAGTGGTGCGAAACGCGATAGCACTTGTGTCCGAGATAGGGGCGGTCCGCGGTGCCGAATTGGCGCTGGTAGGCTGTGTTGGCAGCCAGGATGTTGTAGTCCGGGTCCAGCACGATCATCGGCTGGGCCTCGTGTTCCAGGTAGGAGACCAGGGCCTGTACTTGTGCGGGCCGGGGCAGGGGAGGGGTCTCGGTGGTGGTGGCGGGCATGCGTCGTCGTCCGGCAGCGCCAGGCGGCGCGGGTGCGGGTGATTGTGGGCGAGGACTGCCATCGCTGCCAGATGGCTGCCACAGCGTTGGCACTTGGCAGTAATTGCGTCCGCCGGTGAGCGTTGGCGCCGGCGCAGCCAGCACCGAATTCCCTTGTTGCCTCAATGGGTTGGGAGCGGCGCCCTGCGCACAGTGGCGGGCTGGCACGTCTCTTGAGAGGTCCCGGGTTCCAGATGCCGACCGCCGCCGTCCCGGCCATGCGTCGGCACCGCCCCCAACGAGGAGACCTCAATGAAAGCAAATGAAGGAACCATGGATCGCGGCTTGCGCGTCGTCGCCGGCCTGGCATTGATCGCGCTGGCCGCCACCGGCACCGTGGGTGCCTGGGGCTGGATCGGCGTCGTGCCGCTGCTGACCGGTGTCGTGGGCTGGTGCCCGCTGTACACGGTGCTGGGCATCAACACCTGCCGGCGCTGAGCGCCCGCCATCTGGAGACGCGCATGAACGAAGCATCCCGGATGCAGGTCGAGGGCTTCTTCGACGCCGCCACCTGGACCGTCAGCTACCTGGTGCTCGACCGCCCGACGGGGCAGTGCGCCCTCATCGACAGCGTGCTGGACTACGACCCCAAGTCAGGTCGTACGTCCACTGCCAGCGCGGACCGCCTGATCGAGCGCGTGCGGCAGTTGGGCGCGCGGGTGCAGTGGATCCTTGAGACCCATGTCCATGCCGACCACCTGTCGGCCGCTCCCTACCTGCGGCAGGCGCTGGGCGGCAGGCTGGCCATCGGCGGCCACATCACGACCGTGCAGCAGGTCTTCGGCGACCTGTTCAATGCCGGCGACGACTTCGCCCGCGACGGTCGCCAGTTCGACCACCTTTTCCGGGACGACGAGGCCTTTGCGATCGGCGGCCTGCAGGCGCGTGCATTGCACACCCCGGGCCACACGCCGGCCTGCATGACCTATGTGGTGACGGCCGGGGCGGGCGCAGAGGCGGACATCGCCGCCTTCGTGGGCGACACCCTCTTCATGCCCGACTACGGCACTGCGCGCTGCGACTTTCCCGGCGGCGACGCCCGCGCGCTGTACCGCTCCATCAACAAGGTGCTGAGCCTGCCGGCATCGACCCGCCTCTACATGTGCCATGACTACCAGCCCGGTGGCCGCGAGGTGCAGTTCATCAGCACGGTGGCCGACGAGCGTGCCCACAACATCCATGTGCGCGACGGCATCAGCGAGGACACCTTCGTCACCATGCGCCAGGCCCGCGATGCGACGCTGGGCATGCCCACGCTGATCCTGCCCTCCGTGCAGGTCAACATGCGCGCCGGCGAGCTGCCGCCCGCCGAGGGTAATGGCGTGCGCTATCTCAAGATCCCACTCAACGCGGTCTGAGTTCCCGACCCTGAGAAGACAAGAAGACAAGGAGACAAGACCATGGAACTCAAGACCCTGACGCCCGAGCTGTCGGTGGCGGCGCAGATCCACACACCTGATCTGCCCG
>NZ_DASWYS010000324.1:0-10863 GCF_036404855.1 Roseateles sp.
ACCGCCTTCGGACCCGGCTTCGGAACCTGCTGCCGAGGCGTTGCCCCTGCCTGAGCCCGAGCCCGTCGCCAGCGAACCTGGCTCGGCCGCGCCGCCGATCGACATCCGTCCTCGCCTCGCGCAAGTCGCCGAAGGCGCGAAGCGGCCCCCGCTGCGCGCGGACAAGCCGGCGCCGGCTCCGGCCGCCACGGTGCCAGCACGACCCGCACCGGTGGCCAGCCAGCCCGCGCCGACCGACCCGCGCCTGGCCGGCATGGCCAAGGCCCCGGAGCAGATCATCGTCGCCCTCGTCGGGCCGCCGGGCAGCAAGGCCGACGCCGAGGCACTGCTGAAGAAGATGCAGGCCGGCCTGGCGGGCGTGCACAGCAACCCTCAGGCGCTGCAAGGCGATGTCATCCAGACCCCCGAGGGGTGGCGCGCCACCGTCTGGCCCTTCCCAAGCCGCGAGCAGGCCCAGCTCATCAACGCGACGCTGGTGGCCCGCGGGCTCAAGACCAAGGCCGTGAACTTCTAGACAGACCGGCGGATGACGAAGGCGCGCTTGTCGGCGCTGTCGAAGCCGCAGCGTTCGTAGAAGGCCCAGACGGCCGGATCCTTGCGGCTGGTGGTCAGCACGACCTTGTAGCAGCCGGCCTTCCAGGCTTCATGAATCGCGTGGCGGACGACCGCCTGGCCATGGCCTTGGCCACGATGGCCAGCATGGGTGACCACGTTCTCGATGACGCCATAACTGAGGCCTCCCCGCGTCAGGTTGGGAATGA
Organism: Roseateles sp.; assembly: GCF_036404855.1. GTDB lineage: Bacteria > Pseudomonadota > Gammaproteobacteria > Burkholderiales > Burkholderiaceae_C > Pelomonas. The sequence continues at coordinate 762 of NZ_DASWYS010000324.1, forward strand.
CGGCGAGGTTGCAGCTGGCAATCAGCCGCCCGCCGTCCAAGGCGCCGAAGTGACGCAGCCCCGGATGAGCAAACACCGCGCTCACCGCCTCGTCGGAAGGCGGCACATCGCCGGCATTCAGGTGCTGATAGAGCTGGACAAGGGCATCGAGATCGTCGATGCCCAGGTCGCGGAGGGCGAGCGCCTCCGTCACTTCACCTCGAGCTTCATCGTGTTGGCGATGAAGGCGAGGATGTCGCTGCGCTCCTCGATGATCTTGGAGGTGGGCTTGCCCGCACCGTGGCCGGCATTGGTCTCGATGCGGATCAGCTTGGGCGCCGGACCGGTGTCAGCGGCCTGCAGCGTCGCGGCGTACTTGAAGCTGTGCGCGGGCACGACGCGGTCGTCATGGTCGCCCGTCGTGATCAGCACGGCTGGGTACTTGGCACCGCTCCTGATGTTGTGCAGCGGCGAGTAGGCATACAGCGCCTTGAACATCTCCGGGCTGTCCTTGCTGGTGCCGTAGTCGGTCGCCCAGGCCCAGCCGATGGTGAAGTTCTGGTAGCGCAGCATGTCCATCACGCCGACCTGGGGCACGGCGGCCGCGAACAGGTCCGGGCGTTGGTTCGCGACGGCACCCACCAGCAGGCCACCGTTGGAGCCGCCGTTGACGGCCAGGGTCGCGGGGCTGGCGACCTTGTTGGCGACCAGCCATTCACCGGCAGCGATGAAGTCGTCGAAGACGTTCTGCTTGCGCAGCTTGGTGCCGGCCTCGTGCCAGGCCGAACCATATTCGCCGCCGCCACGGATCGACGCGATGACGTAGACGCCGCCCATCTTCAGCCAGGTGGCCGACGTGACGCCGTAAGCCGGCGTGATGGAGATGTCGAAGCCCCCGTAGCCGTACAGCAGCGTCGGGTTCGTGCCGTCGAACTTCACACCCTTCCTGGCGGCGATGAAGATGGGGAAGCGCGTGCCGTCCTTGCTCGTGACGAACTCGCGGCGCGTCTCGAACTCGTCAGTGTTGAAGGCGGTCTTGGGCTTCTTGAACGGCGCGATCTCGCCGGTCGCGACGTCGTAGCGATGGATCTCGGCCGGCGTGGTCAGGCTGGTGTAGCTGAAGAAGGTCTCCTTGCTGTTCCAGCGGCCGCCGAAGCCGCCGGCCGTGCCGACGCCGGGCAGCGGCACTTCGGACAGCTGCTTGCCATCGGCATCATGCACGCGCACCAGCGTCGCCGCGTCGTGCAGGTAGCTGAGCAGGTAGCGGCCTCCCACGGCCGAGGCGGCCGTCATCGCGTCGGGACCTTCGGCCACCAGCGTCTTCCAGCCGGCAGGCACGGGGTTCTTCAGGTCGATGGCGACCAGCTTGCCGCGCGGCGCGTCCTTGTCGGTCTTGACGACGAGCTTGCCGCCCATCACGTTGACCGGGGTGTACTGTGCATCGAAGCCCAGCGCGATGGGCTGCGGCTTGCCACCGGAAAAAGCGCCTTTGGGCAGCGGCAGCACCATCAGGCCGTTCTTGCTGCCGGCACTCTTCCAGACGCTGATGACCAGCAGTTCCCCGTCGTCGGAAACCTCGGCACCGAAGCCCCACTCCTTGTCATCTCGGTTCTCGGCGACCAGGACGTCGTCGCTCTGCGCCGTACCGAGGCGGTGGTAATAGAGCTTCTGGAAGTAGTTGGCGCCAGTCAGCTTCTGGCCTTCCTTGGGCGCGTCATAGCGGGCATAGAAGAAGCCCTTGCCATCGGCCGTCCATGTCGCGCTGCTGAACTTCACCCACTCGATCTTGTCGGCAAGATCCTGGCCCGTCGCGAGGTCCCGCACCTTCCAGCTCTGCCAGTCGGAGCCGGCGCCGGCGACGCCATAGGCCAGCAGCTTGCCGTCGCGCGAAGGCACGACGCCCGTCAGCGCGACGGTGCCGTCCTTGCTCATCGCATTCGGGTCCAGCGCGACTTGCGGGGTGTCCTTCAGCGACTTGGCCCAGTAGAAGACGTTTTGCTGCTGCAGGCCGTCATTGCGGCTCCAGAAATAGCGGCCGCCTTCCTGGAAGGGGATGCCAAAACGCTCGAAGTTGTAGAGCTCGGTATAGATGCGGCGCGCCGGCAGGCGCTGCGGCATCGCCTCGAGGAACTTGTCGGTGACCTTGTTCTGCTCGACGACCCAGGCCTTGGTTTCGGCGCTGTTGTCGTCTTCCAGCCAGCGGTAGGGATCGGCCACCGAGGTGCCGTGGTAGGTGTCGGTCTGTTCGACCTTGCGTGCAACGGGGTAGGACATCGTCTGGGCCTGGACGTCGGTGGCGAGCACAGCGGCGGCGAAGGCGGCGGCGGACAGGGTGAGCTTCATCAGGCAGGGTCCTGGATTCGGGAAATTGGCCATTTTCGGCGCGACCACCGGGTCTGGGCCGATGGTCATGCGCGGTAACCCCTGACAGCACAAACCCGCAGGGGCGCCCGGGCTCAGCTGCGGTAGTCCGCGTTGATGCTGACGTAGTCGTGGCTGAGGTCGCAGGTCCAGACCGTGGCGCTGGCGCTGCCACGGTTCAGGCCCACACGGATGGTGATCTCGCTCTGCTTCATGACGCGCTGGCCATCTTCCTCGCGGTACTCTGGCCGGCGCCCGCCGCGGGTGACGACGTGGACATCGTCCAGGTGCAGGTCGATCAGGCCTTGGTCCAGGTCCGAGATGCCGGCGTAGCCGACGGCTGCCAGGATGCGGCCCAGATTCGGGTCGCTGGCGAAGAACGCCGTCTTGACCAGCGGCGAGTGGGCGATGGCGTAAGCGGCCAGCTTGCACTCGGCCTCGTCACGGCCGCCCTCGATGGTGATGGCGATGAACTTGGTGGCGCCCTCGCCGTCACGCACGATGGCCTGGGCGAGCTCCTGGGCCAGCGACACCAGTGCGTCACGCAGCAGCCTGGCGTCGGCGCTCTCCAGCGACGTGATCTCGGCATGCGCGGCCTTGCGGCTGGCGATCAGCATGAAGCAGTCGTTGGTCGACGTGTCGCCATCGATGGTGATGCGGTTGAAGGAGGCGTCGGCCGCCTCCTTGACCAGCGGCTGCAGCAGGGCTGGGGCGATGTTGGCGTCGGTGGCGACGAAGCCCAGCATGGTCGCCATGTTGGGGCGGATCATGCCGGCGCCCTTGGAGATGCCCGACAGCGTGACCGGCACGCCACCGATCTGGATGCGACGGGAGGCCGCCTTGGGCAGCGTGTCCGTCGTCATGATGCCGGCGGCCGCCTCGGCCCAGTTGTCGGCCTTCAGCGCGGCCAGCGCGGCCGGCAGACCGGCGGTGATCCGATCCACCGGCAGCGTCTCCATGATGACGCCGGTGGAGAACGGCAGCACCTGTTCAGGCGAGCAGCCGATCAGGGTGGCCAGGGACGTGCAGGTCTCGCGGGCGCGGGCCAGGCCGTCGGCGCCGGTGCCGGCGTTGGCATTCCCGGTGTTGATGAGCAGCGCGCGGATGGCCGAGCCGCCGGCCAGGTGCTCACGGCAGACCTGCACCGGGGCAGCGCAGAAGCGATTGGTCGTGAACACGCCGGCCACGGCCGCCCCCTCGTCGAGGGCGATGACGCTGAGGTCGCGCCGGTTGGCCTTGCGCACGCCGGCCATCGTCACGCCGAGGCGCACGCCCGGCACGGGCAACAGGGTGGCGGGATCGGGGGCAGAGAGATTGACGGGCATGACGCGCTCGGTGAGATTGGGGAAAGCGCGCGGATTGTAGAAACGCAAAAGGCTCCCGAAGGAGCCTTTCATGCGCAGCAAGGTGCGATCAGCGCGGCAGACGGCGGCGGGCCACCAGGCCGACGATGCCCAGGCCGGCCAGCAACATCGCGTAGCTCTCCGGTTCCGGCACGGCGGCCAACGGCGTCGCGACCACCAGATCCTGCAGGCTGCCGTGGGTCAGCTTGGTCAGCGAGTACAGCGCCGGACCTTGGTAGGCCAGCGCCTGGGCCAGGAAGGAGTTGGCTTGCGTGGACGCGGCCAGGCTGGCAGCGTCGCCGCCGAGCACTTTGAAGCTGCCGCCGGTGACGCTGAAGGTGTTGCCGGTCTCGAGCATCAGCTCCCACACGGCCAGCTGGAACGCGGCCTTGTCGTCATGGGTGCTCAACCCGGCGTAGGACGTGGAGAACAGGGCCTGCAGGTGCTGGGCCTGCTCGCCGGTGAAGCTCTCCACCGCGTACGTCTGATTCCGAAGCGCGCGGCCGTTGCCCTCGCTGGGCTGGATGCAGTAGGCGACGAAGCTCTCGCCGGTCGCCGTGTAGACGTAGTTGAGCGCCGTCGTGGCGTAGTTGCTGGTGAGCGGCACGCTGTTGGACACCGTGGTGTCCATCGTGCTCAGCTTGATGCCCGACGTGTCCGTGCCCTGCCAGGTGATGTCGACGGTGCCGGAGGCGAAGGCGGCCTGGGATGCCAGGGCGCCTGCGGCGAGGAGGCTTGCAACAACGAGGTTCTTCATTTCGGTGATCCGCTTGGTAGGTGGGGCTCAGGCCTTGCGGCGGCGGACGCTGGCCAGGCCGGCGCCAGCCAGGGCCAGGACGGCAAGCGCGGCACTGGCCGGCTCGGGCAGCTCCATGTCGACGCTGTAGCCGTGGCCCGCCTTGTCGTAGTAGCTGGTGCCCACCACTTCAAGCTCCCATTGGCCTGCGCCCAGCAGCGTGGGGGCCAGGGCCCAGCTCTCGATGCCGGTGTCGGCGACGTTCCAGTCGATGGCGATGGTCTGGATCCAGTCGGTCTGCGTGCCCAGTTGGCGCAGCGTGACCGAGCGGATGTCGATGGCCGGGACGCCATTCAGCAGCGAACCCGTGCCCAGCAGACCGCTCAGCCAGGTGCTGCCGTCCAGATCCAGCGTGTAGACGTCCGTGAAGTCAGTGCCGAAGCCGGTCAGATCCTGATGACCGTAATTGCTGAAGTTGAGCGGGGCGGCTGACGCACTGGTGGCCAGGGCGAGTGCCGCTGCGGCTGCAAACAGGGCTTTCATGACGATCTTTCTGAGATTTCCATCGGGTTACCCCCAGGTTTGGGGACATCTGGGACTGCACTCTAGGGGGGTGGACCTCGAACGAGCACCCCCCATGCGCGTGGCCCAGGGTGCAGTTCGTGCGCAAACTCACGCCTAACCCCCCGGATGGGCGGGGACGCCCCATAAAAAACGGGCCGGCAGAGCCGGCCCGTGAGGCATTCGCGGCGGCCGGGTCAGGCCAGCTTGCCGTGGCAGAGCTTGAACTTCTTGCCGCTGCCGCAGGGGCAGGGATCGTTGCGGCCGACGTGGCCGTACTGCTCCAGCAGCGTCGCGGGATCGACGTCCTGGCTGACAGAGCCGTCCTCGTTGGGGTGCTGGTAGGTCACGTTGGACACGGCCTCGGCGCGGCGCTCGATGGCTTCGGCGGCACGGTCGGCCTCCTCCTGGCTCTGGATGCGCACGTTCAGCAGCGTCCGGGTGACCTCCATCTTCACGAGGTCCAGCAACTGTGAGAACAGCTCGAAGGCTTCGCGCTTGTATTCCTGCTTGGGGTTCTTCTGGGCGTAGCCGCGCAGATGGATGCCCTGGCGCAGGTAGTCCAGCGCCGCGAGGTGCTCGCGCCAGCGCTGGTCGATGCTCTGCAGCAGCACCATGCGCATGAAGGGATTGAACTGCTCGATGCCGACCCGGTCCAGCTTGCTCTGGAACTGCTCGTCGCCTGCCTTGATGACCGCCTCGACGATTTCTTCATCGTTGATGGAGTCGCTCTTCTTGACCAGGTCCGTCAGCGACAGCTCGATCTGCCACTCACCCTTGAGCACCTGCTCCAGGCCGGCCAGGTCCCACTGCTCTTCCAGGCTCTCAGCGGGCACGAAGGTGCGCACGACGTCGGTCAGCGTCGATTCACGCAGCGATGCGATCTGGGCGATGAGGGTGTCGGCCTCAAGGATGTCGTTGCGTTGCTGGTAGATGACCTTGCGCTGGTCGTTGGAGACGTCGTCGTACTCCAGCAACTGCTTGCGGATGTCGAAGTTGCGTGCCTCGACCTTGCGCTGAGCGCCTTCGATGGAGCGCGTGACGATGCCGGCCTCGATGGCCTCGCCTTCAGGCATCTTGAGCCGGTCCATGATGGCGCGCACGCGCTCGCCGGCGAAGATGCGCATCAGCTGGTCGTCCAGCGACAGGTAGAAGCGCGAAGAACCCGGATCACCCTGGCGGCCGGCGCGGCCACGCAGCTGGTTGTCGATGCGACGGCTCTCGTGGCGCTCGGTCGCGATGATGCGCAGGCCGCCTTCGGCACGCACCTTGTCGTGCAGGCCCTGCCACTCGTCCTTGAGCTGCTGGATGCGACGCGCCTTCTCGTCGGCGGGGATGGCCTCGTCGGCCTCGATGAACTGGATCTGCTTCTCGACGTTACCGCCCAGCACGATGTCGGTGCCCCGACCGGCCATGTTGGTGGCAATGGTGATGACGCCCGGACGGCCGGCCTGGGCGACGATCTCGGCTTCCTTGGCGTGCTGCTTGGCGTTCAGCACGTTGTGCGGCAGCTTGGCCGCCTGCAGCAGCTTGGAGATCAGCTCCGAGTTCTCGATGGACGTCGTGCCCACCAGCACGGGTTGGCCGCGCTCGTGGCAGGCGCGGATGTCCTCGATGACGGCGTTGTACTTTTCCTTGTCGGTCTTGTAGACCAGATCCAGCTCGTCCTTGCGGATCGTCGGACGGTTCGGCGGGATGACGACGGTCTCGAGACCGTAGATCTCCTGGAACTCGTAGGCCTCGGTGTCGGCCGTACCCGTCATGCCGGACAGCTTGCCGTACATGCGGAAATAGTTCTGGAAGGTGATCGACGCCAGCGTCTGGTTCTCTGCCTGGATGGCCACGCCTTCCTTGGCCTCGACAGCCTGGTGCAGGCCGTCGCTCCAGCGGCGACCGCTCATCAGGCGGCCAGTGAACTCGTCGACGATGATGACCTCACCGTTCTGAACGACGTAGCTCTGGTCCTTGTGATAGACGTGGTGGGCCCGCAGCGCTGCATTCAGGTGATGCATCAGCGTGATGTTGGCCGCGTCGTAGAGGCTGGCACCTTCGGGAATCAAGCCGGCCTGGGTCAGCAGGCGCTCGGCCACTTCGTGGCCGTCCTCGGTCAGGTGGATCTGGTGCGACTTCTCGTCCACCGTGAAGTCGCCCGGCTCGATGACGCCTTCGCCGGTGCGCGGGTCCAGCTCACCGATCTGCTTCTTCAGCTGCGGCACGACGGCATTGATGCGCAGGTAGACGTCCGTGTGGTCGTCAGCCTGGCCCGAGATGATCAGCGGCGTACGCGCCTCGTCGATGAGGATGGAGTCCACCTCGTCGACGATGGCGTAGGACAGGCCGCGCTGCACGCGGTCGGCCGTCTCGTAGACCATGTTGTCGCGCAGGTAGTCGAAGCCGTACTCGTTGTTGGTGCCATAGGTGACGTCGGCCGCGTAGGCGGACTGTTTCTCCTCGCGCGGCATGTTGGGCAGGTTGATGCCCACCGTCAGACCAAGGAAGGTGTACAGCTTGCCCATCCACTCGGCGTCGCGGCGCGCGAGATAGTCGTTCACCGTCACGACGTGGACGCCCTTGCCCGTCAGCGCGTTCAGGTAGACGGGCAGCGTCGCCATCAGCGTCTTGCCTTCGCCGGTGCGCATTTCGGCGACCTTGCCTGCGTTCAGCACCATGCCACCGATCAGTTGCACGTCGAAGTGGCGCATCTTCAGCGCGCGCTTGCTGCCTTCGCGGCACACCGCAAACGCCTCGGGCAGGATGTCGTCCACCGTCGCGCCGCCGGCAACGCGCTGTTTGAACTCAGCCGTCAGGGCGCGCAGTTCGTCGTCACTGAGGGCTTCGTATTTCGGTTCCAGCGCATTGATCTGCTGCACGGTGCGGCGGTACTGCTTGAGCAGACGCTCGTTGCGGCTACCGAAAATCGAGGTGAGAAGCTTGGGCAACATGCTGCGAAATTGAGTGCTGGCTGGCGTTTGAGGGGCCGGCCGGGCCGGTCAGAGGCGCGAATCTGGGGGCGAAACGGGACAATGCAAGGCGGATTTGCCCGGCCGCGCAAAACGGCGCAGTTTAGCAGTGGGCCATGGCCGGGGCTGGCCGCCTCACTACACTGGGAGCATGTCCTCCGCGCCCCGCTATCTCGCCCCCAAGCGCGTGCGTAGCTCCGTTCCGTCGCCCACGCCTGTGGCGCAAGCCCTGCGGGCGCACGAGGGCCTGAACCAGCTCAGCGCGCGGCTGGAAGCCTCCCGGCGCCGGCTGCGCGTCATCGGGCCAGCCCTGCCCGGCAATCTGCTGGCAAGCATCCAGCCCGGACCGATCGACGAGGAGGGCTGGAGCCTCCTGGTCGCCAACGCCGCCGTCGCCGCCAAGCTGCGCCATCTGCTGCCAAGGCTGGAGGCGCTGCTGGCGCAGGCCGGTTTGGCCGGCCGCATCCGCGTCAAGCTGGCCCAGAAATAAAAAACCCACTGCCGCAAAGCAGTGGGTTTTCTTCTTGGTGCCGGCTATCGGATTCGAACTGATGACCTACCGCTTACAAGGCGGTTGCTCTACCAACTGAGCTAAGCCGGCGAAAAACAGGACGCCATTCTAGGCCGTCACTTCACCCGCTTCAGCGAAGGTCGCGGGCCGCCGCTGGGCGCATCTGGCGGCGGCGTGTCATCACCCTCGTCGTCGCTGGCTTCGCTCGCCAGGCGCAGGCCGCTGCGGCGCGGCTCCTGCGGGGCGGGGGCGGCGGCGCGCTGGGGAGCAGCGCCTTCTGCCAGCGGTTCGGGCGCGGGGAATGCCATGCCCTGGCCGTTCTCGCGGGCGTAGATCGCGACAACATGATCCACGGGCACGATGATTTCGCGCGCCACGCCGCCAAAGCGGGCCTTGAACTGGATGAAGTCGTTGCCAAGGTCCAGCCCGCTGGTTGCGTCGAAGCCAACGTTGAGCACGATCTCGTTGTTGGAGACGTACTCCATCGGCACTTGCACCGAGCGGTCGACGTGGACCGCGATGTAGGGCGTGAAGCCATTGTCCGTGCACCAGTCGTGCAGCGCGCGGATCAGGTACGGGCGGGTGGACGTACCCCCACCTGCGCCACCGGAAGCGGGGGTCTGGTCCATCAGCGGCGCATGACCTTTTCCGAGGGCGTCAGCGCCTCGATGTAGGCCGGGCGGCTGAAGATGCGCTCGGCGTACTTCAGCAGCGGCAGCGCGTTCTTGGACATGTCGATGCCGTAGTAGTCCAGGCGCCACAGCAGCGGGGCGATGGCCACGTCGAGCATCGAGAAGTCGTCGCCCAGCATGTACTTGTTCTTCAGGAAGATGGGGGCGAGCTGGGTCAGGCGGTCGCGAATCTGCGAACGGGCCTTCTCGAGCTGCTTGTCCGTGGCCTTGGTGGTCGTGCCCCGGCCTTCGAGGATGTTCACGTGGGCAAACAGCTCCTTTTCGAAGTTCAGCAGGAACAGGCGCACGCGGGCACGAGCGACCGGGTCGCCAGGCATCAGCTGCGGGTGCGGAAAGCGCTCGTCGATGTACTCGTTGATGATGTGCGACTCGTACAGGATGAGGTCGCGTTCGACGAGGATGGGCACCTCGTTGTACGGGTTCATCAGAGCGATGTCTTCAGGCTTCGCGAACAGGTCAACGTCGCGGATCTCGAAGTCCATGCCTTTCTCGAACAGCACAAAACGGCAGCGGTGCGAGTAGGGGTCGGTGGTACCGGAGTAGAGGACCATCATGGCTTGGGCTCCCGAGGGGTCAGTCAATCAAAACACGCGGCGGGCCGCCGCGCAAAAAGCAAACGCAGTGGGTGGCTGAATGCCGCCCCACTGCGTGTTTCGGCGCTGCCTGGTGGGCAGCGCCGGGACTTGCACGTTTACTTCACGTCTTTCCAGTAGGCAGCGTTCAGGCGCCATGCAAACACGGTCAGGAAGCCGAGGAAGATCAGCACGATAACGCCCAACTGGAAACGCTGGGCCTGGGCAGGCTCGCCCATCCATTGCAGGAAACCGACCAGGTCGGCCATGGCCGCGTCGTATTGCTGGGGCGTCATGGTGCCGGGGCTCACCTGCTTCCAGCCCTTGAACACCTTCGCCTCGTGACCGTGCTCGCTCCTGGTCTCGAACACCGGCTCGCGCTCGCCC
>NZ_DASWYS010000325.1:0-8059 GCF_036404855.1 Roseateles sp.
TCGCGTCGTGATGAGGCCCACCCCATAGAGCTGTGCGACCAGATACACGAACGAAACGAGGATGGCCGCCGACGCACCAACCAGGCGCAGCGTGCGGCTCTCGAAGCGCTCGGCGAAGAAGTCGGCGAGCGTGAACTGGCCGAAGCGGCGCAGATAGGGCGCGATGCACAGGGCCACGAGACAGAAGCCGCCCGTCCAGCCCAATACATAGGCCAGGCCGGCATAGCCGCTCGCGTACAGCGTGCCGGCCAGGCCGATGAAGCTGGCCGCGCTCATCCAGTCGGCACCGGCGGCCATGCCGTTGTAGAGAGGCGGTACCCGGCGGCCAGCGACGAAGTACTCGGCCGGGTCCGTCGTGCGGCAGAGGATGCCGATGACGGCATAGACGAGCACCGTCGCGCCGAGGAAGGAGTAGCCGATCCAGACTTTGGGCAGCCCGCGCTCCTCGCCCAGCCCCAGTGCAATCACAAGGGCGATGAAGCTCAGCGAGAACAGGGCGTAGCGGCGATGGAGATGACGGGCAGACACGGCCGCGATCATGGCAACAAAAGGCCCGGATTCCCTTGCGGAGAACCCGGGCCAATCAGGAATGACGCCCTTTTACTTGGCGGCCAGGCGCTGCCAGGTGTCAATCACGGTGTCAGGATTCAGCGAGATGGACACGATGCCCTCCTCGGCCAGCCAATCGGCGAAATCCGGATGGTCGCTGGGCCCCTGGCCGCAGATGCCGATGTACTTGCCGGTGGCGCGGCAGGCGCGGATGGCCCGCGAGATCATCGCCTTGACGGCCGGGTCACGCTCATCGAAGTCGCCGGCGAGTTGCTCCAGGCCCGAGTCGCGGTCCAGGCCCAACGTGAGCTGCGTCAGGTCGTTGGAACCGATGGACATGCCGTCGAAATGCTCCAGGAACTGCTCGGCCAGGATGGCGTTGCTGGGCACTTCGCACATCATGATCAGGCGCAGCCCGTCGGTGCCGCCCGCCGCGGCGCGCTTCAAGCCCTTTTCGGCCAGCATGGCGACGACCTTCTCGGCCTGCCTCACGGTGCGCACGAAAGGCACCATGACCTCGACGTTGGTCAGGCCCATGTCCTTGCGCACCCGCTTCAGCGCCTCGCACTCCATCGCGAACGCATCCTGGAACTCGCCGCTGATGTAGCGCGAAGCGCCACGGAAGCCCAGCATGGGGTTCTCTTCGTCCGGCTCGTAGCGGGTGCCGCCGATGAGCTTGCGGTACTCGTTGCTCTTGAAGTCCGACAGGCGAACGATGACAGGCCGCGGGTAGAACGCGGCGGCGATGGTCGCGATGCCCTCAGCCAGCTTGTCCACGTAGAAGGCGCGCGGCGAGGCGTGCCCGCGCGCCACCGACTCGACGGCCTTTTTCAGCTCGGCGTCGATGTTGGGATAGTCCAGGATGGCCTTGGGGTGGACGCCGATGTTGTTGTTGATGATGAATTCAAGCCGGGCCAGACCCACGCCGCCGGACGGCATCTGCGCGAAGTTGAAGGCCAACTGCGGATTGCCGACGTTCATCATGATCTTGATGGGGCAGTACGGCAGTTCTCCGCGGTGCACCTCGCTGATCTCAGTCTCCAGCAGGCCGTCATAGATATAGCCGGTATCGCCTTCCGAGCAGGCCACCGTGACGAGCTGGCCGTCCTTGAGCTTGTCGGTCGCATCGCCGCAGCCCACCACGGCCGGGATGCCCAGCTCGCGGGCGATGATGGCCGCGTGGCAGGTGCGCCCGCCGCGATTGGTCACGATGGCGCTGGCGCGCTTCATGACCGGCTCCCAGTTCGGGTCGGTCATGTCGGTGACCAGCACGTCGCCCGGCTGCACGCGTTCCATCTCGGCGACGCTGTCGACCAGGCGCACGGGGCCTGTGCCGATCTTCTGGCCGATGGCGCGGCCCTCGGCCAGCACGGCGCTGTGGGCCTTGAGCTTGTAGTGGTGCTCGACCTGGCCGGCCTGCTGGCTCTTCACCGTTTCCGGGCGGGCCTGCAGGATGTAGATCTTGCCGTCCTCACCGTCGCGCCCCCATTCGATGTCCATCGCGCGGCCGTAGTGCTGCTCGATGATCAGCGCGTACTGCGCCAGCTCGGTGACCTCGGCGTCGTTCAGCGAGTAGCGGTTGCGGTGCTCGGGCAGCGTGTCCACCGTCTTCACGAGCTTGCCGGTGGCGGCCTTCTCCTCGGGCGACGCGAATTCCATGCGGATCAGCTTGGAGCCCAGGTTGCGGCGGATGATGGCCAGCTTGCCGGCCTTGAGCGCCGGCTTGTGCACGTAGAACTCGTCGGGGTTCACGGCCCCCTGCACCACCGTCTCGCCCAGGCCGTAGCTGGACGTGATGAAGACGGCGTCAGGGAAGCCGCTCTCGGTGTCGATGGTGAACATGACGCCGGCCGACCCCAGGTCGGAACGCACCATGCGCTGCACGCCGGCCGACAGCGCCACGTCGCCGTGGGCGAAGCCCTTGTGCACGCGGTAGCTGATCGCGCGGTCGTTGTAGAGCGAAGCGAACACCTCACGCATCTTGTGCAGCACCTCATCGATGCCATGCACGTTCAGGAAGGTCTCCTGCTGGCCCGCGAAGGACGCATCCGGCAGGTCCTCGGCCGTGGCGGACGAACGCACGGCGAACGAGGCGCCCGGGTGGTCGGCCGTCAGCTGCGCGAAAGCCTGGCGCACGCCGGCCTCCAGGTCAGCCGGGAAGGGTTGGCTCTCGATCCAGCCACGGATCTCCGCGCCGGCCTCGGCCAGCGCGCGGACGTCGTCGGTGTTGAGCGAGGCAAGGCGCGCCGCGATGCGCGCGTCCAGGCCCTCGTGCTTGAGGAACTGCCGGAAGGCGTGCGCCGTGGTGGCGAACCCTCCGGGGACGCGCACGCCGCTGGCGGCGAGCTGCGAGATCATTTCGCCGAGGCTGGCGTTCTTGCCGCCAACTGCCTCGACATCGGTCATCCTCAGGTTCTCAAACGGTACGACCAGGGCGGTCGCCTCGAACAGGGTGGACATTGGGAAACTCCGGGAGGTTGAAAAACCGGTGTCGTCGCGTCGTCCAGGCCGCCCATGGGGAAGGCTGCCGAGCAAAGGGGCTCAAGGCAAGCGCAGCTCCATCCATTTCTAAATTCTTCTTGGAGGGCGGGAGCGCGCATGAGGGCTGATTCGCGAGGAATTGGGCCGGATTCTAGGCGCTGCGTACCGGCGTGTAACCGTGCACTGTGCACAATTGACCGCGTGACCACCGAACCCGCCCCCGAAGTCAACCGCCATTACCTGGAACATGTGATTCACACGGCCGAGGCGCGACCGGTGGAGGCGATCGAAGACATCGTCAGCCAGAGCGGCATCAAACTGCTGGCCAGGGGTGCGCAGATCAACGACAGCGTGCGCGAGCGGCTGCTGATGCACAAGCTGCAGAAGCCGCTGGAAGATTGCATCCAGGTCGCCGAGGGCGTCATTCCTCGGAGTTTCGGGCCCATCGGCGATGCTCTCTTGGAGCAGCATCCACTGCTCAAGGCCATCTGCGCCCATGACCTCTATCCCGCCGCGCCAACGACGCTGGCCACGCTCAAGCTCAGCAATCCGGTCCAGTCGCTGCTGACGGTCTACGCGCAATACCAGGGCGACCGCCTCAAGCACACGGTGGGCGTCGCGCTCCTGGCACTGGCCCTGTCGCGCCGCCTGCTGCCCGGCGAATCCGACCGCCACCGCATGCTGGCGCTGGCCGGGCTGCTGCACGACGTCGGCGAGCTCTACATCGACCCCAAGTACATCCGCCCCGGCACCCCATTGGGCCCGCAGGAATGGCGGCACGTCGCCTCCCACCCTGTGACCGGCGAGCGGGTGCTGCGCAACATGCCCGGCGCCGGTCGGGAGGTCGCCAGCGCCGTGCTCCACCACCACGAGCGGCTCGATGGCTTCGGCTACCCGCGGGGCGTGCAGGGCGCGGCCCTGCCCCTGAACGGCCAGATCCTGGCGGCCGCCGAATGGCTGATGGCCCTGATCGAGAACAGCGGGACGCCGCTGACGCGCGCCAGCGTGGCCACCAAGCTCATCCCCGGCGATTTCAGCCGCGAACTCACAGAAGCCATCACGCTGGCTGCCCAGGGCGGCGAGCCGGTGGCCACGGCGGCTGTCGATCCGGTGCCGCTGGAGTCGGCGATCCCGCGCGTCATCGCCATCGTTGCCACGCTGGGACGCTTCCGCGACGCCCGCCCCTGGATCGACGAGCGCATTGCCACGGCCCGCCCCAGCCTGCGCGCCGTCCTCGAGGCTGCTCTGCAGCGCCAACTGCGCATCCAGACCGCCTTCTCCAGCACCGGCCTGGACACCCACGACCTCGACGCCCTCGTCGCCAGCCTGGCTGAACAGCGCGACGCCGAGCTGCAGGTCGAGCTGATGACGGTCGTCGGCGAGCTGGAATGGAGGCTGCGCGAGCTGGAGCGCGAATGCCTGTTGCGTGCCGGCCTGCTGCCGGACGAGGACAGCGCCGTCATGAGCGAGCTGCTGGGGAGACTCAAGGCCGTGGCCTGAGCCTTCCGCTGGCTATCATGGCCGCGCCCTCAGAACCGATCGGAGCCGCTGCCATGAACGCCAGAACCGTCTACTTCGTCTCCGACGGCACCGGTATCACCGCCGAGACCTTCGGCAACTCCATCCTCGCGCAGTTCTCCATCAAGGCCCGCCACGTGCGCCGGCCGTTCATCGACTCCGCCGACAAGGCCCACGCCGTCGTTGCCGAGATCAACGAGGTCGGCGAACGCGAAGGCCAGCGGCCCATCGTCTTCGCCACCCTCGTGGACCGCGACGTGCTCAAGGTGGTGCGTGAGCACTGCCAGGGCCGCGTGATGGACATGTTCGGCACCTTCATCGAACCGCTGGAAGACGAGTTCGGCATCAAGAGCAACCACCGCGTCGGCCGCTTCTCCGACGTTGCCGAGAGCCAGGAATACCACGACCGCATCGAGGCCATCAACTTTTCGCTTGCGCATGACGATGGCCAGTCGTCCAAGAACCTCGACACGGCCGAGGTCATCCTGGTCGGCGTGTCCCGCTGCGGCAAGACGCCCACTTCGCTGTACCTGGCGATGCAGCACGGCATCAAGGCCGCCAACTACCCGCTCATCCCCGAGGACTTCGAGCGCCGCAAGCTGCCCGCGCCGCTGTTGCCGCACAAGCGCAAGTGCTTCGGCCTCACCATCGACCCCGAGCGCCTGGCCTCCATCCGCAACGAGCGCCGTCCGGGTAGCAAGTACGCCGACACGCTGAACTGCCGTTACGAAGTCAACGAGGCCGAGGCCATGATGAAGCGCGAGGGCATCGCCTGGCTGTCGTCCACGCACAAGTCCATCGAGGAGATCGCGACCACAATCCTGCGCGATATCCGGCCGGACCGCCTCATGTACTGATGCCGGCCCACGCGCTCGCACTCGTCCTCGCCGCCGCCCTCCTCCACGCCGCCTGGAATCTCGCCGCCAAGAAGTGGGGCGGCGGCACGCACTTCGTCTTCAGCTGCGCCCTCGGCGTGGTGGTGCTGTGGCTGCCCGCCGTGCTGTGGGTGGGGCTGGACGAGCTGCCGCGCTGGTCGCTGCTGATCTGGGGCTTCGTCGTGGCCAGCGCCGTGGTGCACCTGGCCTATTTCAATTGCCTGATCGCCGGCTACCGGGCCAGCGACCTGACCGTGGTCTACCCGGTCGCTCGCGGCAGCGGGCCGCTGCTGTCGGCGCTGGCGGCCGTCGCCCTGCTGGACGAGCACCTGGGCATCTACGGCGCACTGGGCCTGGCGGGCGTCGTCGGCGGCATCCTGCTCATCACGATGGGGCCGCGCCTCATCGGTCGTGGCGGCGGCCAGGATGCCGCAGCCGCGCGGCGGCGGCGCCACGGCGTCTATTGGGGTGCGGCCACCGGCGCGCTGATTGCCGGCTACACGGTGCTGGACGGCTATGCCGTCAAGCTGCTGGCCGTCTCGCCGCTTCTGCTGGACTATTTCGGCAATGTGCTGCGCGTCCCGCTGCAACTGCCCACGCTGCTGCGCCAGCCACACAGCTTCTGGCCTGAGCTGCGCCGCTCCTGGCGCGGCGTGCTGGCCGTTGCGGCCCTGGGGCCGCTGGCCTACATCCTCGTGCTGCTGGCCGTCCGCGAGGCCCCGCTGTCACGCGTGGCGCCGGCGCGGGAGGTGTCCATGCTGTTCGCTGCGCTGCTGGGCGGGCAGCTGCTGGGCGAAGGCGAGCGCGGCTGGCGCTTGGCCGGTGCGGTCCTGATCGCTGCCGGCGTCGCGGCGCTGGCGCTCTAGGCAGCGCCCGCCAAATACCCGCCCCGGGGCGCCGCCCGATTCGGGCCATGGCGGGCCCCGTCTCAGGGGACTCGCGAGGAGATGGTGTGCGGCAGCCGCGCTCCAACCCCGGTCGCTGTCGCTAAGCAGATGCTGGCCGTGCTGCTGCAGGAACCGCGCCCGCAGGCCGCCACGGAACCTCACCCGCGTGGATCTGGAACTGGCTGCCGCTCGGCCCGCCCCACCAGGGCGTCAGGAGGCGCCGTCGTGCCGCATTCGCGCAATCGGCGGCTGTTCAGGCCGTCGTCTCGGCACCTTCCCTCGCCGCTGCCTGCACCAGCGCGCGCTCGAAAGCGCCGCGTCCGGGCGTGTCCACGAAGACGCAGCGCTTGTGGTGGCGCTTGCAATGGTCCTTCACGCGCCAGTAGGCGTCGTGGCTGATGCAGCCGGTCTGGCAGATGACGAGATCGGCCGCGGCGAGCTGGGGTTCCAGCTGCGCCGGCCGGTGCTCGCTGCCGCCATCGTGGTGCAGGAACTGCGCACCGCAGCCCTCCACAGCCTGGCGGTAATGGGGCACGCTGCCGCCTCGTCCTCCGACGCAGAGCACCACGCGGTTCACCAGGGTCGCGGCCTCGACAGGCTCGGCGGTCTCGACCTCCTCCCCGGCGGGCGCAGCCAGCTCAGCACGGGGCGCCGCCACCACCAAGGGCGTGCGCACCATGAGCCGGTTGACCTCGCGCTGCAACACCTGGCTGCGCTCCACCTGCTCGGCCAGGCGCTCCCGCAAGGCCTCGCGTTCGGGCAGGTCCGGGCGGGCCGCCTGCAACTGCTGCAATTGCTCCAGCGCCTGGGCCAGTTGGGTCTGCAGGCTGATATGTTGCGCACGCTGCTGCACGCGCTCCTGCTCCCAGGCCTGTTGCTCGCGGGCGCGCTCCGCACTCCAGGCGGTCACGCGCCGTTGCACCTCGGCGTAGTCGCGGGCCAGCGCCTGATGTTCGGCGATCAGCTCACGGTGGCGCGCAAGATCCACGCGCTGTGCGGCGCCAAGCTGGTGCTGCAGCATGTGCACTTGGCCCAGCACACGCATCTCCAACCATTCGTCACAACGCGCATGCGTCAGCGTCGCCCACAGCGCCCCGGCGATGGCCTCGCCCTGCACCGCGCGAGCGCGCCACCACGCCATCAGGTCGTCACGGCACTTGGCCTGGGCAGCGCTGCGCACGTCCAGTGTGAAGCGCTGCTCCAGATCCTTCTGCAAGGCCTCGGCCACGGCGTTGCGCCGCGCGGCGGCCGTGACGAGGCTGCAGTGCAGCGTGTAGTCGTCCTCGTCGCCCTGCAACGCGAGCAGCTTCCTCGCCAGCACGCGCACGCGCTCAAGCGGTACGCAGACGCCGACAACGGGGCAGTGCGCATGGCTGCCCAGCTCCCACAGGCGGCGGCGGCGCGAACCGGGGGTGGAAGGTGCGTTGGCGCGCGCGGCGCAACAGGTGTCGGCCATTGGAGGTCTCCGAAGGAGGCGCGGGCGGGCGACGGCTGGCTGGCGCGTGGGGGAAACGGGGCTGCGAGCCCCTACTTGGTCAGGATGAGCTTGCCCTGAGCCGTGACACGCAGGCGATAGACCTGGTCCTGATGAAGGATGAACACCTCGCCACGCGGGCCGAGCAACGTCGCGCTGTCGATGCGGCGGGTCTGGTCAGGCTCGGGGGGCTTGGGCGGTAGGGCAGCGGGCGGCATGGACGGACTGTAATAAGAATCATTCTCGATTGCAAATCACGGGTCCCCATGAAATAG
>NZ_DASWYS010000326.1:0-7651 GCF_036404855.1 Roseateles sp.
GAAAGGGCCGTTCATGACGTCAGTGGTCATCACGGGGAGCCGTTACTTGATCCACCCCGAACAGGCTGACCGTTTTGGCCCCTTCGAGAAGACCTTTCTCGCCGAGGGTGACTCCTGGATGGACGCCAGCGCCGCGGTCCAAGGCTCGCTGCCGTTCTTCCTCGCCGACGAGTTCAACCGGCGTGGCAAGACCCACCTGATCATCAACATCTCCACGTCGGGGCAGACGCTGCAGCGCATCTCCAAGACGATGAGTGGCGACTACCTGTGGTGGCTCAAGCAACTGAGCTATGACGCCGTGCTGCTCAGCGCTGGCGGCAACGACTTCATCGACGCGGCCCGTGACGAAGCGCCGGGCGAAGGCCTGCTGAGTGACATGCAGGGCCAGCCCCTGCCCACCAATGGCTACGCCTGCGTCCGGCAGGACGCCCTGGCTACCCTGGTCGGTGACTACCTCAATCCCAACTTCGACGCCATGTACCAGGCGCTGAGGGCCAGCGTCAAGAACGCGGACACGCCGCTGCTGCTGAACTGCTACGACACGCCGGTCGCCCGCAATGCGCCGGCCATTGCAGGCCTGGTTGGCCCCTGGCTCTGGACGGCCTACCTCAAGAACCATATACACCCTGTGCTGTGGCCGTCGCTGACGGCGGGCTTGTTCAACGACATCAAGGCCGCAGTGAGCGGCTGGCCGACGGGGCGCACGGGAGTCCAGGTGGTACCCACCACCGGCGTACTGGCCCCTGCCTCGCCTGACGCGACCGGTAGCAGCGGCGACTGGAAGAACGAGATCCATCCGAATGTCAGCGGTTGGCGCAAGCAGGCCAGGATCTGGGCCGACCTGTTGGCCTGAGACAGCGCGGCGCCCCCGGCGGCCGTCACGCCCCTGTCACGCAGCACGGCCAGCATCGTCGGCTTTGCAACGCTGCCCTGCATGAAGCTGCTGCTCGTCCTGCTGGCCCTCAGCGGCCTGACCGCCACCGCATCCGCCACCCGTGGTGTCGAGGAACCGCTGGAGCTCGGCTTTGGTGACTTCTTCGTGCAGCCCGCAGGCCCTCGCGGCCTGGAGCCGACGGCCCGGCTGCTGGCCGCCCACGGTCGCGAGGTTCGTATCGTCGGCTTCATGGTGCAGCGCGAGCACGTGCAACCGGGGCGTTTCCTGCTGACGCCGCGGCCTGTCGCCATGTCCGAGCATGCCGACGGCGAGGCCGACGACCTGCCCGCCGCCACTGTCACCGTGCTGCTGCCGGATGCCCAGCGCGCCCGTGTCGTTGCCCATCAGGCCGGGCCGCTGGCGCTGAGCGGCCGCCTCGAATACGGCCCCGCCGAGGACGAAACCGGGCGCGTGTCCTGGCTGCGGCTGCACCTGGCGCCCGGCGCGCTGGCCGCCCAGCCTGCGGCGGCGGCCGCAGCCCATTCGAATTGACCTCCTCCGAAAGACGATGAAACACCCCGTCCTGCTCCTTGCCGCCATCGCTGCCGGTTCCGCCGTCGCTGCACCCACCGTGACGCGGCTGACGCCGCCCAGCGAGCTGTTCTCCAGCAGTCGCACCGACCCCGTCATCGCCCGATTCCTGCCCGGCCAGCGCTTCGACCTGCAGGCCACCATCCGGCCCGATGCGGGGCAGAAGATCGCGGTCGCGCGCTTCGTCGTCGACGGCAAGCCGGTGGGTGCTACCGTCGCGCTGCGCGACTGCTCGGCAGGCTGCGTGAAGGGCTTGGCCGCTGAGGCGGCCATCGCCACCGTGCGCGCCGTCAGCGTTGCTACCGCGGGTCGGCACGAGTTCAGCGTCGAGGCCACACAGACCGACGGGCAGAGCGTCGTCGCCAAGGGCAACTTCGAGGTCGTGCCCTTCGCGGCCGCGATGGGCCCCAGGATCAAGAACATCATCATCCTGCTGGGCGATGGCATGGGCGCCTCCCAGCGCACCGCCGCGCGCATCGTGCACGGCTATGCGCAGGGCAAGGCCATCGAGCCGCTGGCCATGGACAGCTTCTCGGCCACGGCGCTGGTCAAGACTTCATCGCTGAACTCCATCGTCACGGACTCCTCCCCCGGCATGACGGCCTATGTCAGCGGCAACAAGAACAACAACAACGAGGAGGGCGTGTTCCCTGATGACACGGCGGACCCCTTCGACAACCCGCGTGTCGAGTACCTCTCCGAGTACCTGCATCGCACGCAGGGCAAGCAACTGGGCATCGTGACGACGGCCGACGTCTTTGACGCCACGCCAGCGGGCAACGCCGTGCACACCAGCAACCGTGGCGCCGGCACGGGCATCGTGGACCAGTTCTTTGACGACCGGTCCCACACCGGCCTGACCGTGCTGATGGGCGGCGGCCGCAAGTGGTTCCTGCCCGCTGGCACGCCCGGCTCGGCGCGCACCGACACCAACGACTACGCTTTCTCCGCCACCGACCCGCACACCGCCGAAATCGTGAAGCGTTGGGGCGTGAGCGCTGGCGCGCTGGACAAAGGCCGCAACCTCATCAACGACTTCCAGGCCGCCGGCTACAGCTATGCCGCGACGAAGAGCGACCTCGACAAGGCTGATGCAGGCAAGCCGCTGCTGGGCCTGTTTGCGTTCTCCAACATGAACGTGGCGTTGGACAAGATCAACGGCCGCCGGGGCACCGACAGGAACGGCTTGGGCGGCGCCAGCGTCGTCGAGGACTTCGGCCTGCCCGACCAGCCCATGCTGGACGAGATGGCGGCCAAGGCCATCCACGTGCTGAAGAAGTCGCCCAAGGGCTTCGTGCTGATGATCGAAGGCGCGTCCATCGACAAGCAGGCCCACAACATGGACACCGAGCGCTGGATGCTGGACACGCTGGAGTTCGACCGCGCCGTGCGCGTGGCGCAGGACTTCGCGGCAGAGCGCGGTGACACCTTGGTCATCGTCACGGCCGACCATGAATGCTCCGGCGCGGCACTGATTGGCGGCTCCATCGTGACCGATGCCAAGCTCGCGGAGCTGGCGACCAAGAAGGGTGTAGCCAACCTGCGCAACAGCGTCGTGGGCGTGTACGAGAAGGCCGGCTTCCCACACTACAAACTGGCGGCCGATGGGTACCCCGAGACCACCGACATCGACTACCGCCTGCTGGTGGGTTACGGCGCCAATGCCGACCGCTACGAGGACTGGCGGACCAAGAGGACGCCGCAGCGCGACGGCCAACAGCCGTTCGCCAGCGGGATGCCGCTGAAGTGGTACCCCGCCAATGCGGCTGAGCGCGACGACGCGCTGGGTGAGTACCAGGTGACCGGCCAGGTGCCCGGCGAGCAGGCGGTGCACACAGCAACCGACGTGCCGCTGTCGGCCTACGGCCCCGGCGCACTGGCCTTCACCGGCGTCATCGACAACACCGATGTGTTCTTCAAGCTGGCGCAGGCCGCAGTGAAGGGCGTCGTGGCGCCGGCCGATTCCAGCGGTGCGAAGAAGCCGCCCAAGCCCCGGCGCTGAAGCGCGGTCGCGGCCGGCGGGCTGACCTTCGGCACGGGTGCGGCCGAGATGGATACTGGCCCGCCTCGAACAGGAGACTGCACCCATGAAGATTTGGCTCACCGCGACCTTTGCTGCCGCCGTTGCCACCGGCGCCCACGCCCAGGCGGCCGACCCACTGAAGGCCGCCGTCGCGGCCGAGCACCGCAGTGTCGGGAACGTGGCGCGCGACCCGGCGCGCCATCCCTATGAAACGCTGAGCTTCTTTGGCATCAAGCCCACCGACACCGTCGTCGAACTGTCTCCCGGCGGTGGTTGGTACACCGAGATCCTTGCGCCCTACCTGCGCGAGCGTGGACAGCTCTACGCCGCGGACGGCGGCAGCGCCCGCTTCAAGGCCAAGATGGAGTCTCTGGGCGTCTACGGCAAGGTCACCATCACCAGCTTCAACCCTGGCAAGGGGCAGTTCGACATCGCCCCGCCCGGCAGCGCCGACATGGTGCTGACCTTCCGAAACGTGCACAACTGGATGAACGGCGGCACGGCCCAGGCCGTCTTCGACGCGGCCTTCAAGGCTCTGAAGCCGGGCGGCATGCTGGGTGTCGAGGAGCACCGCCTGCCGGCCTCGCGCACGCAGGATCCCAAGGCCGGTTCGGGCTATGTGCAAGAGGCCGTCGTCATCAAGTTCGCCGAGAACGCAGGCTTCAAGCTGGCGGGCCGCAGCGAGGTCAACGCCAACCCCAAGGACACGGCTGACCACCCGGATGGCGTCTGGACGTTGCCGCCGACCTATGCGCTCAAGGACAAGGACCGAGCAAAGTACCAGGCCATCGGCGAGAGCGACCGTATGACGCTCAAGTTCGTGAAGCCTTGACGGTCTGGCGCGCATGATCCATGCCGTCGTCGGCTACGGCCGCCTGGCGCGCGCGCTGGTGCCGGCGCTGCAGGCCGCAGGCGAGGAGGTCGTCGTCGGGCGGCGCTCGCCTGGCGTGGGCGAACTGCTGCCTGGCGACGCAACCCGCGCGGCCGACTGGGTCTGGCTGACGGTGCCTGATGACCACATCGCGGCGACCGCCACGACGCTGCCCTGGCGTGCCGGCCAGCTCGCGCTGCACTGCAGCGGCGCGACGTCGCTGGCAGCGCTGGCGCCGGCCCCCGTCGCTGCCGGTTTTCATCCGCTGAAGTTGCTGGCCGGCGATGCCGACCTGGCGGGAGCGTACGTGGGCATCGAAGCCGACGATGTGTACCGGCCGGCGCTGCAGGCGCTTGCCCGGGCATTGGGCTTGGTGCCGCTGGCGCTGCCCTCGCCCATGGCGGCCCAGGCGCGGGCGGCCTATCACGCGGCGGCCAACCTTGCCGCCAGCGGCGTTTTGGCCGTGTTGGCCGACGCCCAGGCCCTGTGGGCCGCCGCCGGCCTGGCGCCCACTGATGCCCTGCCTGCCCTGGCGCCGCTGAGCCATGGGGCGCTGGACACGGCGTTGGCGCGTGGACTTGCCGGCGCCGTTTCCGGCCCCATTGCACGCGGCGATGTCGCCGTGCTGACGCGCCATCTGCACGCATTGGCCGATGCCGGCCTGGATGCCGACCTGCTGCTGGCGCTGGCCCGGCGACAGCTCGTGCTGGCGGAGGCCGCTGGCCGTCTGGACGCGGCACAGATCGCCGCGCTGCGGGCCTGCCTGGTGGCCTGATGAACGCGTCGGCAGCTGGCAGCGTGACAAAGGCCGCGTTCGGCCCGGTTTGCGAAGCTGATTGAATGGGGACGGACTTCTAAACTTCCCAAATCCGTCGCCGGTGGCGGGAGCACCCAGGGAGTTCAGATGTCCGACGCATCCATTCAAGCCATGATCCGGGCCGATGCCGCCCAGATCCTGCACAGCGTCGTCGACGAGCTGCCTGATGCCCGGGAGCGTCTGGCTTACGTGCGCAGCATGACAGAGCAGGCGGCCACCAAGGTGCTCAACCTCGTCGAGGCTGCTCAGGCGGATGCCGAGGCCGTGCGCAAGAAGGGCCGCGAGCTGTCCGATGCGCTGAACCGCTTGGCCCTGTCCACCAACATCAGCACCGACCGCGCACGCGCGCTGATGAAGTTGTGCGCTGCCTATGCGGCCGATGCCGCCAGCTTTGCGTCGCGTGAGAAGTCGCTGCACACCGAGATCATGATGTCGCAGGACTTCCAGGATCTCTCCGGCCAGGTCATCAACAAGGTCAGCAGAATGCTGGAGCGCGCGGAGCCGGCGCTTAACGACCTGATCGAGTCCCTGCCCGCGCCCGTCCCCGCGGACAACGCCTCCACCGAACTCCACGGCGTGCAGACGCCTGACAAGGCGCTCAAGCAAGACGACGTGGATGATCTGCTGGCTTCGTTGGGGTTCTGACGGGCTGGCGGCCTATGTCCAGGATGCCGGATCGAGGCGGTAATAGCCGCTCAGTTCGGCGTAAAGCTCCGGATGGCCGGCAGCCAGCTCGACGGGGCGCTCGAAGAACAGTTCGCTGACCACCGCGAAGAATTCGGCGGGGTCTGTGGCCGCATAGGCATCAATCAAACCCGGCTCACCGCCGCTCGTCAGCCGCCAGCGCAGCGCGTCGAACTCGTTCTGCATCACCGTCGACCAGCGCCGGTAGGCCTCTGCCGTCGGCAGCGCGGGCGCGCCGTTGGCAGGGCCACCGGCCTGGTCCAACTGGTGGGCGAACTCGTGAATGACGACGTTGTGCCCGTCGCCAGGCGTGGCCGCGCCCCGCTTCACCTCGTCCCAGGCGAGCAGCACCTGGCCCTGGCTCCAGCTCTCGCCAGCAAGCACGCGACGCTGGTCCGACAGCACGCCGCCGGATTCCGTTACCGGCCGGTCGACGACGAAGGCGCTCGGGTAGACCAGCACCTGGCGCAGTTCCGGGTAGACGCCGCGCGCCGCGCCCAGCAGTGGCAGGCAGGCCAGCGCCGCGATGGTCACGCGGACCTCGTCCGTCACGCGCAGGCCGCGGCAGCCAAGAATGGGCTTTTCGGCCAGGAAGATTTGCATCAACCCCTTGAGCCGCAGTTGCTGGCGCGCCGGCAGCCGGGCGACCAGCGGCACATGCCGACGCAGCAGGCGGCGCCAGGCGGCCGGGAAGGGGCGGCTGGCGACGCGCTCGCGTCGCCGCCTCACCCACACCGGCCACAGTGCGATACCGGCGGCGGCTAGCAGGACGAGGCAGAAGCAGATGAGCAGGGCCATGGCAGATCAGCTGGGTGCGCGCGCCGGCTTTGCAAGTCCCGGGGTAGGCTGCGGGCCATGCGTACTTTCCCACTTGCGGCCTGGCAGGTGCTGTTGGGCGGCATCTGCGCGCTGGTGCTGACGATAGGCCTGGCTCGCTTCGCCTACACGCCGCTGCTGCCGCAGATGCAGGCGCAGGCGGGCCTGGGCCTGGCCGACGGCGGGCTGCTGGCGGCAATCAACTACGCCGGCTATATGAGCGGAGCGCTGCTGGCGGCCTGGATCGAGAACCCGCGCTGGCGCCACCGCCTGTACAGCTGGGGGTTGCCCATGGCCCTTCTCGTCACGGCGCTCATGGGCTGGAGTTCGTCCTTCGGCGCGTGGGCCGTGTCCCGCTATGTCGGGGGCTTGTGCGGTGCCGCCGGCATGCTTCTGGGTTCGGGCCTGGTGCAGGGCTGGCTGATGCGTTCAGGGCGCCGGCCCGAGCTGGGCATCTACTTTATTGGCCTCGGGCTGGGCATCGTCGTGTCGGCCCTGGGTGCGATGGGCATGGCGCGGCTGGACCTGGGCTGGGCCGCGCAATGGGAAGGCTTTGCGCTGCTGGGCCTGTTATTCCTGATTCCAGCCTGGTGGTGGCGCCCGCCGGTGCCGCCGCCGCCCGTCAAGGCGTCGGCCGGCCAGAACCCGAGTCGGCGCTGGATGGCGCTGATGGTCGCGGCCTATTTCTGCGCTGGGTGGGGCTTCGTCATCAACGCGACCTTCACCGTCGCCATTGTCGAGAAGCAGCCGCTGCTGGCGGGGCAGGGCCCGTGGGCCTGGCTGCTCGTCGGTCTGGCGGCCACGCCGGCAGTGTTCGTGTGGGATCGCATCGCGCGGCGCACAGGCGATGTCGGTGCGCTGCTGATCGCCTTCGGCGCGCAGATCGTCGGTGTGCTGCTGCCGGTGCTGGCCGGAGGGCTGGTGGCGGCGCTGGCCGGTGCCCTGCTGTACGGCGCAACCTTCATCGGCATCGTC
>NZ_DASWYS010000327.1:0-6802 GCF_036404855.1 Roseateles sp.
GCGGCCGCTTGCTGTTCACGCTGACGAGGATGACCACCAGCGCCAGCACGATGTTGAACGTGAAAAGCACATCCAGCAGCACCGGCGGCAGCGGCAGGATGACCATCCCGAGGATGGCCAGCAGGAACAGTGGCGCTGCGAAGCGGTAGGGACCGAGCTGGGCCTGGAGTCGGCTGAGGAAATTCATGGGGTCTGCGGGTCCGAGAGGTGCGAGGGCACCGGCAAATCGGTGGGCGGAGGGGGAGCGCTGCGGCGCTTGCCGGTCTGGAAGGCCTTGAGCTGCATCACATAGCTCAGCACCTGGGCCACCGCCTGGTACAGCGAGGCGGGGATCTGCTGCTGCACCTGTGAACTGTTGTAGAGGGCGCGAGCCAGCGGCGGAAGCGAGAGGGTCTGAACGCCGTGCTGGCGCGCGATCTCGCGGATGTAGAGGGCCATCTCGTCCACGCCCTTGGCGAGAACGAAGGGAGCCTCCGCGCGCTCGTCGTCATAGCGGAGCGCCACCGCGTAGTGTTCGGGGTTGACGATGACGACGTCGGCCTGCGGCACGGTCTTGCGCACGGCGCGCTGGGCCATCGCGCGCTGCAGTTGCCGGATGCGCTGACGCACCTCGGGGCTGCCTTCTTGCTGCTTGTGCTCGTCCTTGACTTCTTGCTTGCTCATGCGTTGGCCGCGCATGAAGAAGAAATGCTGCAGCGGAGCGTCGATCAAGGCGAACAACAGCAGCACGCCGGCCAGCGACAGCAGCGCGTCCAGCATCAGGCCGGTGCCGTTGAGCAGGGCCTGATCCAGGCTCTGGCCCTGCAGCTCGAGGAAGCTCGGCCCGAGGCTGCGGCTCATATGCACCAGCAGCGCCAGCACGCAGGCCACTTTGGCGATGGAGATGCCCAGCTCGCTGTAGTGCTTGGCACTGAAGAGGCGCCCTAGATTGGAGATCGGTGACATGCGGGAGAAGTCCGGCATCCAGCGCGAAGTGCTGAACACCAGGCCGCCGGGCATGACGGACGCCAGCAGCGCCACGGCAGGCAGCACCAGCAGCGGCAGGCAGATCTTGGCCAGCAGGCTCATCACGTGGAGGAAGCTGGCCGACCAGACGTTGTCCTGGGCGCCGTCGGCCTCCAGCAGCGCGAAGCCCAGCGTGAAGAGTTGTCTGAAGTCCTCCAGGTACAGCGGCATCAGCAGCGTGATCAGCTTGAAGCCCAGCAGTACGCCCACTGCCATGGAAAGGTCGCGTGAGCGAGGTACCTGGCCCTTCTCGCGCGCCTTGCGCAGCTTCTGGTCTGACGCCTTCTCGGTCTTGTCGCCGCTGGTGTTGTCAGACATGGCCCGCTCCGCGCAGACCTTGCCCGATCATCTCCAGCACGCGCTCCGTCATTCGCAGGTAGTGCGCAGGCACGAAGCTGAGCATCTGCGACAGCATGAAGAGGCCGAACAGCGTCACCACTGCGAAGCCCAGCGAGAAGAGGTTCAGCGTCGGTGCAACCCTGTTCAGCAGGCCCAGGCCCATCTGAACGACGAATGTGGACAGCACCACGGGCAGCGCCAGCAGCAGCGCTGCCGAGAACAGCCATGCCACGTTGTAGGCGACGGTTTCCAGCGAGATGGACAGCAGCCCCGAGCCCACCGGCCAGGCCTTGAAGCTCTGGCCCAGCACGCCCAACAGCAGCAGGTGGCCGTCGACGCTGAAGAACACCAGCATGCACAGCACGCTGAGCAGCGCCGAGATCACGTCCGAGGAACTGCCATTGAGCGGGTCGTTCATGATCGCCATCGCCAGCCCCAGTTGCGACGACAGAAGATAGCCCAGCACCGTGATCGCGGCCATCGCCAGGTGGAAGGACAGGCCCAGCACGAAGCCCAGTACCGCCTGCTCGGCCGCGGCGGCCACGCCCTGCAACGACCACGGGGACAGGCCCGCCATTGCCGTGCTCTGCGACACCGGCAGCAGCACCACCGCCAGCACCAGCGACAGAAGCACCCGCACGCTCACCGGCACCAGCGTCTCGCCGATCATCGGTGCGGCGCTGAGCATGGCCAGCGTGCGGCAGAAGGGCCACCACAGCCCGCTCAGCAGCGCCAGCAACTGCGGGAAGACGACGTCCATCACCCCACCAAGGTGGCGGCGCGCTCGAAGATCGAGACGCAGAAGTCCATCAGGTATCCGACGATCCAGCGCCCGGTGAGCGTCACCGCCAGCAGCGTCACCAGCAGCTTGGGCAGGAAGGACAGCGTCTGTTCGTTGATCTGCGTGGCGGCCTGGAACAGGCTCACCAGCAGGCCCACCAGCAATCCGGGCAGCACCAGCACCAGGGCCAGCAGCATGACGATATGCACGGCCTCGCCCATCAGGTCGACGGCAATCTCGGGGCTCATCAGTTCACCATCCTGACGCTGGACACCAGCGTGTTGACGGTCAGTGTCCAGCCGTCCACCAGCACGAACAGCAGCAGCTTGAGCGGCAGCGAGATCACCAGCGGGCTGAGCATCATCATGCCCATGGCCATCAGCACCGAGGCAACGACCAGATCGATGACCAGGAAGGGGATGAACAGCATGCAGCCGATCTGGAACGCGGTCTTCAGCTCCGACAGCACGAAGGCCGAGAGCTTGACCGGGAAGCTGTGTGCCGTAGGTTCGGTGACGCCTTCTTCACCGGCCAGTTTGGCGACCTGGGACAGGGCGGTCTTGCTGGTCTGCGCGAGCATGAAGCGCGACATCGGCGCCTCGGCCACCTGCAGCGCCTGCGTCAGCGTGATCTTCTCGGCGTCGTAGGGGACGAAGGCCTGTTCCCAGATCTGCGTGCCGATGGGCCGCATGACGAGGATGGTCAAGATCAGTGCCACGCCGGTGATGAGCCGATTGGGCAGGCCCTGCTGCAGACCCAGCGCCTGGCGCAGCAGCGACAGCACGATGACGAAGCGCGTGAAGCTGGTCATCATGAGCACCAGCGAGGGCAGCAGCCCCAGCAGGGTCATGATGATCAGGACCTGGGTCTTGACCGTGAAGTCGCCCGAGGCAGCGCCGGGCTGGGCGCCGGCGATCTTGAGGGTCTGCGCCATCACCGGGTGGTGCAGCAGCGACAGCCCCACGCCCAGGGCCATCAGGCCCAGGGCTTTGAATCGCTTCATCGCAGCACCCTTCGCGCTGCGCGCTGTCCCGCCGGGCGGGAGCAAGCTCCCTTCGGAGCCGCCGGACAGGGGCTCATGACTGCAGCGAATCCAGATCCAGCCCGTCGATCTCGATGATCTTCAGGCCGTAGTTCTCACCGCTGACGACGACCTCGGCGCGTCCGATGGCGGTGCCATTGACCTTGATGGTCAGCGGCTCGCCGGCGAGGCTGTCCAGCTCCACCACGCTGTCGGCCTGCAGGTTGGCCAGGTCGTACAGCGACACCTTGGCCTCGCCCACTTCCAGCGTCAGCGTGACCGGGATCTTGCGCATCAGCTTGGGCAGGTCGCGTGCCGGCGCCGCGGGGGCAGCAGGCTGCGCCTCCGCGGGCAGCACGAGGTCCTGTTCGGGGAATTCGTTCAGCAGCGCCTCGATGGCCTGGTTGTCGTTCATGTTCATCGGGTTGCTCATGTCAGTCGGCGTCCGCAAAAGAAGTCAGGCACAGCTTGCCCTGGTGTTCGGCCACCGAAGCAGTGAACAGGCACGAGCCATCGACCAGCACCTGCGTGGCCTTGGGGTTCAGGCGCACGGGCACGAGGTCGCCGGGCCGCAGATCCAGCAATTCGCCCAGTGACAGGGTCTGCTGCAGCAGCCGGGCCTGCAGCTTCACGTCGAGGCGACGCGCCAGGGCCTGGGGTTGCGTGGTGCGCGGGCGCGGCGCGCGCGGCGGTTGACCATCGGCCAGCCGCCTGAGCAGCCGGTCCATGCAGGCGCCGTCCAGGCCGACAAGGACGGTGCTGGACAGGCCTTGCTCGGGTTCGGTGATGACGGCCTGCACCATCCAGCCACCGGGCGAGAGGCCCGATAGCGGGTTGTGCTGCAGCGCAAACTCTGTGGCTGGCTGGCCCAGCGCCTGCTGGACGCAGCCCAGCACCTGCCGGCAGAGCAAGGCCTGCAGGCGTTCTTCGGTGGCGGTCTGCTGTGCATTCGCCACATCGGCCAGCGCGCCGCCGTAGCGGTGGGCCATCAGGCTCAGCACCAGG
The DNA here is from genome assembly GCF_036404855.1 of Roseateles sp. GTDB lineage: Bacteria > Pseudomonadota > Gammaproteobacteria > Burkholderiales > Burkholderiaceae_C > Pelomonas. Next base: position 4,152 of record NZ_DASWYS010000327.1, read on the forward strand.
TTGCGCTCAAGCAGGCAGCTCATGCGGCCCACATCGGCATCGCTGACCAGCCAGCGGCCGCCCGCACCCTGCCCAGGGGCCAGGCTGACGTCGCCGACCTGGTAGTGCGCACGGTAGCGGCGGTTGTGCTGGCGCAGGAGGTCGCCCAGGGCCTCGCGCAGCTCCCCGGTGAACTGCGGCAGCAGGTGCACCGGCCGGCCCAGCGTGCGCGGATCCAGCACGGCGGGGGCGGAGGGAGGGACGGGGATGCTCATGGGCAGGTGTGGCAAATATCGAGGCGACACGGAACTGCGCATATTCTGGCAGGGCCGATCGGGTATTGGGTGGCGCGGATTCTGTCGAATTTTGAATCAGCGGCAAAGGGGTTGACTGGCGTTGCGAAAATGTGCCGGGGAGTCGCTGCGAAAAAAATCACGTGTCACCCGCCTGGGTGGAATTTAAGTCCGCCAGGCAAGCGGTCGCCCTGTTTTGGGGAGCGCTCGTCAGAATCTGATGATTGCATCCGCTCATACATGACGAGGCTGGTCGCCAAATATGCGCGACAGGACTTTCGCGGCATGCTGCATGTGCACAAAATCACGCCCGGGTAGAGCGGTTCCTGCAGCGCAGCAAAAAGAACTTGTATCCGGCTGCCGGGCCTCGCTACAGTCCGTTGCATCAGGGCACACCCGAGCGAAAGTCGGGGTCGCAAAGCTTCCGGTCTACCGTGCGCAACGCAGGTTGTGCATCACGATAGCGGGGTTGCCAGACCTGAGTCTGCCGCACTGCGCGCTGCGCCGGTGCCGCGCTCTCGCCTGCCGGGCCGCTCCATGCGGCCTGTTGTGACCGCTGGCATTCGCTGGGTTCGCCGCCGACTCACCCGTTGGAGATTGCAACCATGAGCGAGCCGAACCTCTTCACCTTGCGTGCGCTGCCGCCCCACTCGTGCGGGCGGACGGCGCCGTCCGCCGCCCGTCCGGGCCGGCTCGTTCCTTGGGTTGTTACCGGTTCCCGGCCCGCCGTGCCAGACGCTGCGGGCTGGTCGTGCCGGCGAGTGTGACCCGGGTCTGAATTCAAGTCGTGAATACTGCCGATATTATTTACAAATATCCTAATGACATCGAAATCGGCAAATGAGGGAGTGAAGATGACGATACGCTTCTCGCGAAGATTGTCCTGAAGAATTCCTGGCCGGGGTCGAATACTGACCCGGTGGGCTAATCCGAACCGAAACTGAATAAATATGCCCTTGACCGGGCAGGGGATGGTTTTGCCCGCGGCGGGCGCCAGCCCTTTGACCAGAAGGAATAGAAAATGGCCGTCAACGCCACCATGGCACCGCCGCTGACCTCGGGCATGCTGGCCGAAATGGCCCGCCTGGACCAGGACGCGCAGCGCCTGGCCGCCAACGTCGACCCGGCGCAGGCGCCCGGCGCCGTGGCCGCCGGGGGTGGCTTCGCCGAGAGCATGGTTCAGGCCCTGCGGGGCGTGGACGGGCAGGACCAGGAGGCTGCTCAACGCATGGCGGCGGTCGAGACGGGCGAGAGCGACGACCTCGTCGGCGCCATGCTCGCCAGCCAGCAGGCCAGCCTTTCCTTCTCCATGCTCATGCAGGTGCGCAACAAGGTGGTTGGCGCCGTGGACGAGCTGATCAAGCTGCCGCTCTGAGGCCGACATGATGAAAGCCCTGACGGCCCGGCTGGGCCCCACCTGGAACCGCCTCCCGACTCTGCCGGGCGGGCTGGCGCGCGGCCTGCTGCCGGTGGTGGGGCTGGCCCTGGCCGGCACCGCGCTGGCGCTGATGCTGATGTGGCGCGACCAAGCCGGCTACAAGCCGGTGTTCGGCCATCGCGAGCGCGTCGCCACGGCCGAGATGCTGGCGGTGCTGGACGCCGAACGCGTTGGCTACCGTCTGCACCCCGAGACCGGCCAGGTGCTGGTGCCCGAGTCGCAGCTGGGCCGGGTGCGCATGCTGCTGGCGGCCAAGGGTGTCGTGGCCAAGCTGCCCGCCGGCCTGGAGCTGATGGACCGCAACGACCCGCTGGGCGTCAGCCAGTTCGTGCAGGACGTGCGCTTCCGCCGCGGCCTGGAGGGCGAGCTGGCCCAGAGCATGATGAGCCTGGACGCGGTGGAATCGGCGCGCGTGCACCTGTCCATTGCCAAGTCCTCGTCTTTCGTGCTGTCGGACGGCCAGAAGAGTACGGCCTCCGTCGTGCTGACGCTCAAGCCGGGCCGCACGCTGGGCAATGAACAGATCGCCGCCGCGATCAATCTGGTGGCCGGCAGCGTCGCAAGCCTGGACCCGGCGCGCGTCAGCCTGGTGGACCAGGCCGGCAACCTGCTGTCCTCGCGTGTGGACCTCAGCGAAGGCTTCGAGGGCAGCCAGGTCACCGACGCCGCCAAGCATTTCCAGGACGAGGCGCGCCGCAGCGCCCGCGACCTGCTGGCGCCGGTGTTGGGCGATGAGAACTACCGCGTTTCCGTGACGGCAGAGGTCGATAACGACCGGGTGCAGGAGACGCGCGAGCAGTACGGCGACGCGCCGCGCCTGACCAACGAGGCTATGCGCGAGGAGTCCGACCGCGAGCGCATCGCGCTGGGCGTGCCGGGCTCGCTGAGCAACCGGCCGGTGAACGCGCCGGCCACCGCGGCCAGCGGCGCCGACGACGCGT
>NZ_DASWYS010000328.1:0-15147 GCF_036404855.1 Roseateles sp.
CGACCTCTCCACCGCCTAAAAGTCATGAACTTCCGCCAACTCCACCAGGGCCCCGGGGTCCTGAAGATTGCCAACGTCTGGGACGCCGGCAGTGCCGTGCTCGTGCAAGCGCTGGGCGTGCCGGCCCTGGCCACGACGAGCGCGGGTCTGGCCTGGGCGCTGGGCCATGCCGATGGCAACCAGTTGCCCATCGAGGAGCATGCGGCCGCGATTCGCCGCATCGCCCGTGTCGCCCGAGTGCCTTTGAGCGCCGACAGCGAGGCCGGCTACAGCGATGATCCGGCCACCGCGGCGGACAACGTCATGCGCCTGGCCGAGGCCGGCGCTGTGGGCATCAACCTGGAGGACGGTGCGGGCGATCCGGCCCTGTTGTGCCGCAAGATCGCTGCGATCAGGGCCGCGGCGGTGCGGGCCGGGATAGACCTCTTCATCAACGCGCGCTGTGACGTCTACCTGAAGAACCTCGCGCCCGGCCGCGCGGCCGACGAGGTGCTGCTGAGGGCGCGCGACTACGCGGCGGCCGGCGCGGATGGCCTCTTCGCCGCCGGCGTGACGGCCGTGGCGGACATCGCCGCGTTGGTGGCCGGCCAACCGCTGCCGCTCAATGTGATGGCGCGGCCGGCGCTGCCGGGGCTTGACGAGCTGCAGCGCCTGGGCGTGCGCCGCATCAGCGCGGGCAGCGCCATCGCCGAGGCGGCCTGGGGCCGCGCGCAGCGGGCGGCGGCTGGGTTCCTGGAAGAGGGCGGCGGTGCCGAGCTGTTCGACGGAGCGACGCCCTATCCGCAGATCAACGGTGCGTTGGGCGCCTTTGCCCCGGCGCGTCAGGGCTGAACGGACAGGCGCAGTTGCAGTTCGCGCTCCGGCTGGCCGGCCGCATCCCGGCTGCTGAGGGTGCCGCGGGGCGCCGGCGGCAGGGCGGCGCTGCCGCTGCGCGCAATGGTCTGCCAGCGCTCTAGCGGCAGGTCCAGCGTGGACTGGAAGGCCTCGTCGCCGCTGTCCACGCCGAATGCGACGCGCACCGGCGCGCGGCCGCCGGGCCAGGTGGGCGTGATGGTGAAGGACTGCGTCGCGTGGCGCTCGCCCTGGCGCGGGCTGGCGTAGATGCGGCGTGCCGGGCCGGGCGGTCGTCTGGCGCCGGAGTCGAGTTCGACGACGGCGTCCACCCACTGCAGCGGTTCGCGCGTCGTCAGCCGCAGGTCGGCGCGCTGGCCGTTCAGCACCCGCAGGCGTTGGACCGGGGGTGGCGCGGCGGTGGCCGTGGACGTGACGACGCCCGGCCCGCGCGGCGACACCGCGCCGGCCGTGCCGATGACGACGGCGCCATCGCGCACGCCGCCCTGGGCGGCGGCCGGCAGGTTGCTGTCCACCCAGCGCAGCTCGACGACGAGTGGCACGGCAGGCGGCGCCGCGCCGGCCGCCAGCGGCAGCAGGATCAAGGGTAGCAACATGCGGCGCTTCATGCGCTGGAGCTTAGTCCCGGGCCGGTCCGAGGCGCAGCTGCAAAAGCCGGGGTCCGAACAGGTTGATCGCCAGACCGGCCAGCACCAACGCTGCGGCGATGAGCTTCCAGGCGGGCAGCGGTTCGCCCAGCAACAGGCTGGCAGAGCCCATGCCGAACACCGGCACCAGCAGTGCCATGGGCACGATGCGTCCGGCCGCGTGGCGGGCCAGCAGCCAGCTCCAGACGCCATACCCGAATAGCGTGTTGCCCACCGACTGCCAAAGCACGGCGGCCCAGGTGCCGAGGTCGGCCGCGAGCACGCCCGCCGCCATCTGCTGGGGGCCGTCGATCAGCCAGGCCAGCACCAGCAGCGGCGGCACCGCGAAGGCGCTGCTCCAGACGACGTAGGCCAGCATGTCGATACGGCCGGCCCGTTGCGTCAGAAGGTTGGCGCAGGCCCACGAGAAGGCAGCGGCCAGCACCATGGTCACGCCCAGGGCTGTCGTCGTGCCGTCGGTGTGCGAGGCGATGATGCCCACGCCGCCGGCCGCCAGTGCCAGGCCCAGCCATTGCGTGCCCAGCACCTTCTCCTTGCGGATGCGCACGGCCAGCAGCAGCGTGAAGAAGACCTGGGTCTGCACGACCAGCGAGGCCAGGCCGGGCGAGATCTGGCTGCGCATCGCCAGGTACAGCAGGCCGAACTGGCCGACGCCGATGAGCACGCCGTAGCCGGCCAGGTTGCGCCAGTCCACGGCCGGCCGGCGCAGGAAGAAGCAGGCCGGAACCAGCGCGAAGCTGAAGCGCAGCACAGCCAGCGTCATGGGCGGCAGCGTGTGCAGCGCGTACTTGATGACGACGAAGTTGCTGCCCCAGATGGCGACAACGGCGAGGGCGAGCAGGAAGTGGCGCAGGGGCAGAGGGGCCATGCGGCCGACTATGCCAGCAGGGGGCTATCCCTGGCCCGCGCGGGGACGGCGCGGCGGTCAGCCCACGTAGCCGGTCAGCAGGGCCTGGGCCCAGTCCGGTCGGCCGTTGCGCTGCGCCAGCGCGGCCATCGCACGGTGGTCGTAGGGCACGGCATGCTGGCTGCAAAGCCAGGCGTCGCCGAGGCGCTCGACGATGGCGTAGTTCGCATCTGGCGTGCCACGCTCGACGACATAGCGTTCCGGCGCGTCGTCCACGTAGGCCTGCAGGCCCACGCTGCCCGGGTTGACGAGGAGCTGCCCCGCCGCGTTGCGCAGGGAGCGCGGCAGATGGCTGTGGCCGCAGGCAACCAGGGCGCTGGTCTGGCCGGTCAGGCGCTCGATGATCTCGTTGGCCGTGGCCAGGCCCAGCACGCCGGCGCGCGGGGTTTCGAGGAAATGCTCGCAGTCGCTGCGCGGCGTGCCGTGGCACAGGAAGACGTCCGGCGCCCACTGCTCCATGGGCCGCAGGGTGCGCACCCAGTCCAGCTCGTCGCTGCCCAGCTGCGACAACGCGTAGCCGTCGGAGGCGCCCCCCGAGCCGGGCTGCCACTCGAGGATCTGGCGTTCGTGGTTGCCGGCCATCACGTGCCAGCCCGAAGCCATCAGGCATTGCGCCGTTTCCCGTGGCAGCAGCGGCCCGGACAGGTTGTCGCCCAGGCACAGCACCTGGTCGACGCCGCGGCGGGCGATGTCGGCGACGACCGCCTCGAGCGCAGGCAGGTTGCCGTGGATGTCGGAGACGAGGGCGAGGCGCATTGGGAGTCCTTGTCAGCCGCCGAGGTGGCCCAGTGGCAGCACGCCGCTGGCCTTGACCTCGCCCAGCGAGAAGCTGGTGTGGATGTCCTTGACGTTGGGCAGGTTCAGCAGCGTGTCGATGGAGAAGCGCGAGAAGGCGTCCAGGTCGGTCACCATGACCTGCAGTTCAAAGGTGCCGGTGCCTGAGATGTAGTGGCAGGCGATGACCTCGGGCAACTGGCGGATGGCGTCCTCCAGCGGCTTGGTGGCGGCGCCGGCGCTGCGCTCGGCGTCCAGCCGCACGAAGGCCAGCACGCCCAGGCCCAGCTTGCGACGGTCGATCTCGGCGCGGTAGCCGGTGATGTAGCCCTGGTCCTCCAGCCACTTGACGCGCCGCCAGGTGGGCGCGGCCGACAGGCCGATGCGCTGGGCCAGCTCGGCATTGGACAGCCGGGCGTCGGCCTGCAGCTCCGCCAGGATGGCGATGTGGTGGCGGTCCAGCGCGTCGGCGGTGGGGTCTTCGGAACTCATGGTTTGCCCTGATCGGCGAAATGGCGATGCGATTTGAAGCGAATTCTGCAGATTGAAGCAAGGAAATTGCTACATGTCCGCAATCCGGGCGCAATTGAGAAAGCACTCCGCGCCCTCATTTCCCTACACTGCCCGGTCCGGCCATACTGGCCCATGGCCTGCGCGGCCGCCTCACAAGGGCAGGTCGAACGGGTCGCCACCCCGAGGAGCACCCTTCCGATGAACGCCCCGCTGCCCGAACACGTCCTGCGCGCGCTGCAGACCGTCACGCTGGACGACAAATACGCGCTGGACCATGGCCGCGCCTTCATGAGCGGCGTGCAGGCGCTGGTGCGGCTGCCCATGCTGCAGCGCACCCGCGACGCAATGGCGGGGCTTAACACGGCCGGCTTCATCAGCGGCTACCGTGGCTCGCCGCTGGGGGGCTACGACCAGGCGCTGTGGGCCGCCAAGAAGCACCTGGCCAAGCAGAACATCGTGTTCCAGCCGGGCGTGAACGAGGAACTGGGTGCCACGGCCGTGTGGGGCACGCAGCAACTGGACCTCTTCCCCGAGAAGGCCAAGTTCGACGGTGTCTTCGGCCTCTGGTACGGCAAGGGCCCGGGCGTGGACCGTTGCATCGACGTGTTCAAGCACGCCAACATGGCCGGCACGTCCAAGCACGGCGGCGTCATCGCCATCGCCGGCGACGACCACATTGCCAAGAGCTCCACGGCCGCCCACCAGAGCGACCACGTCTTCAAGGCTGTCGGCTTCCCGACCTTCTTCCCCAGCAGCGTGCAGGACATCCTGGACATGGGCCTGCACGCTTTCGCGATGAGCCGCTTCTCCGGCCTGTGGGCCGGCATGAAGACCATCCAGGAGATCGTCGAGTCGTCGGCCTCCGTCAGCGTGGACCCCGACCGCGTCAACATCATCCTGCCCGAGGACTTCGTCGTTCCCGAGGGGGGGCTGCACATCCGCTGGCCCGACCCGCCGCTGGAGCAGGAGTCGCGGATGATGAACTTCAAGTGGTACGCCGCGCTGGCCTACATCCGCGCCAACCGCCTGAACTACAACGTCATCGAGGGCGCCAACGACCGCTTCGGCATCATCACCAGCGGCAAGGCCTTCAACGACACGCGCCAGGCGCTGCACGACTTGGGCCTGGACGATGACACCTGCCGGCGTATCGGCATCCGCCTGCACAAGGTCAACGTCGTGTGGCCGCTGGAGGCGCAGGTGGCGCGCGAGTTCGCCAAGGGCCTGCAGGAGATCCTGGTCGTCGAGGAGAAGCGCCAGATCATCGAATACCAGGTCAAGGAAGAGCTCTACAACTGGCGCTCGGACGTCCGCCCCAACGTGCTCGGCAAGTTCGACGCCGGCGACGGCGAGGGGGGCGAATGGAGCGTGCCCAATCCCAGCGACCACTGGCTGCTGCGTCCGCAGGCCGACCTGACACCGGCCATCATTGCCCGCGCCATCGCCAAACGCCTGAAGAAGCTCGGTGTGGACAGCGACATCGTCGCCCGCCTGGACGCGCGCCTGGCCGTCATCGACGCCAAGGAGGCGTCCCTCAAGGCCGAGGAAAAGACCGCCGGCGGCGCCGACCGCACGCCGTGGTTCTGCTCCGGCTGCCCGCACAACACGTCGACCCGCGTGCCCGAAGGCTCGCGCGCCGTGGGCGGCATCGGCTGTCACTACATGGTGACGTGGATGCCCGGCCGCAGCACGGCCACGTTCACGCAGATGGGCGGCGAGGGGGTGCCCTGGGTGGGGCAGGCGCCGTTCACGAACGAGAAGCACATCTTCTCCAACCTCGGCGACGGCACCTACTTCCACAGCGGCAGCCTGGCCATCCGCCAGAGCATCGCCGCGGGTGTCAACATCACCTACAAGATCCTCTACAACGACGCCGTCGCGATGACCGGCGGCCAGACGGTGGGCGAGCGCCCCGAGGGCCACACCGTCATCCAGATCATGAACAGCGTGATCTCGGAGGGCGTCAAGAAACTGGTCATCGTCACGGACGAGCCGGCCAAGTACGAGGGGGTGGCGCTGGCGCCGGGCGTCACCGTGCATCACCGCGATGAGCTGGACAGCATCCAGCGCCAGTTCCGCGAGATCCCGGGGACGACGGCCATCATCTACGACCAGACCTGCGCCACCGAGAAGCGCCGCCGCCGCAAGCGCGGCAAGATGGTGGACCCGGCGAAGCGCGTCGTCATCAACGAGCTGGTCTGCGAAGGCTGCGGTGACTGTTCCATCCAGTCCAACTGCCTGAGCGTGGAGCCGCTGGAAACCGACTTCGGCCGCAAGCGCCAGATCAACCAGAACACCTGCAACAAGGACTACTCCTGCGTGAAGGGCTTCTGCCCCAGCTTCGTCACCGTCGAGGGCGGCGAGCTGAAGAAGCCGAAGAAGGATGCCCGCAAGAGCCCGTTCGACGCGGGCCTGCCGCCGCTGCCACTGCCGGTCATCCCGAACGCGCAAGAAGCCTGGGGCATCGTCGTCGCTGGCGTGGGCGGTACGGGCGTCATCACCATCGGTCAGCTGCTGGGTATGGCCGCCCACCTCGAAGGCAAGGGCGTCATCACCCAGGACGCCGCGGGCCTGGCCCAGAAGGGCGGTGCGACCTGGAGCCACATCCAGATCGCCAACGAGCCCGAGGCCATCTACTGCACCAAGGTCGGTACGGCCGAGGCGGACCTCGTCATCGCCTGCGACGCCATCGTCGCCGCCAACAAGGCGACGCTCGCTGTCATGCGCGAGGGCCGCACCTTCGTGGCACTGAACACGCACGGCTCGCCGACGGCGACGCTGGTGAATGACCCGGACTGGAGCTTCCCCGGCACGGCCTGCGAGCAGGCGCTGGGCAAGGCCGTCGGCGAAGGCCACCTGGGCGCCTTCGACGCCGAGGACGTGGCCGTCAAGCTGCTGGGCGACTCGCTCTACACCAACCCGCTGATGCTGGGCTATGCCTGGCAGCAGGGGCGCATCCCGCTGAGCTACGACGCGCTGATGCGCGCCATCGAGCTCAACGGCGTTCAGGTGGACAACAACAAGGCCGCGTTCGAATGGGGCCGCCGCTGCGCGCACGACCTGAAGAGCGTGCAGTCGCTGTATGCGGCCCAGCAGGTCATCCAGCTCGTCAAGCGCCAGAGCGTGGACGAGATCATCGCCAAGCGCGTGGACTTCCTGACCGGCTACCAGAACGCCGCCTACGCTGCCGAGTACAAGGCCTTCGTCGACAAGGTGCGTGCGGCCGAGGCCACGCTGGGTGGCAAGACCACGCTGACTGAGGCTGTGGCCCGCTACCTGTTCAAGGTGATGGCCTACAAGGACGAGTACGAGGTCGCCCGCCTGCATACCGATGCCGCGTTCACGCACAAGATTGCGGGCATGTTCGAGGGTGACTACAAGTTGGTGCACCACCTGGCGCCGCCGCTCTTCGCAAAGAAGAACGACAAGGGTGAGCTGGTGAAGCGCCCGTTCGGCGGCTGGATCCGTCCCGCTTTCGGCCTGCTGGCCAAGCTCAAGGGCCTGCGTGGCACGGCCCTGGACGTCTTCGGCTACACCGCGGAACGCAGGATGGAGCGCGCGCTGATCGGCGAGTACCGTGCCAGCATCGACGCGCTGCTGGCGAAGGGGCTGACGGCCGGGCGCCTGGCGCTGGCGGTCGACATCGCCCGCATCCCCGAGGAGATCCGCGGCTACGGCCATGTGAAGGAGCGCCACCTCCGCGCCGCCCGGGCCAAGTGGGACGGCCTGATGGCGCGGTGGCAGGCGCAGGACTGAAGTCGGGGGCCGATCAGTAACCGGCCTTCTCGGGCGCCTTGAGGACGGCGGCACGGACGGCGCGGGCCATGGATCTGGACAGCCCCTGCGGGGCCGCCTTTTCAGGGCCGCGCTGAAACAGCCTGCGCTGCTGGCCAGCTCGGCGCCGGCCCTTGAGACCAGCGCCAGCCTGGACGCCACCGGCGGCTCCTTAGCGGGCAGGGACCGCATCGCCACGCTGTGGATCTGCTGATCTGCCTCCGGGCAGACCAGCGCCGCTGGCGCGCGCCGAAGGTCCCGGCGCCGACCAGCTGGCAAGCACGGGGCGGTGCGTCATGCCGCTGGCTGCCTGTGGGACGTCAGTTCGCGTTGCTGGATCGGGCCTGCTTTCGGCAAGGATGGGGGGGCCGCGGGAACCGTGGGTTGGGCGTCGCGTCCCGCGAGGCCGGAGCGGCTCACGGACGGACGGTGGAGTGCTGCAGGATGATCAGCCAGCGGCCCTCGATGCGTTGGTAGGCAAAGCTGTAGCGCGCCGGCCGCGTCTTTGCCTGGCCGTCGATCTGTTCGGTGAACTCATACTCGCCGGAGCGAACCGCCGTGTCGCCGAACACCTTGAAGTTGCCGATGATCCAGCGCATGCGCGCCGTCGGCCGCTGCGCCATCTGGTCGAAGAACTCGGGCAGCGCCGTGCCGCCCAGCGGCACGGCCGAATACTCGTCGTCGGTGATCAGCGCGCCCGGCGCGTACAGCGGCTGCAGGCGCCGCGGGTCGCGTGCGTTGTAGGCGTCCTTCCAGTCTTCCAGCGCCTGCATCAGGTCGTTGACGCATTGGCTGCGCGGATCGTCGCAGCGCAGTGGCGGCGACACGCGCACCTGCGGTGCCGTCGTGCAGCCGCTGCCCAGCGCCATCAGTACCAAGCCGGCCGCCGCGGTGCATCGCACCCGCCGCCGGCTGTCGAACGCCGTCATCGCGTTTCCCTCTATGTCGTCGCGCGCATTGGACAACAGGCCGCAATCAGGCGCACCGCGGAAAACGCCGATTTTCCCGGGCTGCGGCGGTGAGGCGGGGGCGTCCGTCGCCTACAGTGCCAGGCATGCGTCGCCGCCTCGCCCTGCAACTCGGCCTGATGCCTGGGTTGCTGCCGACCGCCCAGGCCCAGCCGCAACCTCTGGTCCTGCGCTCGGCCTCCCAGGCCGGCTTTGCGCACAAGTACAACCCGGGCGGGACCGGGCCGCAAGGCTTTTGCATCGAGTACATCCAGGCGTTGAAGCGCCTCGAACCCAGCCTGGACTTCACCGGCCTGCAGGAGGTGCTGCCGACGCTGCGCATTGAACAGGACCTGGCGGCTGGCCGCATCGATGTCTTCTTTGCGATGCTGAAGACGCCGGAGCGCGAGGCACTGTTCCGATTCGCCGACAGCCCTCGCATCTACACCATCTTCCACCACATCGCGGTGCTGGCTACGGATGTGCAGGCCGAGCAGGTGCGCAGCTTCGGCGACCTGCGCGCGCTCGGCAGCGACGGGCGCGTGCTCACGACCAAGGGCAGCGGCTACGCCGCCTTCCTCCGGGAGCAGGTCGGGCTCGACGTGGACGACGGGGCGACGGCCCTGGACCAGAATCTGCGCAAGCTGGTCAGCGCACGGGCCCGGTTCCTCTACGACTCCGAATCCTCGCTGCAGCGCGCGATCCAGGCGCAGGGGCTGCAAGCCCAGGTGCGCATCCTGCCCACCGTCTTCCGCCGCCAGGACCTCCTGCTGGCCTACGCGCCCGGCTTGGCGCCGGAGCGCCTGGCCCGCCTGCTCGCCGCCATGCGGGCCCTGGAGGCCAGCGGCGTGGCCGCCCGCCTTCGGGCCGCCTATGGATTGAGCTGAAGTGAAACTTCCCATTGGCTCGCAATCCCTGAGCAGTGCCGCGCCACAGCCTGCCTAGACTGCGCCCCTTTCCAAGGGAGAACACATGAAGAACGCGCTACGCGGCCTGCTGGCCGCCATCGGCCTGTGCCTGAGCGGCATGGCGCAGGCGGCCGACGGGCCCGAGAACCCCGCCTGGACCGAGGCCAAGGCGGCCGCCAAGGCCGGCCCCGCCGACATTGCCATCGCCGGCCAAGCCACGCTGCACCTGCCGGCCGACCGCGTCTTCATTCCGCAGCCCCAGGCCGGCAAGCTGCTGACCGCGATGGGCAATCCGGGCGAGCACAGCGAGCTGACCGGGTTGATCTTTCCCCAAGGCGATGCGCAGTGGTTTGCGACGTTGCGCTACATCGCGTCCGGCTACGTGAAGGACGGCGACGCCAAGGAGTGGAAGGCCGACGACCTGCTGGCCAGCTACAAGGAAGGCACCGAGGCCAGCAACGAGGAACGCAAGAAGATGGGTGTGGCGCCGATCGAGATCACCGGCTGGGCCGAGGTGCCCGCCTACGAGGCGACGAGGCACCACCTTGTGTGGGCCATGAGCTCCAAGGAAAAGGGCGCGCCGGCCGAGGCCGGCCAAGGTGTCAACTACAACACCTATGCGCTGGGCCGTGAGGGTTACCTGAGCCTGAACTTCGTCACCGGCCTGGCGGACCTGCCGGCCCAGAAGCCCGATGCCAAGGCGCTGCTGGGCGCGCTGGAGTTCGACAAGGGCAAGCGCTACGAGGACTTCGACGCGTCCACGGACCATGTCGCCGAGTACGGCCTCGCGGCGCTGGTGCTGGGTGTGGGCGCGAAGAAGCTGGGCCTGCTGGCGGTCGTCTTCGCCTTTGTCGCCAAGTTCGCGAAGATCATCTTCATTGCGGTCATCGGCGTCGGTGCCGCTTTCACGAAGTTCCTCAAACGCAAGAAGCCGGCGGCCTGATGCTGAAGCTGCTCGCACTGGCGCTGTCGGGCGCCAAGTTCGGCAAACTGTTGACCACCGGCGGGACCATGCTGATCTCGCTGGTCGTCTACGCATGGATCTTCGGCTGGCGCTATGCGGCAGGCTTCATCGTGATGCTGTTCGTGCACGAGATGGGCCACTTCATCGCGGCGCGCTACAAGGGCCTGAACGTCGGCGCGCCGACCTTCATCCCCTTCGTCGGCGCCTGGGTGGAGTTGAAGGACATGCCGCATGACGCCAAGACCGAGGCCTTCGTGGGCCTGGGCGGCCCACTGCTCGGCACGGTCGGCGCGACCGTGGCCTATTTGCTGGCGCGCAGCTGGAATGCCGACTGGCTGCTGGCCGTGGCCTACAGCGGCTTCTTCCTGAATCTGTTCAACCTGATCCCGCTGTCGCCCTTCGACGGCGGCCGTATCACGGCCGTGCTGTCGCCGCGCATCTGGCTGCTGGGCGCGCCGCTGCTCGTCGCGCTGTTCTTCTGGCGGCCCAGCCCCATGCTGATCCTGATGGCCGTGCTGGCCTGGCCGCAGCTCGTCAAGGCCTGGAAGCATCGCGGCGACAGCCCCGAGGCCCAGATCTACTACGCCGTGCCCGCCGCAGTGAAGTGGGAGTACGCGACCTACTACCTGGTGCTGGCCGCCTATCTGGCCGTCATGTGCCACGACGTACACGAGATGCTGGCCACCGCCCGGGCGTGAGCCGATGCGGCAACAAATGAAACGGTGCGTGAAACGAGACTGAATCCGGCATTTCCCAGAATTCCTCCACCAGGCCCCGAGGCCTCGTGGACGGCGCTCCCCGCAGGGGTGTCGGACCTCCCGATACCCCAACGATTCAGGATCAATGCCATGACCCGTTCTCCTTTCAGTGCACTGCGCACCACGCTCGCCACCCTTGCCGGCGCCATCGCCTTGTTCGCCAACGCACCGGCACAGGCCGCGCTGGTTTCTTTTGACTACACCGGCCAGGCCAGCAACGGCGCCACGGTTCAGGGTCGCTTCGGCTGGGAGACCACCGCCCCCAGCTCGCCCACCGTCTTCGGTCTGGGCAACGTTGTCCTGGCCCAGAGCTACGCGGGTGGGGGGTTCCTGACGGGCCAGGTCACCGGCGGGGCGCTCGACGGCCGCACCATCGTCGCCAACGGCCTGACCTGGAACGTCATGGACCTCGACCCCGCCTGTGACGTCTGCTCGGAAGATGCGTTGCACATCATCTTCTCCGGCATGTTCGTGATGCTGTTCGACTACACCAAGACGGCGCTGAACGGCCTGGCCCTGCCCACCGACCTCGACCTGTCGGATTGGGCTGGCGAGCGCCGCGTGCGCCTGATCGACGACCAGCAGGGCGCGCCGGCCGTGGAGGACTTCGAGATCCTCAGCCTCAAGCTCAGCGCGACCGCCACCGGTCAGCGGCTGCCCGAGCCCGGCTCGCTGGCCCTGCTGCTGGTCGCGGGTGCCGGTGCGCTGGCCGTCCGCCGCCGCGCGGCCCGCTGATTTCGGCGAAGCGGGCGTCGACGACGGGGAAAGCCCGCACGCCGCGAAGTGAAGGCACCATGGGCACCATGGCCGCCACGTCCTTCGCCGCCCCCGTCGTCAAGCCAAAATGGTCCGGCCTTCTGCTGGCCATGCTGGGTGCCATCGGCTTCTCGGGCAAGGCCATCATCGTCAAGCTGGCCTACCGCCACGGCGTCGACGCCGTCACGCTGCTGATGTGGCGCATGCTGCTGGCCTTCCCGCTGTTCCTGCTGCTGGCCTGGTGGGCCGGCCGGGGCCGGCCCCCGCTCACGGCGCGCGACTGGCGCGACATCGTGGTGCTGGGCTTCACCGGCTACTACCTCGCCAGCTACCTCGACTTCGCGGGCCTGGCCTACATCTCGGCGAGCCTGGAGCGGCTGATCCTGTACCTGAACCCGACGCTGGTGCTGCTGCTGTCGGTCGTGTTCTTCCACCACCGGTTGCAGGGGCGGCAGGTGCTGGCGCTGGCGATCAGCTATGCCGGCGTCGTCGCCGTGTTCGCCCACGAGCTGCATTTCGAAGGCAGCGCCACGGCGTTGGGCGCGGCGCTGGTGTTCGGCAGTGCGGTCAGCTATGCGATCTACCTGGCGCTCAGCGGCAGGGTCGTGCAGCGCCTGGGGGCGCTGCGGCTGACCGGCCTGGCCAGCAGCGTCGCCTGCGTGCTGTGCATCGCCCAGTTCCTCCTGCTGCGGCCGCTGGAGGAGGCCTGGGTCAGCGAGCCGGTGCTGTGGCTGTCGCTGCTGAACGCCACCGCCTGCACGGTGGCACCCGTGCTGATGGTCATGCTGGCCATTGCCCGCGTCGGGGCGCCGCTGGCGGCGCAGGTTGGCATGGTGGGCCCGATGAGCACCATCTTGATGAGCTACTTTCTCCTCGGCGAGCCGATGAACGGGTGGATCGCCGTGGGCACCGGCTTGGTGCTGGGCGGGGTCTTCATGGTGGGGCTGAAAAAGGCTGCCCGCTGAACCGGATTGACCCCAGAGGGGCGGCAGTGTTCAAAATCGCTGAATATTGGCGACAAGGCCGATGAACCGAACCCCGGTCCTTCGGGAACACACTGCATGCCCATGACGAGCCCCGCCCGCTATACCCCCGTTGCCATCGTGCTGCACTGGCTGCTCGCGCTGGCCATCGTCGGCGCTTTCTGCATGGGCGTGTACATGGCCGACCTGCCGTTCTCTCCGACGCGGCTCAAGCTTTTCAACTGGCATAAATGGGCCGGTATGACCATCTTGGCGCTGTCCGCGCTGCGGCTGCTGTGGCGCCTGACGCACCGTCCACCCGCCGACGCACCCATGCCGGCCTGGCAGGCGGGCGTCGCGCACGTCACCCATGGCCTGCTCTATGCCGCGTTCTTCGCCGTGCCGCTGACCGGCTGGGCGATGAGTTCGGCCAAGGGCGTCCCCATCGTCTGGTTCGGCGTGCTGCCGCTGCCCGACTTCGTGCCCAAGGACCCGGACCTCGGCAAGCTGTTGGAAGAGGTCCACGGCTGGCTGGCGTATGGCCTGGCCGCGCTGGTGCTGGCCCATGTGGCCGGCGCGCTCAAGCATCAACTCATCGACCGCGACGGCCTGATGGCCCGCATGTCCCTGCGCCGCTCCTGATCAAGGACTTTCCGCCATGACGAAACTGTTCGCCGCCCTGCTGCTCGCCGCGGCCATCCTGCCCACCCAGGCCGCCACGCTGCAGCCGGAGAAAAGCGACCTCGGCTTCACCTTCAAGCAGATGGGCGTACCGGTCGACGGCAAGTTCCGGAAGTTCGAGGCTCAGCTGGACTTCGACGTCAAGAAGCCCGAGGCCGGCAAGATCGCCTTCACCGTGGACCTGGGCAGCGTATCCCTCGGCGACCCCAGCTTTGACAAGGAACTGGCCGGCACGCCGTGGTTCGACACCAAGCGCAACGGCAAGGCCACGTTCGTGTCCAGCGGCATCAAGCCCACCGGACCCAGCAAATACGACGTGGCGGGCAAGCTGACCATCAAGGGAGCCAGCCGTGACGTCGTCGTGCCGATCACGCTGGCCTCGGGCGTCGCCTCCGGCAGCGTGGTCATCAAGCGCCTGGATTTCAAGATCGGCGACGGCGAATGGGCCGACACCTCCATGGTCGCCAACGACGTCACCGTCAAGTTCAAGCTGGCCTTCAGCGGCCTGTAATCGCATCCAACCCACCCTCGGAGACCCCCCGATGAAGAAAGCCCTGTTCCTCACCGCCCTGCTGGCCGCCGCCGGCGCCGCCCAGGCCCAGAGTGGCACCTACGCCATCGATCCCACCCACACCCAGGTGTTCTTCGAGGCCAAGCACTTCGGCACCAGCACCAACCGCGGCCGCTGGGACAAGAAGGAAGGCACCGTCACGCTGGACAAGGCTGCCAAGACCGGCAAGGTCGAGCTCACGCTGGACATGAGCTCCATCTCTACCGGCATCGGCCCGTTCGACGGCCACCTGAAGGGCAACGACTTCTTCGCCGTGGAGCAGTTCCCGACGGCCAAGTTCGTCGGTGACAAGTTCGTCTTCAACGGCGACAAGGTCGCCAGCGTGTCCGGCATGCTGACGCTGCGCGACAAGACCAACCCCGTCACGCTGACGGCCACCAGCTTCAACTGCTACGAGCAGCCGCGCCTGAAGCGCGAGGTCTGCGGTGGCGACTTCGAGACCACCATCCAGCGCAGCCAGTGGGGCGTGAGCTACGGTGTGCCGGCCATTCCCGACGCCGTGCGCCTGCTGATCCAGGTCGAGGCCATCAAGCAGCCTTAAGCACTGCACCCTCCCCCCACAAGGCCCGCCCCATGGCGGGCCTTGTCTTTGGTGCGTCCGCCTGGGCGCACGCCTGCGGGCACAGGGGCGTCCACCTGCCAGCGCCGAAGCCTGTGGCCCGTCCCAGGGGCAGCCGGGCGCGGGTCGGCGCAGCCCAGGGCTGTCAGGCGAACTTCGGCATGGCGCGGACGCCCGAACCGCCCGAACCGCCCGAACCGGCCGGTGCGCGCCGGGACGCGCCCGCATGCAGATGGGAGTGGCCAGGGGGCTGCCGATGAGGGCGGCCCCGTGTGCTGCATCCGTCCCCACGGCCTGTCGCATGCCGGTGCAGTTCGTCCCCCGGGCAGGGCGGAGCGTCGCTTGGGCCCCACGCCGCGCAAAACGCTTGCGTACAGTGGCTCCCAACGACGATTCCCAGCCATGAGTACCTCCTTCACCCCCAGCCCCCAGCAAAAGCTCTGGATCGAGCGCTGGCAGCGCTTTTCGGCCGCCGCGGTGCGTGCCTTCCACGCCTACGCCGGCTGGCTGGTGGGCATCAGCTGGAAGCGCTTCGCGCTGCTGTCGCTGGCGCTGCTCATCGGCGTCAACGTGG
>NZ_DASWYS010000329.1:0-8201 GCF_036404855.1 Roseateles sp.
CCGCTGAGGCCAGAGGCAGGCCGGGCCGTCAGCCCGTCAGCACGGCAGGGCGATGGGCCTTGAGGCAGGACAGGACGCTCAGAACCACCAGCGCCAGGGCAACCGCCTCCAGCAACGTCGGCAGACGCTGCTCCCACATGAGCCCGTAGAGCAATGCAAACAGCGTTTCGAACAGGATCATCTGTCCGACCAGCGTGAGCGGCAGCAGGCGGCTCATACGATTCCACAGGGCGTTGCCGCAGATCGAGGCCAGCACCGCGATGCCCATCGAGACGGCGCCAAGCCAGGCCCAGCTGGACAGACTGTGCCCACCCGTGCCCAGCAGGATCGCCAGCGGGATCAGCGCCACGCTTTGCGCGCCGGTGATGACGCCGGTCATCAAGTTCCATTCGTGCGGCGTCATGCGCTCCAGGCGGTGAAGCGCCCGGGCGTTGCCCACCGCGTAGGCCGTCCACGAGGCCAACGCGCCCACCGCACAGGCCAACCCGAGCAACTGTGTGCCCACAGCCCCGGCGACCGGCTGGGCGACGGCCTGCCATCCGATGCAGGCGACACCCAGTGCGCACAGCAACAGCGAAGGCATCAGCCTGGCGAGCGGCACGGCCCCACGGTCACGGCTGCCGATGAGCGTGACGGCAATGGGCAGGAAGCCGATCACGAGGGATGTCATCGCAATGCCGCCCGTCTGCACCGCGGCCGACAGCAGCAGGTAGTACAGGGTGTTGCCGGCGAAGGCGAGCCAGACCAGGCTCAGCCATTGACGCCGCGCGACGCGCGCCCGCAGCGAGCGCCAGCGAAAAGTCAGCAGTGCCGCGGCGATCAGGCCGTAGCAAAGGTAGCGGCCGATGGTCAGGTACAGCGGCCCGAAATCGCCGACCAGCTTGGGCGCCAGGAAGACCAGGCCCCACAGCGCACCGGCGCCCATGCCGCAGGCCAGCCCGGCAAACCGGTCTCCCTGCATCGCACCGGCATGGCCGGCCGTCGAGATCGAAGTCATCGGCGCACTTTATTTGCGCTCAATCGAGCATTGCGCTCCAATTTCGGCGCATGTGCGCAACAAAAACTCGCTATGCCCCGCATGCCTCGCAGTGACGAATTCGCCCTGGACCGTCAGGACCGGTCCATCCTTGACATTCTCCAGCGCGACAACAAACGGCCTCAGCGGAGCATCGCCGACGAGGTGCACCTGTCCGCCGCCGCCGTGCAGCGCCGCATCGCGGCCATGGAAGGGGCCGGCGTCATCGCCGCCAATGTCGCCCTGGTCGATCCCGACGCCGTCGGGGTCACCATCACGTCCATCGTGGAAGTGCACCTGCACAACGAGAACGCCGCGACGGTGGACCGCGCCAAGGCGCTGTTCCGCGACGCACCCGAGGTGCAGCAGTGTTACTACGTGACTGGCGGCAGCAGCTTCGTCCTGGTCATCCTCGCCGCGGACATGCGCGTCTACCAGCGTGTCACCCGGCGGCTCTTCGCCGAAAACGAATCGGTCAAGAGCTACCGGTCCCTGATCGCGCTGGATCGGGTGAAGACCGAGACGGGCATGGTCATTCCCTGATCTGTCGCCCGGCGCCACAGGCAGTTTCCACGGGGTAAACCGTATTTGTTCGTCGCACGAACAAATTACGATGTCCAGCGCTGTCATAAGAAGTGCTGGAGACATGAATCCCATCAAGCCCCTGCTGGGCGCCCTGCTTCTGGCCGGCGCCTCCACCCAGGCCGCGCCCCCGGCGGACCTGCCCTACCACTGGCGCCCCGTCGCCATCGTCGGCGGCGGCTTCGTCGACGGCCTGGTCTTCCAGCCCAGCATGCCGGGCCTGATGTACGCGCGCACCGACATGGGCGGCGCCTATCGCCGCGACAGCGCCACCGGCCCATGGATCCCGCTGCTGGACGGACTGCCGCTGGCTGATGTCAACCTGGTGGGGGTCGAGAGCCTGGCCGTCGACCCCCACGACCCCGACGCTCTCTACCTCGCCTGCGGCACCTACACCAATCCGGCCGTGCCCAATGGCGCCGTGCTGCGCTCTCACAATCGCGGCCGCACGTTCCAGCGCACCGAGCTGCCCTTCAAACTGGGCGCCAACGAGGGCGGCCGGGGCAACGGCGAACGTCTCGCCGTGGATCCCAACGACGGCAGCGTGCTCTACCTCGGCAGCCGCCACGCCGGCCTGTGGCGCAGCACCGATGCTGCAGCCAGCTTCCATCGCGTGGACGCCCTGCCCGACTCGGCCTGGCAGCGCAATGCCGCCGACGGTCCACGGCCCAGTTGGGGCGGCAGCGACGGCAAGGCCAGCATCGCCTTCGTGCTCTTCGATCCCGCCAGCGGCGCGCGCGGCCATCCCAGTCGCACGGTCTACGTCGGCCTCTCGGTCATCGGCCGGCCCAGCCTGTGGGTCAGCCGCGATGCCGGCGCCAGTTGGCAGCCCGTGCCCGGTGGCCCGGCGCTGCATCGCCCCATGCGCGCCGCGCTGGCAGGCGACGGGCGGCTCTACATCGCCTATGCGAGCGAGCCCGGCCCGCACCGCATGAAGGACGGCTCGGTCTGGCGCTACGACCCAGGCCGGCAGGCCTGGGCCGACATCACGCCCGAACGCCCCAGCGCCACGCAGCCCTTCGGCTACGCCGCCGTCGCCGTCGATGCCGCGAACCCGCAGCGCCTGCTCGCCAGCACCGCCGGCCGCGGCGCGGGCGACGAGCTGTTCCGCAGCAGCGACGGGGGCGCGACGTGGCACCCGCTATTCACCGCCGCCCGCTTCGATGCGTCGGCCGCGCCCTACGTTGCCGACACCCACCTGCACTGGCTCTACGACGTCAAGATCAACCCGGCCAACCCCGACCATGCCCTGTTCACGACCGGCTATGGTGGATGGGAGACGCTGGACCTGACCCAGGCCGACGGCGCGAAACCGACGCACTGGCGGGTCATGAGCCGCGGCATCGAGGAAACCGTGGCCCTGGCACTCCACAGCCCGACCCGGGGGGCGCCGCTGGTGACGGCCATCGGCGACTACTCGGGCTTCGTGCACACCGACCTGGACACGCCCGCCCCTGGCAACCCCAAGCCCCCCTTCTTCGGCAACACGCATGACGTGACCGGAGCGGAGTTGGCGCCCGAGGTCATCGTCCGCATCGGCAAGCCGCGGGACGGCGGCAAGAATCTCGGTTACTCGCTGGACGGCGGCAAGACCTGGCGCGAGCCGGCGACCGTGCCGGACGCCAGGTCCAGCGACGGATTCGTCGCCGTGTCCGCCGACGGCCAGTCATGGGTCTGGACACCCAAGGATGGAACGCCGCACGTCAGCCATGACCATGGCGAGACGTGGACCGCCGTCAAAGGCCTGCCGGCCGGCACCCGCGTCATCGCCGACCGGGTGAACCCCGGGCGCTTCCACGCCATGGACTTGTTCGGTGACCGGCTCTTCGCCAGCGACGACGGCGGCCGGAGCTTCGGCGCCCGGCCGCTGGCCCTGCCTGACGGCCGCGTCACGCGCGCCGAGGCCGGCGGCAACAACCACAGCAGCCGCGGCGACGACCGCGGCGGGCAGGACCGTCTCTACTCCACGCCCGGTCGCGAGGGCGAGCTGTGGCTGGCCGCCTTCCACGGGCTCTACCGAGCCAGCGGCGGCCAGGCCTTCCAGCGCCTGCCCTCCGTGACGCAGATCCACGCCTTCGGCTTCGGCCGTGCCGCCCCCGGTTCGAAGGACCCGGCGCTCTACTTCGTCGGCACCTTGGCGGACCGCTACGGCCTTTTCCGCTCCACGGACGGCGCCGCGAGCTGGCAGCGCATCAACGACGACGCCCACCAGTGGGGGCTGATCCTGCAGGTCAGCGGCGACCCCAAGACCTACGGGCGCGTCTACGTCGGCACGCACGGGCGCGGCGTGCTGTACGGTGACCCGAGGCCCTAGGGCCTGGCTACGCCATGGCAGTGGTCATGTCCTTCGCGTCGAGGGTTTCGAGCCAGGCGGCCTCCCGAGTGCGTGGCCATGAGCTTCTCATCACCTGTGAGGATGCGGCCACCTGCTGCCATTGCTTGAATCCCCGCCCAGGAGGGGCCCATCATGCCCATTGCTCTCCGCCTGCTCGCCGCTTCCAACCTGACCTACGAAGTCGATCCGGCCGGCTCCAACAGCAGCTATGCCAATCGGGCCCAGTTGCAGCATCGCCTGAACTTCGTGCGCGGCATCGACCGCATCAACAGCGCGTTGGTCGGCACCGCTGACTTCGGCGTGGTGGTGGCGTTTCGTGGCACCTTGCCGCCCGTTGGCAGTCCCGACCCGCTACAGACAATCCGCGACTGGGTGCAGGACCTCGAGTGCGAGCTGGACGCGGGGGCCAAGATCCCCGGCCTCGTGCACCATGGCTTCCTGGGGGCGCTGGACAGCCTCTGGGCTGAACTAGAGCCCGCGGTCACGGCCCAGTTGCTGGCCTCGCCGGTCAAGAAGCTCTACGTCACTGGCCACAGCAAGGGTGGAGCGATGTGTCACATCGCCGCGGCGCGCTTCGCCATGATGAGCATCATCTCGGGCAACAGCATCGTCGTTCGCTCCTTCGAAGGTGCGATGCCGGGCGACAACGATTTCGCGACCTCGTATGCCCGCCTGGTACCCGACGTCATCCGGTTTGAATACCAGGACGATGCGGTTCCACACCTGCCGCCCAGCGTCGCTGGCCGGGAACTGTTGCGAGGCCTGCCAGGCTTCGAGCATGTGCTGGACTTGGCCGACGACTTCCTCTACGCCCACGCTGGCGTGTTGTCCTTCGTCGACTGGAGCAACAACCTCGTACCGGACTCGCAAATCCTGCGCCTGCAACGCAACTTCAAGCTCGGCCAGCAACTCGTCACGGGCCATGTCTCGCAGGTGATTCGGGATCACTCGATCGGCGACACGTCGGGCCTCTGGGCGGTCCTAGAGGCCTCAGGCCTCTAAGACCTATTCAACGCCGGCAGCGGGCAATCTAGCCACAACGCGGCCTGCTCTCGCAGCATGAGCACGCCCTAGTCGCGCCGCGCCGGCTCCAGCCGCCGCAGCGAGGTCTTCAGCAGCCGGTCGTCGGCGTCGAACAGGCTCACCAGCTCCAGTGGCAGCGGCCCGGTCGGCGTCTTCACTTCGTGCAGTTGACGCTGCAGCCGCCGCCCCGATTCAAAACGCGTTTCGTCACTGGGAGGGCCCAACCGTCGCGCGACCTCGGCAGCCGCCAGGCCGGGCGGCAGCGCCTGCGCCGCCCGCACCCAGTCATCCTGCAGCGCTTGCGCGGCCGGGTCCTGCGGCGCGGGCAGGTCGTCCATGGCCTCGAAAACGACGTGCGTGTCGTCTGGCCAGCTCGCATCGCCCAAGGGCAGGCGGAACATGCGCTCGCGCAGCGAGTAGCCCCAGTCGTAGCCCGGACCACCGTCGTCGCGCAGGCCATGCAGCAACAGCGCGCCGAGCACCCGCCGCCGCTCACCGTGCACCAGCGTCACCGTAAAGACAGGCTTGTCGGCGAAGTTGCTGGGGCTCCAGTCCCGGTCCCAGCAGTCGTCGATGTCCAGAGGCAGCAGGCCGCCAAACAGCGTGCTGCCGCGCGCGACGCCGCTGCCGAAGGCCACGCGGCACTGCAGCCGCAGGTCGCCCAGGCGGCGCTCGCCGTCAGGCACGCCCGGCGTGCGGATGTCGGGCCGCCACGTCACGCGGCCGTCGGCCAGGCGGCTGCGGACCTCGGTGCGTCCGGGAAGCGACCGCCAGGCAGGGTCGAGAGCGAAGCGATCTTCGGCGTCCAGGGCCAGCGGCTGGCGGCCCCCGGGCGTCATCAAGCCCAGCTCCAGCTCCTGAGTCGTCTCCGCCCGGGTGCGCGCGTAGACCTTGAATCTCAGCGGCGCGGCCGGCGCGAGAGAGTGGTACTTCTCGAACAGCGCCTGGGCCTTGAAGAGCTGGGCCAGCGTCTTCTTCTCACGCGCCGTGGCAGCCTCGCCCTGCACCTCGACGCGCCCCAGCCGCGCCTCGGGCGACGGCGCGCTGGCGGGCAGCGCAAGCGCGCTGGCCAGCAGGGCCGCCGTCAGGTCCATCAGGCCACCGCGAACGCGTCCCGCGTGAGGTTCTCGGGCGCCCCGCCGCCAGCGCGGCACGCCACGTCGTCCTCGATTCGGATGCCGCCGTAGCGCGACAGCCGCTCCACCGCCGACCAGTCCACATCGGCCGCATGCCTGGAGGCCCGCAGCTCGCGCAGCAGCGTAGGGATGAAGTACAGACCTGGCTCGATGGTGACCACCATGCCGGCCAGCAGAGGCCGCGTCAGGCGCAGATACCGATGGCCCTCGGGCTTGTCGGCGACGCCACCGGTCTCGCTGGCCATGAAGCCACCGATGTCATGCACCTGCAGGCCCAGCAGATGGCCGATGCCATGCGGGAAGAAGGGCTTGGTCACACCCGCCTCGACCATGGCCTCCTCGCTCATGCGCACGATGCCGGCGCCACGCAGCACGCGCGCGGCGCGGCGGTGTGCGCTGAGGTGGATGTCGCGGTAGTCCACGCCTTCGCGCACCTCGTCGACGAGGCCCAACTGTTCGACTTCCATCGCGGCCACCAGCGCCGCGAACTCGTCGTGGCCCGGCGCCACCCAGGTGCGAGTGATGTCACTGGCATAGCCGTTCACCTGCGCCCCGGCATCGATGAGGAAGCTGCGCATCTCGGTCGGCGGCCTTTCGTCCTGGTACTGGTAGTGCAGCACCGCGGCATGTTCGTTGAGGCCGATGATGTTGGTGTAAGGCAGGTCGCGATCGGTGTGGCTGGTCGCCACCAGGTAGGCCCGATGGATGGCCGCCTCGCTTTCGCCGCGCAGGAAGGCGGCACGCGCGGCCGCATGGCCCGGCGCGGCGCGGCGCTGTGCGGCGCGCATCTGCGCCAGTTCATAGGGCGTCTTCACGCCGCGCGCCCAGTGCAGCAGGTTCAGCAGCACCTCCGGATTGTTGGGCGTCAGGCCCGGCAACGCGGAGTCCGCCTCGCCGAGGATGGCCGCACGCAGCTTGGCGACGTCCGCCAGCTCCCTGGCGGCATCCTCGGGCTCCCGGATGATGACCAGCTCGACGGCATCTACCCATTCGCCGCTGGGCGCGCTGGGCGGCACGTGCCAGTAGTCATCGGGCTGGTAGTAGACGACGCGCGGCTTTCTGCCGGGCTGCACGGCCAACCAGGAGTTCGGATGCTCCGTGAGCGGCAGCCAGTGCTTGAAGTGCGGATTGGCCTGGAACAGGTAGGGCCGGTCGTCGAGAAAGGCGTATTTCTCGGTGCCGGAGGCGATCAGCAGCGCGTCGAAGCCGGTGCGCTCCAGCGCGGCTTCGGCCTGGCGCTGCAGCGTGGCGAGATGATCGAGATAGAGGCTCATCGTCCGTCCGTGTTCACTTGCGCAGATAAGTCAGCTTCTTGGTGCCGTCATCGCAGCTACCGATGACCTTGGCATCGCCGACCTTGTCGTTCTCGAGCACGTTGATCTCGTAGCCTTTGACGCCCTTCTCGTCGAGTCGGGCAGCGATCTCGGCCTTCAGTTCATCGCAGGACTTGGGGGCGGCCAGCACGGACTGGTTCAGCAGCAGGACGGTGGCGGACAGGGCCAGCAGGGTGGGCTTTGACATCGGACTTGCGGGTTCGGGTTGCGGCGGGTGAACATTCTCCGGCAGGCTTGCGCAGAGATGGCAATGGTCATGCCCGGCCGCCCAGGATGACCACCACCCCAGCTGCATCTTCACATGGGGCTATGCCGGAGCGGGTCCGGCAAACTTGGGCAAGCACAGTTGCCGGTTCCGGCAACTCGCCAGCTCCACGCTGAAGTTTTTCCGCCCACTGCTTGCTCCCGGTGCGGTGCGCCCACCGCCCCCCGAAGACGCGCTGCCCGCGCAGTCACCACCAACGCATGTCAGCGCACCGGGCGTGCAAGATTTCGACGTCGTCGCGCACCTCATCGACGCCAACGGCCTGCCCGTGATGGACTGCACGCCGCATAGCACTGGGTCATTGCCATCATCGACGCCGATCTATGACATCGCCCGCTTCCTGGCATCGCAACTGACCACCGACTGGGAACGCCTCCGCGCGTTCGTGCTGGCGGCCGACTGCGCCGATGGTGGCGATGCCGCTGCCCGCGAACACCTGGGCGCAGATCTCGCGGGCCTCATGGCTGCTCTGCTGGAGCGGCTCCGGGAGCGCGGCGCGTTCTGAACGATC
>NZ_DASWYS010000330.1:0-5490 GCF_036404855.1 Roseateles sp.
CCTGCGCGGCGGCCGCAGCCTCGACCGCGCCCAGATCGCCGGCATCGTGCACCTGGTCTCCGCCTCGGTGCCCGAGCTCTCGCCCAAGGCCGTCAGCGTGCTGGACCAGACCGGCGCCCTGCTCTCCCAGACCGGCGCCGACCCCGCCACCGGCCTGGACGGTCAGCAACTGCAGTACAAGCAACAGATCGAGGCCAGCTACAACAAGCGCATCTTCGAACTGCTGGAGCCGGTGGTCGGCCGCGACAACCTGCGCTCCACCGTCACCGCCGACGTGGACTTCTCGCAGACCGAGGCCACCGCCGAGGAATACCGCCCCAACCAGGGCCCCAACACCCAGGCCTCCGTGCGCTCCAGCCAGAGCAACGAGAGCAACAACTCCAACGCCGGCATGCCCACCGGTGTGCCGGGTGCTGCCACCAACCAGCCGCCGGTCCCTGCCACGGCGCCAATCAACGGCGCCAGCGCGCCGCTGCAGGCCGCGCAAGGCGGCGTCGGCAGCAACAACAGCCGCCGCGAGCAGACCACCAACTACGAGCTGGACAAGACCGTGCGTGTCACGCGCGGCGCCGTTGGCAACGTCAAGCGCCTGAACGCGGCCATCGTCGTCAATCACCGCTCGGTGACCGACGCCAAGGGCAAGACCACCCAGCAGCCAGTGCCGGCCGAGGAAGTCACGCGACTGACGGACCTGGTCAAGGAAGCCATGGGCTTCAACGCCGAGCGCGGCGATTCCGTCAAGGTCATCAGCGCACCCTTCATCGTCGACAAGACCGAGCCCGTCGACACCCCGTTCTGGAAGCAGCCCTGGGTGCTGGACATCGCTCGCAGCGCCGTCGTTCCGCTGGCTTTCGTCGCCATCGCGTTGATCGCCGTCTTCGGCATGATCCGCCCCGCCATCAAGGCCGCCGCCGCGCCGCCGCCGGCCGAGGAGAAGCCCGAAACGGTGGACGAGGTCGTCGATGATGCCGAACTCCTGCCGGGTGCCGACGGCATGCCCAGGCTTGAAGCGCCGCTGCACAACGAAAAACTCGACCGCGCCCGCACCATGGCCCGCGAGAATCCGGTCGCGGTCGCCAATATCGTGCGCGACTGGATGGAAGGCCAGGCGGCCTGAGAATGACGCACCATGGACGATAAGGGCACCGAGAGCGCTGCAATCCTGCTGATGTCGCTGGGCGAAGAAGAAGCCAGCGAGGTCTTCAAGCACCTGACACCCAAGGAGGTGCAGGCGCTGGGCGAGACCATTGCCAAGCTCAAGGTCATCAAGCGTGCTCAGGTCGAAGAAGTACTGGACAAGTTCGATGCCGTCGCCGACACCCACAGTACCCTCGTCACGGACACCGACGAATACGTGCGTGCCGTGCTGCGCAAGGCGCTGGGCGAGGACAAGGCCAACCTGCTGCTGGAGCGCATCCTGCAGGGCGGCGACGTGTCGTCCATCGAAAGCCTGAAGTGGATGGACGCCAGCTCGGTGGCCGAGCTGTTGCGCAACGAGCACCCGCAGATCATCGCGGCCATCCTGGCCCACTTGGACTTCGACCAGACCAGCTCCGTGCTCAAGCTCTTCCCCGAGCGGGGCCGCAATGAGGTGCTGATCCGCATCGCCACGCTGGATGGCATCCAGCCCACCGCGCTGAAGGACCTCAACGAGGTCATGAGCCAGATCCTGGCTGGCGGCGAGCGCATGAAGAAGAGCTCGCTGGGCGGCGCCAAGACGGCCGCAGAGATCATCAACATGATGGGTTCCAGCGTCGAGGCCTCGGTGCTGGACTACATCCGCGAAGCCGATTCAGACCTCGCCCAGAAGATCATGGACAACATGTTCACGTTCGATGACGTGAACAAGATCGACGACCGCGGCATCCAGGCCATGCTCAAGGAAGTGCAGAGCGAAAGCCTCATCGTCGCCCTCAAGGGCGCCAGCGTCGACCTGCGCGAGAAGATCTTCCGCAACATGTCCACCCGCGCCGCCGAGGCGCTGCGGGAGGATCTGGAAAGCCGCGGCCCGGTGCGACTGTCCGAGGTCGAGGCCGAGCAGAAGGAAATGCTCAAGATCGTGCGCCGCCTCGTGGACGAAGGGCAGATCGCCCTCGCCGGCGGTGGTGACGACCAGTTCGTCTAGCGCATGGCCACGCGACAACCGCCCCGCCAAGTACCGCCGCCGGAGCGTCGTGAGGGCGATCGCCGCGGCAGCTATGCCCGGTTCATCCCCGGCGAAGAAGTCCAGGGCGCCAAGGCCTGGAATCTGGACAACCTCGGCGGTACCGCGCCTTCGCCCTTCGCGCCGATGCGCCCAGGCGCCCAGGCGTCCTCGCCGCCCCCGACGGCCCCCGCCGAGCCGCCCCCGCCCCCCGAACCCAGCGCGCAGGAGCAACTGCACGCGGCTCGCCAGGGGGGCTACCAGGACGGCTACCGCGATGGCATGGCCGCGCTGGACGCCTTCAAGCAGAGCTTCGCCCAGCAGATGAGCAAGCAGATCGGCGTGCTCGTGCACGGTTTTGATACTGAAATGCGCGCGCTGGAGGACGAAATGGCTGGAGCCGTCGCCCGCATCGCCGTCGAGCTGGCCCGCCAGGTCGTGCGCAGCGAGCTGGCGCAGCGCCCCGAGCTGGTGGCCCGCGTCGCCCACGACGCGGTCGAGGCCCTGCAGCTGACGGCCCGCCACGTGCGAGTGCGTGTCCACCCGGACGATTTCCCCCTCGTGCAGGAGGGCGCCGGCCAGGAGTTGCAGGCTCGCGAAGCCCAATTGATCCCCGACGCCGAGGTGGCGCGTGGCGGCGTCAAGGTCGACGCCGACATTGCCAGCGTCGATGCGACCATCGCGACCCGCTGGCAGCAGGCCATCGCCAGCATAGGCCAGCAGTCCATCTGGCAGGACCGCCGCCAGGACGAGGAATGAGCACGCCGCGCACGGACCGCTGGCAGCGGTACCTGGCCGACCTGGAGACCCTCGCCGGCAACGTCTCGCCGCTGGAGTCCCAGGGCAAGCTGGTGCGCGTGGCCGGCCTGGTGCTGGAGGCCACGGGCATCAAGGTACCGCTGGGCTCGGTTTGCCGCATCCAGATGCCCAGCAGCGGCAACAGCCCGCGGCGCGGTGCCGCGCCGGTGAACGCGGAGGTCGTCGGCTTCTCTGGCGACCGCGCCTACCTGATGCCGACCGACGAGGTGCAGGGCCTGTCCAGCGGAGCCACCGTCATGCCCCGCCACCTCCCGCCACTGGCACCCCAGCTGGGCCAACCGCTGCACCCCTGGCGCCGCGGCGAGGACCGCGGCCTGCACCTGCCCATGGGCGACGGCCTGCTGGGCCGTGTCGTCGATCCCCACGGCCACCCGCTGGACCGCAGCGGCGACCTGGTCAACATCCACAACGAGCCGATGGTGCGGCGCCCCATCAACGCGATGGACCGCGACCCGGTGCGCACGCCGCTGGACACCGGCGTTCGGGCGATCAACGCAATGCTGACCGTCGGCCGTGGTCAGCGCCTCGGGCTGTTCGCAGGCACAGGCGTCGGCAAGTCGGTGCTGCTGGGCATGATGGCCCGCTACACCCAGGCCGACGTCATCGTCGTCGGGCTCATCGGCGAACGCGGGCGCGAGGTCAAGGAATTCATCGAGGACATCCTCGGCGAGCAGGGCCTGCGCCGAAGCGTCGTTGTCGCAGCGCCGGCCGACGCGCCGCCGCTGATGCGCATGCAAGGCGCCCACTACGCCACGGCCATTGCAGAGTATTTCCGCGACCAGGGCCGCCACGTACTGCTGCTGATGGACTCGCTGACCCGATACGCCATGGCACAACGTGAAATCGCGCTCGCCATCGGCGAGCCGCCCGCCACCAAGGGCTATCCGCCCAGTTGCTTCGCCAAACTCCCCCAGCTGGTGGAGCGCAGCGGCAACGGCCTGCCGGGCGAGGGCTCCATCACCGCCTTCTACACGGTGCTGACCGAGGGCGACGACCCGCAGGACCCCATCGCCGACGCCGCGCGTGGCATCCTGGATGGTCACATCGTGCTGAGCCGGGAACTGGCCGAAGCCGGCCACTACCCCGCCATCGACATCGAGCGCTCGATTTCCCGGGTGATGAGCAGTGTTGCACCCCAAAACCAGGTCGATTCTGCGCGTCGATTCCGCCAACTTCTGGCGAAATACAACAAGGCCCGCGACCTCATCCAGCTTGGCGCCTATGCCCCGGGCAGCGACCCCGAGCTGGACTTGGCCGTGCGCCTGCATGCCGACATGACGCGGCTGCTGCAGCAAGACATGCACAGCCCGGCACTTCTTCACGCCAGCGTCAGCCAATTGCAGGCCGTGGTCCAGGGCGCCTAAACCTTGGGGCGGTGCCCGCCGATATCGTCTTGGTGCCGGACCGCTGTTCCGTCGCCGCGCTGGAGTTTTAAATGAGTGCATCCGCCAACGACACCCTGGGCCTGCTGCTGGAACGTGCAGAAGGCGAGCGCGACGCCGCCGCCCAGGCCCTGCATGCTGCCAGCGCCCAGGCCACGGCGGCTCGCGCTCAACATGGCGAGCTGTCCGGCTACCGCCAGGACTACCAGCAGCGTTGGACGCAGAGCTTCGCCCAGGGCACGACGATGAGCATCGTTGGCTGCTACCGCAGCTTCGGCCAGCGCCTGGACCAGGCCGTGGACACCCAGGGCCATGTCGCCCAGCACGCCGACCAGCGCCAGGAGCGAGCCCGCGAGGCCCTGCGGCAGGCCGAACTGCGCGTCGCGGCCCTGCGCCAGCTGATTGCCCGGCGCCAGGCCGAGGCCGACAAGGTCACCCAGCGCCGTGAGCAGCGCACCAGCGACGAGTTCGCCGCCCGCGCCCACCTGCGCCGCACGGCCCACGCCTGAGGAGGCCCCATGCTCGGCAGCGCCCAATACGTCACACCCAAGCCGGCCGCCCTGCCGCCCGCCGCGCCTCCCGCCCAACCGGGCTCGGGTTCAGCCGGCGGTCCCAGCTTCGCCCACTTCCTCAACGACCAGCCAGACCCCCAGCCCGCCCACGTCGACCCCGTGCCCACTCCCCCTGACACGGCCAGGGAGGCCACGGCCGCCGCCAACGCTGCGCAGGCCCGCCGCAAAGAGGGCAACGCCCCGTCCGCCAAGCCCGCCGCGCCTGCCCAGGGTCGCACGCCCGAGCCCGCGACCGCCTCGGCCAAGCCGGCCGAGGACGCCAAGGTCAGCGATGACGCCAGCGACGCCTCCGACACGGCAGACGATGCCGACCAGGACACCCAGACCTCGGGTCTGAACGAGTTCACGCAGCTCATTGGCCTGACCGCTCCGGCGCAACCGGCCGTGCAGACGCCGGCCGCCGCGCCCGACTCCGATGCCAGGCACCCCGCCAAGGGCACCCGTGCCGGCCGCGTGACCGAAGAAACCGGCGCCGACGAGGCCGCCCGCGACGCCGTTGCGGCTACGCCGGCCGAACGCCGCCCCGTCGAGGCCGCCACGCGCGCCGCCGACACGTCGCGGGCCAAGGGGGTCG
>NZ_DASWYS010000331.1:0-4193 GCF_036404855.1 Roseateles sp.
CCTGCTGGCCTACAACACCCGGCGCCCGGCACTGGCCAAGCCCGAGGTGCGCCAGGCCCTGGACATGGCCATCGACAAGGGCGCCATCCTGCGGGCCGTCTACGGCGATGCCGGCACGTTGGCGACGAGCCCCATTCCCGCCGCCAACTGGGCCCACGATGCGACGCTCAAGCCCGTGCCGTACGACCCTGCCAAGGCCAAGGCCTTGCTGCAGAAGGCCGGGGTGCTGCCGCTGAACATCACGCTCTGGGCCATGCCCGTGGTGCGCACCTACAACCCCAACGGCCAGCGCATGGCGCAGATGATCCAGGCCGATTGGGCCAAGGTCGGTGTGACCGCGCGCATCGTCACCTACGAGTGGGGCGAGTACCTGCGTCGCATCGACGCCGGCGAGCACGACGCGGCGCTGAGCGGCTGGAACGGCGACCCTGAGCCCGCCAACACCGCCGGCCAGCTGGCCTGTGGCGCGGCCAGCGGCAGCTTCTGGTGCAACCCTGCCTACGACCGCCTGCTGGCCGAGGCCCGCCAAGCGCTCAAACAGGAGGATCGCAAGTTCCTTTACGCCAAGGCCCAGCGCATCGCCATGCAGGAGCTGCCCTGGACGCCCATCGCCTATGGACGCCTGGCCGTGCCCGAGCGCGCGGCGGTGAAGGGCTTCGTGGTAGACCTGGACGGTGGCATGTATTTCGACGGCGTTTTGCCCAGATAAGAGGACAACGAGATGAGCATCAAGAGCGACAAGTGGATACGTCGAATGGCGGAGCAGCACGGCATGATCGAGCCCTTCGAGCCCGGCCAGGTCCGTGAGCGCGACGGACGCAAGATCGTCAGCTACGGCACCAGCAGCTACGGCTACGACATCCGCTGCGCGCCGGAGTTCAAGGTTTTCACCAACATCCACAGCACGGTGGTGGACCCGAAAAACTTCGACGAGAACAGCTTCGTCGACGTCAACAAGGACGTCTGCATCATTCCGCCCAACAGCTTCGCGCTGGCGCGCACGGTGGAGTACTTCCGCATCCCTCGCAACGTGCTCACCGTGTGCCTGGGCAAGAGTACCTATGCCCGCTGCGGCATCATCGTCAACGTGACGCCCTTCGAGCCCGAGTGGGAGGGCTATGTGACGCTGGAATTCAGCAACACGACGCCGCTGCCTGCCAAGATCTACGCGGGCGAGGGCTGCGCCCAGGTGCTGTTCTTCGAGAGCGACGAGGTCTGCGAGACCAGCTACAAGGACCGCGGCGGCAAGTACCAGGGGCAGGTGGGCGTCACGCTGCCCAAGGCCTGAGCGCCTGCCCGCCTTGCGGGCCGGCTCATGTTGACTGCTGGAGCGACCCCGGCACGGCGCGCAACCCGTCCACCCAGGGCGCTTCCGAGTGCTGCCAGATCTGGTGGCCCGGGCTGAGCTGCGCGCGCTGCTCGATGCAGCCCAGGCGGATGACGACGGCCGTGGCATTCTCCGGGGCAGTGCCCCACAAGGCGGTGCCGCAGTCTCCGCAGAAGACTTGCGCGCGCCGGTTGCCGCTCTGCGCAACCTTGACGTAGGTCTTGGGCGAGCCGCGCAGCAGCGTGAACTGTTCAATGGGCGCGGGAACGCCCGCCCGGAAGGGCGCGCCGGAGAGCACCTGGCAGTCCGTGCAGTGGCAGACCACCACCCGCGACGGATCGATCTCGGCCGTGAACGCGATGGCGCCGCAGTGGCAGGCCCCGTTGATCTTCATGGAGTCGACTCCTGGGACTGGGATGGGACGCCACGCAGCATGCCACCGGCCGGCGCTCTGGGCGCCCGGGAAGGGCTTGCAGCCGCCTTCGGGGGCTCTACCGGGCGGGCCTCCCTGGCTTTTCTCACCCGCGAGCATGTCGACGCGCGGGTTACGCTCGTGGTTTCGCCTTTTTGCCGAACCGCTCCATGAATCGTCATTCCCTCTCACTGCTGGCCGCTGCAGCGCTGGCCGTGACCACCGCCCATGCCGACGAAGGCATGTGGATGCCCAAGCAATTGCCGCAGATCGCCAAGCCCCTGAAGGCCGGCGGCCTGGCCCTGGACCCGGCCAAGCTCAAGGAGCTGACCGACTTCCCGATGGGCGCCGTCGTGTCGCTGGGCAACTGCACGGCCAGCTTCGTGTCGCCGCAGGGCCTGGCGGTCACCAACCACCACTGCGCCTACGGCAGCATCCAGTACAACTCCAAGCCCGACCGCGACCTGCTCAAGAACGGCTTCTACGCGCAGACGCTGGCCGACGAACTGCCCGCCGCGCCCGGCAGCCGCATCCTCGTCACGGTCGACATGAAGGACGTCAGCGCCGAGATCCTCAACGACAAGACCCGTGCGCTGACTGGCAAAGCCCGCACCGACGCGATCGAGGCCAACGAGAAAAAGCTCGTGGCCGCCTGCGAGTCCGACGCTGGACACCGCTGCAACGTCTATTCCTTCTTCGGGGGGCTGCAGTACCAGCTCATCAAGCAGATGGAGATCCGCGACGTGCGCCTGGTGCATGCGCCAGCCACCGGCGTGGGTCTGTTCGGCGGCGACGCGGACAACTGGGTCTGGCCACGGCACACCGGCGACTACAGCTTCTACCGGGCCTACGTCGGCCCGGATGGCAAGCCGGCCGATTTCAGCAAGGACAACAGGCCCTACCTGCCCAAGCACCACCTCACGATGGCGAGCAGTCCGCTGAACGACGGAGACTTCGTCATGGTGGCCGGCTATCCGGGTCGCACCAACCGTCACCGCCTGCCTGCCGAGGTGGACTTCGCCTTCGGCTGGCAGCAGCCCGCGCAGACTCGCGCGATGGGCGAAGCCATAGACCTCATCAAGACCGAGACGGCCGGTCGTCGCGACGGCGAGATCAAGATGGCCGCGCGCATGCAGGGCCTGCAGAACTATTACAAGAACCTGCAGGGCCAGCAGCAGAGCTACGACGGCAGCGACATCCTCTCGCGCAAGACGGCCGACTTCGACAGGCTCAAGGCCTGGGTCAACGCCGACGCGAAGCGCAAGGAACGCTACGGCGCCGACCTGGCTGCCACCGAAAGCCTGATTGCCGAGCGCCAGGCCACCACGCGTGGCGAGCTGCTGATGAGCTTCATGTCGCCCGCGCTGCTGACGTCGGCCCACCAGCTCTACCAGGCGGCGCTGGAGCGCGCCAAGCCCGACGCCGAACGCAAGACCGGCTTCCAGGATCGCGACGCCAATCGCCTGCGTGCCGCTCAGCAGGCGCTGGAGCGTCGCTACGACGAGCCCACCGACAAGCGCCTGGTGGCCCACTTCCTGGCCCAGTATCTGGCTCAGCCCGCCGCGACGCTGAACGCCGCCTGGCTGGATGCGTTGGGACTGAAGGCTGGCCAGGATGAAGCCAGCATCCGCGCCCGCATCGACGCCATCTACGCAGGCAGCAAGCTTGCCGACACCGGTACCCGCCTGGCATGGCTGGACAAGGACGCCGCGGCCTTCACGGCCAGCGACGATGCCTTCATCAAGCTCGCCGTGACCTTGAACGGCGACTACGACCGGCGCGAGAACCGCGACAAGGAGCTGGCCGGCAAGCTGCAGAAGGCCTATGCGGGCACCCAGCAGGCGCTGATCGACTACCACGCCAGCCGCGGCGAGGCCGTCTACCCCGACGCCAACAGCACGCTGCGCATCAGCTACGGCAAGGTGCAGGGCCGCGAGGTGGGCCGCGACGGCGAAAGCTGGAAGGCCTTCACGACGCTGCGCGGCATCGTCGCCAAGCACAAGGGCCCGGACGAGGCCGGCGGCGAGTTCAACGCCCCGGCCGAGCAATTGGCCGCCATCAAGGCGCGCAACTTCGGCCCCTATTACGTGAAGGGCCTGGACTCCGTGCCGGTCAACTTCCTGTCCACGCTGGACACCACCGGCGGCAACTCCGGCAGCCCGGTGCTGAACAAGAAGGCTGAACTGGTGGGCCTGTTGTTTGACGGCACGCTGGACGCCGTCATCTCCGACTGGGACTTCAACCCCAAGATGGTCCGCAGCATCAGCGTGGATTCGCGCTACATGCTGTGGCAGATGAGCACGGTGGACAAGACAACGCGGTTGCTCGAGGAAATGGGCATCAAGTAAGACCTGTTGCCCTCAATGAAGAACCGGCCCCGAAGGGCCGGTTTTTTGTTGCCGCGTGATTGCTCCGACCGGGGCGCGCGGATGGATGTTCGCCGTCAAGTGCCCG
>NZ_DASWYS010000332.1:0-1703 GCF_036404855.1 Roseateles sp.
GGCCGGAGAGGTCCTGCTGCAGCTTCTCCAGGCCCACGCGCAGCGGTTCGCTGTCGGCCACGATGGCGGCCTGCGCCTCGCGCGCGGCCACCAGGCCCTGCAGGTTGCCCAGGATGGCGCCGGCTTCGACGCGGGTTTCCTCGTAGCGCTGCAGCAGGGCCTGCAGGCGCTCGCGCACTTGCGGGTCGCGGGCGGCGCTCAGGCGCAGCTCGTCGCTGCCCTTGAGCAGGCCGTCCGCCACTTCCTTGAAGGTGATCAGGTCCTTGCCGAGCAGGAACACCGCCTCGGGGCTCACGCCTTCCAGCGTCAGGAACTCGTTGGCCGACTTGCCGATGCGCTGCGTCAGCATCACGAGCTGGCCGGAGGCGGAGATTTCGGCGGCGGGCGCGTTCTGCTGCAGCTTGAGGGAGGAGATCGTCTCGGCGATCTCCAGCAGGTCGGACGACTGGCGGTTGATGGTGCGCAGCGCGGCGCCCACCTGCGTCAGCGTGGCCTGCTGGCCCAGCACGGCCGAAGCGTTGCGCTCGGCGGCGTCGATGCGCGGCAGAAGGTCGTCGAGCGCGCCGCCGTATTCCGGCCCCAGCGGCTCGATCGCCATGTTGCTGTCGCCCTGCTTGAGGCCGCGCACACTGGTGGCCAGCACGCTGGCGCTGTCGCGCACCTCGGGGAAGGCGGTGGGGCTGCCCACCAGCGCCTGCGACACGCTCTTGGCCAGACGCTGCGACTGCATCAGCGCCTGACCGCTGGCGGCCACCTGCTGGCTGATCTTTTCCGCCTGGCTCAGCACGAAGAACGTGATGGCGCCCAGCACCAGCAGCGCGAAGGCCAGCAGCACCGCGAGCGAGCGCTGGTGCTGTTCCGCCGGGCGGCGACCCAGAATGGGCAGTGAAACCAGCGCGTCCTTGGGCGTGTCGCCATCGTCCTCGGTGATCAGCAGGTTGTCGTCGAGATCCCCCGTGTTGGCGTCGGGCGCCAGGCGGGCCGCGGCAAGCTCCGCGATCTCCTGATCCGTCACGCCGGCCAGGTCAGGCTCATCCGCCTCCTTGTTCTTCTTGGAGAACAGCCCTTGGAATCGATCAAGCGTGGCCATGGTTTACCTTCCAACTCACAACGGGTGAACAAAAACGTCGGGTGCCGGGTGGGGCGCCGTCAGGCCGCGATGGCCAGGAATTCGGGTTCGCTCACGAGCAGCTGCAGGTCGAGTTCCTGCCAATCCTGCCCCTGTGCGTCCACCAGAACGCGTGTCATGTAGCCGGGCGCGTCCGCCGGACGCTCGCCCAAGGCGCTGAACGCGCCGGGATTGCGCAGGCCCAGCAGGCGATCGATCCAGAACACCGCGTTCAGGCCGAGGGCGCCGTGCAGGCTCACCAGCCGCGACTCGGAGGTGATCCGCTCTGTGGCGCGCCCCGCGCCGCGAGCGGTCCCCTGCACCAGGCCAGCCAGGTCGATCACGCCATGCAAGCCACCGCGCAGGTTGGCGACGCCGAGGTACCAGGGCTTGGTGTACGGCACCCCCTGCACCGCCGACCACGGAAAAATCTCGCCGGACTGCACCAGCGGCAACAGGTAGCGGCGACCGCCGGCCTCGATGGCCAGCCAGGTCGCGGTCAGCGCTTCGGTCTTCGCTGCCGTGAGGCGCTGGGCCAGCCGTTCCTGGAGCTCCTTCAGCGACTGTCGTTTGGCCATGCTGGTGCGGTTCGGGC
>NZ_DASWYS010000333.1:0-13027 GCF_036404855.1 Roseateles sp.
GTGCGCCTCGTCCCAGACACCGCCATGGCGCAACACCTCGGCGCCGCGGGCGGCCAGCCGCTCGGCCACAGCAGCACTGGTAGTCATCGGCAGCACGATGGCCACCGGCAAACCGAGCGCGATGGCCGCGTGCGTGGCCGCGAAGCCGGCGTTGCCGCCCGACGCGCAGACGATGGCCTTCGCGCCCTCCGCCGCCGACTGCTGAACCAGCCGCCCCACGCCGCGCAGCTTGAAGCTGCCGCTGGGTTGCAACGCGTCCATCTTCAGCCAGACCTCGGGATGGTCGAAGAGTCCGGGCGCCGCCCGCAGCAGCGGCGTGTTCACATGAAGCGGCCTCACGCTCACATTGTCTCGGCGAACAATTCCCGACCGATCAGCATGCGACGGATCTCGGACGTGCCTGCGCCGATTTCGTAGAGCTTCGCGTCGCGCCACAGCCGGCCCAGCGGGTACTCGTTGATATAGCCGTTCCCGCCAAAGATCTGCACCCCCTCGCCCGCCATCCAGGTGGCCTTCTCGGCCGTCCACAGGATGACCGAGGCGCAGTCCTTGCGCACCTGGCGCACGTGCTCGGCGCCCAGCAGGTCAAGGTTCTTGGCCACCGTGTAGGCGAAGCTGCGCGCGGCCTGCAGGACGGTATACATGTCGGCCACCTTGCCCTGGATGAGTTGGAACTCACCGATGCTCTGGCCGAACTGCTTGCGGTCGTGGATGTAGGGGATCACGTTATCCATGACCGACTGCATGATGCCCAGCGGCCCGCCGGTCAACACGGCGCGCTCGTAGTCCAGGCCCGACATCAGCACCTTGGCCCCGCCGTTCACCGCACCCAGCACGTTCTCGGCGGGCACCTCGACGTCCCGAAACACCAGCTCGCCCGTGTGCGAGCCGCGCATGCCCAGCTTGTCGAGCTTTTGCGCGATGCTGAAGCCCTTCATGCCCTTCTCGATGAGGAAGGCCGTCACGCCGCGCGCGCCCAGTTCGGGCTCGGTCTTCGCGTAGACCACCAGGGTATCGGCG
The DNA here is from genome assembly GCF_036404855.1 of Roseateles sp. GTDB lineage: Bacteria > Pseudomonadota > Gammaproteobacteria > Burkholderiales > Burkholderiaceae_C > Pelomonas. Next base: position 1,021 of record NZ_DASWYS010000333.1, read on the forward strand.
TCAGGGCCGTTGGTGATCCACATCTTGGTGCCGTTGAGGACGTAATAGCCCCCTTTGTCTTCGGCCTTCAGCTTCATGCTGATGACGTCGGAGCCGGCGCCGGGTTCGCTCATCGCCAGCGCGCCGACATGCTCGCCGGTGATGAGCTTGGGCAAGTACTTGGCACGCTGCGCATCGTTGCCATTGCGTTTGATCTGGTTGACGCACAGGTTGCTGTGCGCGCCGTAGCTCAGGCCCACCGAGGCGCTCGCACGGCTGATCTCCTCCATCGCGATCATGTGGGCCAGGTACCCCATGTCGGCGCCGCCATACTGCTCGGGCACCGTGATGCCCAGGACGCCCAAATCGCCCATCTTGCGCCACAGGTCCATGGGAAAGCAGTCGCTGCGGTCGATCTCGGCCGCGCGCGGCGCAATCTCTGCGTCGGCAAAGGCGCGCACCGCGTCGCGCAACGCGTCGATGTCGTCGCCGAGTTGGAAATTTAGGCCGGGCAGATTCATCGGGGTCTCCTGTCAGCCCGGCAGCGCAAGGTGCGGGCGCTTTTGGTTGACGTAAACGTCAACTGTAGCAAGCACCCCGAGACTGCCCTCGATTCAGGCGTCGGCGCGCCCGGAGGTCGGCAACAGCCGCCGCACAAGCGGATGGGCGATCTTCTTGTCGGTGCCAATGGCAAAGAAGGCCTCGTCCACGTCGTCGCAGTCACCCACGCGCACCAGACCGTCGCGCTCGACGAGCTTGTCGCTCATCAGTGCCGCTGCCGGGAATGCGCCCATGCCGGCTGCGCCGAACGTGGCCAGCAGCGCGCTGTCCTCGAACTCGCCGGCGATGCGGCCACGCACGCCATGCCGCTCCAGCCACTGGTCCAGCCGCGGCCGTACCGCGGCATGCGCCGTCGGCAGCAGCAGCGGTACATCGGCCAGCGAGGCCGGGAAGTCCCTCGCGGCCGCATCGGCCCACTGCCGGCTGGCGAACCACGCCATCGGCGAGCTGCCCAGCCCATGACTGTAGACGCGCAGGTTGGGGTTGGGTGGCGCGGGCCGGTCGGCCAGCACGACGTCGAGTCGGTGCAGCGCCAAGTCCCCCAGCAGGTCGTCGAATTCGTCTTCGTGGCACAGCAGGCGCAGATGGGGCGTGTCGATGATGGGCTGCAGCAGGCGCTGCACGACAAGCTTGGGCAGACCGTCCGAGATACCGACCACCAGCCGCACGGCCGGCGTGGTCGCAGCGTCCCGCACGCGCTCGGGCAGGGTCTCGCCGATCTGGAAGATCTGCTCCGCAATCTCCAGCGCCGCCTGGCCTGCATCGGTCAGCGCGAGACCGCGACCTGCCGGCTTCAGCAGCGCCGCGCCCAACACCTGCTCCAGTTCGCGCACCTGGGTCGATACGGTCTGCACCGACAACCCCAGCTTGGCCGCCGCGCGCGTCAGCCCCCCTTCCTTGGCAACGACCCAGAAGTAGTAGAGATGGCGGTAGCTGTAGCTCAGGCTCATGGCGGACTCAACAAGTTATCCCGAAGAAATACTTCTCGATTCTCTGCTTTTATTTGATGTCTTGTCTCTCTAACCTGCGTGCGTTCATTTGTCACCGGAGGTCTGCCATGCAAACCCGCCCCATTGCCATCACCCTGTCCCAGGGTGCTGCGCTCGATCGCGGCACCGCCCATCGCGTGTTGCGCAATACCTATGCCCTGCTGTCGATGACGCTGATGTTCAGCGCTGCCGTCGCGATGGCGGCCGTCGCCTTCAACCTGCCCTCGCCCGGCATCATCCTGACGCTGATCGCCTATTTCGGCCTGCTGTTCGGCATCCACAAGTTGAAGAACCGCGGCGCGGCCGTGGGCTTGGTCTTTGCGCTGACCGGCTTCATGGGCTGGACGTTGGGCCCGTTGCTGACGCGCACGCTGGCACTGCCGGCTGGCGGCCAGGCCGTGGCCCTGGCGCTGGGCGCCACCGGTGCGGTCTTCCTGGCCCTGTCGGCCTACGCGACGACGACCAAGCGCGACCTGTCGTGGATGGGCGGCTTCCTGTTCGCCGGCATGATCGTCGCGGTGCTGGCCGGCCTGGCCGCGATCTTCTTCCAGATCCCCGCGCTCGCACTGACGGTCTCCGCCGTCGTGGCCCTGCTGTCGGCCGGCCTGATCCTGTACGAGACGCAGCAGATCGTGAACGGCGGTGAGACCAACTACGTGCTCGCCACGGTCAGCCTGTTCGTGTCCATCTTCAACCTGTTCACAAGCCTGCTGCACCTGTTCGGCTTCATGGGCTCGGACGACTGAGGCCCCTCGGGCGACTTGGCGGGGCGGCTCAGGACTGCTTTTTGAGCAGCCAGGCGTACAGGCCGACGCCGATGCCGGCGAACGCCAGCAGGCCCAGCGTCTGGCCGGCGGCGGCGAATCCATCGCCCACCAGCGCCAGAGGCGCGCCCTGGCCCGAGAACACGACGATGGCCGCGAGCACAACGCCCAGCAGGCCCTCGCCGACGATCAGCCCGGAGGCCATCAGCACGCCCAGCTGTCGGGTGGCTTCAGGATCGCGCTTGGCGGCGGCGCGGCGCTCGAACCACCAGCCCGCCAGGGCGCCAACAACGATCATCAGCGTGCTGTTCATGGGCAGGTAGATGCCAAGGCCCACGGCCAACGGGGCGAGGTGAGCCTTGCCACCGCTGGCGCGCTTCAGCGCCTCGTCGACGGCGATGCAGGCCAGGCCGATGGCCGCACCCAGGCCGATCAGGTTCCAGTTCAAGTCCCCCTGGATGACGCCCCTGGCAAGCGCAGAGATCAGCGCCGCCTGCGGAGCGGCCAGCGCCGTCTTCGGGTCCGCGCCCGGCATGCCGGCGAAGCCATAGGCCTTGTTGAGCAGGTCTAGCACCGGCGGGATGATGACTGCGCCGGCCACCACGCCGATGATCAGCGCCACCTGCTGGCGCCAAGGCGTCGCGTCGACGAGCTGGCCGGTCTTGAGGTCTTGCAGGTTGTCATTGGAGATGGTCGCGACGGCGAAGACGACCGCCGTCACGAAGAGCGCGAATGCAACCAGCGCCTGGCCAGCGGACGCCGGTAGCAGCGGCTTGACGACGACGGCCAACAGCAACGACACGCCGATGACGACCAGGATGCCGACGCCCGACAGCGGACTGTTGGACGAACCGATCAGGCCGGCCATGTAGCCGCAGACGGCGGCGACGAAGAAGCTCATCAGCACGACGTAGACCAGGCCGCCAACGACCAGCAGGCCCAGTTGGTCGGCCAGCCCTGCGCTGGTGGCGAAGCTGGACAGCATGAAGCCGATGGGCAGCATGCAGGCCAGCGTGATCAGGCCGACGGTCCCAAGGGGGATGTCACGCTCGTTGCGCGGCAGCGTGTCGGCCCTTCCGGCCTTGCGCACGCGCGCCGACATCGCGGCCGAGTGCAGTCCGGCAACAACAGGCTTGGCCAGCTTGACCAGCGTCCAGAGTGCCGCGACGGCGATGCAGCCAGCACCGACGAAGCGCACCTGCTTGCTCCAGGCGAACATCGCGACGGCCTCGGCCGGTCCGTCCACACCCGCCGTCAACAAGGGCACGCCGCCAAGCCAGGCGATGCAGGCGCCCACCAGGATGGCGATGCCCACCCACAGACCCACCAGATGGCCCACAGCCAGCAGCGCGAAACTGAAGTTCAGGTCGTAGCCTGTGGCCGGTCCTGCGCCGTTCCGGTCACCCCCCGGCAGACGGAAGTACTGCGCCAAGTTGGCCGCGAAGACCTGCGTCGCAATCGCGATGCTGAAGCCCGCCGACACGACGCCGCCGACGACGATCGCCGCCAGCCCTTGGCGGCTGCCCTCACCACTGCCGCTGGCATGACCGACCTTGAGCACTTCGGCACAGGCCACGCCTTCCGGGTATGGCAGCGGGGAGTTGGTCACCAGCGCGCGGCGCAGCGGGATGGAATACATGACGCCCAAGATGCCGCCTAGCGCGCACAGCGTGGTCGACATCCAGTAGGGGAAGCCCGTCCACCAGCCAATCATGACGAGACCGGGCAGCACGAAGATGATGGACGACAGCGTGCCCGCCGACGAGGCGATGGTCTGCACGATGTTGGTCTCACCGATGGAGTTGCCCGCCGCACGGCGCAGCAGGGCCATGGCAATGACGGCGGCCGGGATGGACGTCGCGAAGGTCAGGCCGGCCTTGAGACCGAAGTAGACGTTGGCGGCCGTGAAGACCAGCGTGATCAGGATGCCCAGCACGACGCCGCGCAAGGTCAGTTCGGTGCCCAAGACGGGCGTGGCTTGCGATGAGGGGCTCATACGTCCAGGAGGATGGCCGGGTCCGGCGAGGTGCGCATCATCGCGGCAGGCCTCACCCCTTCCAGCGCCGGATAACCCTAGACCGGCCCTCAATTGACGTTAACGTCAATTGGCACCCTAGAATCGCCCCGAGCAAGGAGACAGCCATGACCGATCTCGCCGCCGACTACAAGGCGCTGGCCGAATATCGCCCGACCCACAAGGTCCGTTTCGTCACCGCCGCCAGCCTGTTCGACGGGCATGACGCCGCCATCAACATCATGCGCCGCATCCTGCAGGGCATGGGCGCCGAAGTCATCCACCTGGGGCACAACCGCTCGGTGGATGAAGTCGTCACCGCAGCGCTGCAGGAAGACGCGCAGGGCATCGCCATTTCCTCCTATCAGGGCGGACATGTCGAGTACTTCAAGTACATGGTGCAGCTCCTGAAGGAACGCGGCGGCGAGCACATTCAGGTGTTTGGTGGTGGCGGCGGCGTCATCGTGCCGGCCGAGATCCGCGAGCTCGCCGAGCACGGCGTTCGCATCTTCAGCCCCGAGGACGGCCAGCGCATGGGCCTGCAAGGCATGATCGGCGAGATGGTCATGAAGGCCGACCAGGACTTCAGCGTCTATGCGCCGCAAAGCCTGGCAGCCATCACGGGCCATTCGCAGGCCGCCTGGCGGTCGCTGGCCCAGTTGCTGACGGCGCTGGAGAACGGCAAGGCCGACGCAGCCGTCGTGCAGGCGCTCCGCGAGCAGGCATCAGCGCTCAAGGCCCCGGTGCTGGGGATCACCGGCACCGGAGGCGCCGGCAAGTCCAGCCTCACCGACGAGCTGATTCGCCGCCTGCGCCTGGACCAGGGCGACGCGCTGCGCGTGGCGTTGATCTCCATCGACCCCTCGCGCCGCAAGAGCGGCGGGGCGCTGCTCGGCGACCGCATCCGCATGAACGCGATCTCTCCCTGGAGCCAGGGGGCGCGGGTCTTCATGCGCTCCTTGGCCACGCGCGACTTCGGCTCCGAGATCTCCCCCGCCCTGCCCGACGTCATTGCCGCGACCAAGGTGGCAGGTTTCGACCTCGTCATCGTCGAGACCTCCGGCATCGGCCAGGGCGACGCGGCCATCGTGCCGCTGGTGGACCTGCCCATGTACGTGATGACGCCGGAATTCGGCGCCGCCAGCCAGCTCGAGAAGATCGACATGCTGGACTTCGCAGAGTTCGTCGCCATCAACAAGTTCGACCGCAAGGGCTCCCTGGACGCGCTGCGCGACGTCAGCAAGCAAGTGCAGCGCAACAAGGAAGCGTTCGGCAAGTCGCCTGACAACATGCCGGTGTTCGGCACCATGGCCAGCCGCTTCAACGACGACGGCGTCACCGCCCTCTACCAGGCGCTGAAGGCTCGCCTCGCCGATCTGGGTCTCGAGCTCACCGAGGGCCGCCTGCCACGGGTGAACACCCGCCACAGCACCCACCAGACGCCCATCGTGCCCCCGGCCCGCGTGCGCTACCTCGCCGACATCAGCGAGACCGTGCGCAGCTACAAGGCTCGCGCCCGCAAGCAGGCCGCGCTGGCCCGAGAGATCCAGCAACTGGAAGCCAGCCGCGCGATGCTGGTGGCCGCCAACCCCGAAAAGAACGGCGCCCGTACCGCGCTGGCCGAGCTGGCCGAGCAACGTCGCGGCAAGCTCGACGGTGACGCCCGCCAGTTACTTACGCAGTGGCCCGACATGGTAAAGGCCTATGCCGGCGACGAGTACGTCGTGAAGATCCGCGACAAGGAAATCCGCACGGCCCTGGTCACGCAGAGCCTGTCTGGCACCAAGATCCGCAAGGTCGTGCTGCCCGGCTACGAGTGCCACGGCGAGCTGCTGAAGTGGCTGATGCTGGAGAACGTGCCCGGCAGCTTCCCGTACGCGGCCGGCGTGTTCGCGTTCAAGCGCGAGGGCGAGGACCCGACCCGCATGTTCGCCGGCGAGGGTGACGCTTTCCGCACCAACCGGCGCTTCAAGCTGGTCAGCGAGGGCATGCCCGCCAAGCGCCTGTCCACGGCCTTCGATTCGGTGACGCTGTACGGCGCCGATCCGGCACCGCGGCCCGACATCTACGGCAAGGTCGGCAACTCCGGCGTCAGCATCGCAACGCTGGATGACATGAAGGTGCTCTACGACGGCTTCGACCTGTGCAACCCCAGCACCTCCGTGTCGATGACCATCAACGGCCCCGCGCCCTCGATCCTCGCGATGTTCATGAACACTGCCGTGGACCAGAACCTCGCCAAGTTCAAGATCGACAACGACCGCGAGCCGACTGCCGACGAAGCCGCCAAGATCAAGGACTGGGTGCTGGCCAATGTGCGCGGCACCGTACAGGCGGACATCCTGAAGGAAGACCAGGGCCAGAACACCTGCATCTTCTCGACCGAGTTCTCGCTGAAGGTGATGGGCGACATCGCCGAGTACTTCGTCCACCACAACGTACGCAACTTCTACTCGGTGTCGATCTCGGGCTATCACATCGCAGAGGCCGGCGCGAATCCGATCAGCCAGCTCGCGCTGACGCTGTCCAACGGCTTCACGTTTGTCGAGGCCTATCTGGCGCGCGGCATGCACATCGACGACTTCGCGCCCAACCTGTCTTTCTTCTTCTCAAACGGCATGGACCCGGAATACACGGTGCTGGGGCGCGTGGCGCGCCGCATCTGGGCGGTCTCCATGCGCGACCGCTACGGCGCCAATGAACGCTCACAGAAGCTGAAGTACCACGTCCAGACCTCGGGCCGCAGCCTGCATGCGCAGGAGATCGCCTTCAACGACATCCGCACGACGCTGCAGGCGCTGATCGCGATCTACGACAACTGCAACTCGCTGCACACCAACGCGTTCGACGAAGCGATCACCACGCCGACCGAGGACAGCGTGCGCCGCGCCATGGCCATCCAGCTCATCATCAACCGCGAGTGGGGACTGGCCAAGAACGAGAACCCGTCACAGGGCGCCTTCATCATCGACGAGCTGACCGAGCTGGTGGAAGAAGCCGTGCTGGCCGAGTTCGAGCGCATCAGCGAACGCGGCGGCGTTCTGGGTGCGATGGAGACCGGCTACCAGCGCGGCCGCATCCAGGAGGAGTCGCTTCACTACGAGATGCTGAAGCACACCGGCGAGTACCCGATCATCGGCGTGAACACTTTCCGCAACCCCAAGGGCGACCCGGTGCCGGAGCACATCGAGCTGGCGCGCTCGACAGAGGAAGAGAAGCAGTCGCAGCTGTCGCGCCTGGCGGACTTCCACGAGCGCCACAAGGAGCAGGCGCCCGCGATGCTGGCCCGACTCCAGCAGGCGGTCATCGAGAACAGGAACGTGTTCGAGGTGTTGATGGACGCCGTGCGTGTCTGCTCGCTGGGCCAGATTACCAGCGCGCTGTTCGAGGTGGGCGGGCAGTATCGGCGCAGCATGTGATCTGCGCCCCGCAGACTACTCCACCAGTCTGAGCGCCAGATGGCGCCCGGCCAGTCCTTCCACGCGGACGCTGCCGTCCACCTGCATCCTCCAGTCGGCGAGACCGATGGGCGTGACCAGTGCGGCGCGCGCGAGGTCACCCTGCAGGCCGATGACGACGAGCTTGTCGCCGGCCGGCTGCGGCCCCGGATTGATGACTTTGGCCAGCGCAGCGGGCAAGCCAAGCTCGCCCCGGCACAGGCCGTCGGCATCGCGGCGGAAGCTTGCGCTGCCTTGTACCGAGGTACCGTCCAGCTCACCCTCGAAACGGCTGGTCCTCACCGGGCAGGGCGCAGCCATCAACCCGGCCAGCGGGGCCCGAAATGGGGCACTCAACAGCTCGGCGCTGAGTTCGATTGACGAGGTCCACATCGCGTTGGAGAGCAGGCTGACACTGGTGCGCGTCTGCGGCCACAGCAGCAGCACGCTGCGCGCACCCAACGTCGAACCGGCATGATGGACAACCTGCTGGCCTTCCGCGTCCACGTCGAGGCGCCAGCCGAAACCCATCTTGAACCGACGCTCGCCGACCGGCTGGCCGGTGTTGTCCCGCACGGGCTGCCACATCCAGTCGCGCGTGACCGCATCGACGACGCGACCCTGCAACAAGCGATCGCCCCATTCCGCCAGCGCCGGTGCGGTCGCGGCCAGGCCTGCACCGCCCCAGCTGTAGCTGAAGTCGGCGGCCGGCGCTGGGCGCGGGCCCTCGGCACTGAATACGTAAGCCTGCGACATCGTGGGAGACTGACCGGTTTGGTCGGGCCCGATGGCCAGGCCGGGCGCGACCTTGCCTGACAGCAGCTCCAGATAGGGCTCGCCAGCCGCCGCTTCGACCGCAGCGGCCAGCAGCGTATAGCCCCAGGTCGAGTAGATGTAACGGCTGCCCGGCGCCGACCGCAGTTCTCGGTGCTTCAGATAGCTTAGCGATTCGCGAGCCGTCGTGTGGCGAATCGCGCCAACGCTTGCGTCGCGCGCTTCGTAGTGCGGCAGTCCACTCAGATGGGCCGCCAGGTGGCGGGGCGTCACGGCGGCAAGCGCCTCATCAAGCTCGGGCAGTAGCAGGCCGACCGGCTTGTCGATGTCGAACCGGCCTTGCCCCTTCAACTGGGCCGCGGCAGTCGCGGCAAATAGCTTGGAAACGCTGGCCAGGCGGAAGCGCGTATCGGCCTGCACCGGCAGACGCCGCTCGACGTCGCGCAGGCCGCTACTGCCCTGCCAGCGCAGCTTCCCGTCCCGCCAGATGGCCGCGCCCATGCCAGGTACGCCGCTGATCTCACGCAGCGCGTTGAGCAGCGACTGGGCCTGGCGTTCCGGACTGGCCTGAGCCTCGGCAGCAAGCGCCGTAGTCAGGCAAAGGACGGCGAGCGCTGCGGGCTTGAGCATGCGGTGCATTCTCTGCAATCTCCGCGCCCGTGTCGGAAGTCAACGCGACTGGATGGTCTGCATCGCTGCCCGGACCCGCAGCAGCATTGGCGAAGCCGTCGTCACACTGGCGTCGAAGGGATGCAGGCGCTGCCCGCCCGTGGCGGCCATGATCTTGCGCACATACATCCGCGTTTCGGCATAGGGAGGCACCCCCAGGTAGCGGTCCACGGCCTTCTCGCCGGCGTTGTATCCCGCAAGGGCCAGCGTCACGTCGCCTTCGAAATAGGCCAACAGCCAGCGCAGATAGGCCATGCCGGCGCGGATGTTCTGCGTCGGGTCGCGCAGCCGGGTGGCCTTGAAACGCAGCGCTGTATCGGGCAGCAACTGCATCAGGCCCTGAGCCTTCTTCGGCGATTCGGCCAGCGGATCAAAGTTGGACTCGGTGGCCATCACGGCCAGCACCAGGGCCGGCGCGAGCTGGTACTCGGGCGCGATCAGCTTCACGTAGTTGACGATCGCCGGCGGCGCCTGCTGCGGAAGCGGCAGCGTGGCCCAGAGCGACGCCTGCGAGAGCGGCTTGGCGCCTCGCGCGATGGGCGGCGCGGCGGCCAGGGGCGGATCGGTCTCGGGCGGTCGCAGACAGGGAGGTGGATCACCCAGCGGCGTGCCGCCCATGCGGTCCAGCATGTTCTGCGCCTGCTGCAGGCCCTGCTCGGCGGCGGCGGCGAACATATGGGCGGCTTCGGCATCGTTGCGCTGAATGCCGCGCGCGTTGGTCAGCATCCAGCCCAGGCTGTATTGCGCCTCGGCATCACCGTAGCGCGAAGCGCGGCAGTAGAGCTTGGCGGCCTCGACCTCGTCGCGCTTCATGCCGTCGCCGTACTCCAGCGCCTTGGCCTCCAGACGCCAGCGCTCCACCTGCGCAGGCACCACGGGACCGCGCTCGCCAGGCGGCATGGTGGGGCGAGGCAATTGCTCCAGCGTGAGCGCGGGCACTTGGGCCAGGGCGGCCAGGGGCGCGAGCAGCAGCGCCGGCAACAGGGTTCTCACGGGCGAAGGGCAATGGAGACGACAGGCCACGAGTCTAGACTTGCTCGCATGCCCACGCTCGACCCTCGCATCGACGCCTACCTGGCCACGGTGCCCGCCTTCGCGCGGCCCATCCTTCAGCGACTGCGAGAGGACGTGCATGCTGCCTGCCCAGGGGTCGTCGAGACCCTCAAATGGAGCCGCCCCCACTTCATGCTGGACGACAAGCTGCTGTGTGGCATGTCGGCCTTCAAGGCACACTGCGCCTTCGGCTTCTGGGAGCGCGAGGGAGCGGAGCCGGGCAAGGCGGGCGCCATGGGCGACTTCGGCCGCATCGAGACGTTGGCCAACCTCCCGTCGCGCACCGAGTTGCGCCGCCAGATCAAGGCCGCCGCCGAGTTGCTGCAGGCCGGCGCGCCGCGAGCGCGCAAGCCAGACCGCGCGCCCCGCCCCCCGCTGTCCATGCCGGACGACTTTGCCGCCGCGATTGGCAAGCGCCCTGCCGCCCAACGGACCTACGACGCCTTCGCACCCAGCAAACAGCGCGACTATGTCGAATGGGTGCTGGAGGCCAAGCGGGAGGAGACCCGAGCGAAGCGCATTGCGCAGGCCGTGGAGTGGCTGGCTGAAGGCAAGTCGCGCAACTGGAAGTACGAGAGCTGCTAGAGACGTTCACCCGTCTGCGCGTCGAAAACCAGCAGCGCTGCCTCCGGCAACCTCAGGGTCAGCGAATCTCCCGGCTTCAGCGCGGGCCAGCCAGCGCAACGCCAGTGCAGTCGGTGCTCGCCCAGCTGCAGTTGCACCAGGCTGTCCACGCCGGTGGGCTCCACCAGCAGCACCGGAGCCTGCAAAGACAGACTGGGAGCCCCCTCCTCCAGCCCCAGAGACTCAGCCCGCCAACCCAGCAGGAGTGACCGGCCCAGTAGGAGCTCTCGGCGCGGAAGCGTCTGCGGCCGCCAGCTCAGGGCGCCAGCGCCCTGCAGCATCAGCGTGAGCTCGCCCTCTGGCTCCAGCCGCGCCGGCAGCAGGTTCATCGCCGGGCTGGAGAGGAACTGCGCGACGAAGAGATTGGCCGGCTCCTGATAGACCTGCTGCGGCGTGCCGAGTTGTTGCAGCCGCCCTGCCTTCAGCACCGCAATGCGCTGGCCCAACGTCATTGCCTCGGTCTGGTCATGCGTCACGTAAATGGCGCTGCGACCCACGCGCTGGTGCAGCAGCTTGATCTCGCCGCGCATTTCGGCGCGCAACTGCGCATCAAGGTTGGACAGCGGCTCGTCGAACAGAAAAAGCCGCGGCTGCCGGGCCAGCGCCCGCCCCATTGCCACGCGCTGGCGCTGGCCGCCCGACAGCTGGGCTGGGCGGCGCTGCAGCAGCGGCTGAAGCTGCAGCATGCGCGACACCTCCAGCACGCGCGCCTCTCGCCGCGCGCGCGGCCAGCCTTGCATCTCCAGGCCGAAGCCGATGTTCTCGGCCACGCTCATGTGCGGATAGAGGGCATAGTTCTGGAACACCATCGCGATGTCGCGCTCACGCGGGCTCAACGTGTCTATGCGCCGGCCGTCCAGTTGGATCTCCCCGACACAATGGGGCTGCAAACCGGCCACCACGCCCAGCAGCGACGACTTGCCGCAGCCTGATGGCCCCACCAGGATCAGCATCTCGCCCGGATCCAGCGACAGGCTGACGTCATCCAGGATGGTTTGGCGCCCGACGCGGCGCGTGATGCCGTCAATGTGCAGCCCCCTTGCTTCTTCAGTCATCTGAGAATCCGACCCCACGTGCCAACAGGCCCTAACCCTTGACGGCGCCTGCCACCAAGCCCCGAGTGAAATGCCGCCCCGCCAGCAG
>NZ_DASWYS010000334.1:0-19271 GCF_036404855.1 Roseateles sp.
CGGTCAGCGTCCGCAGGCAGCGCGGCGACCCGGGCGGCAACGCTGCCGTTGCGCACGCGCGGGCTGCCGATGCGCGCAGCACGCGCCACCCGTGACTCCGCCAGCTCGCGGGCCACGCCAACCTCGTCGTCCCACAGCGCGCGCTTGAGCACACGCAGCTCGTCCAGCTTTTCCACGGCGCCGGCCAGCCAGCCCTGCAGTTCCGAATCCAGCGCCTTGTCACGACGCAGGCTGAAGGGCACATGCAGCAGCGAGCAGGAGGCCGACACCCAGAGGCGCCCGCCCCGCAGCTCGCGGACCTGACGCAACGTGGCCAGCGCGGCGTCGAGGTCGCTGCGCCAGATGTTGCGGCCGTCCACGATACCAACCGAGAGCTCGCGGTCCGGCGGCAGCTGCCGGGCCACGTCCAGCAGCTCCTCCGGCGCACGCACCGCGTCCACATGCAGGCCGGCCACTGGCAACTCGCAGGCCAGTGCCAGGTTGTCGTCCAGTGGCGAGAAGTAGCTGGCGAGCAGCAGATGCTGCTCGCTGGCCCCCAGGCGGTCGTAGGCCTGGCGCAGTGCCGCCTGCCATTGGGGCGGCAGATCCAGGCCGAGGACAGGTTCGTCCAGCTGTACCCAGGTCACGCCGCGGGCTGCGAGCCGCGTCAGCAGCGCCTCGTAGGCTGGCAGCAGGCGTTCCAGCAGCGTCAGACGCTCAAAGCCTTCCTCCTTGCTCTTGCCGAGGTAGAGCAGGCTCACCGGCCCCAGCAGTGCGACTTTGGGACTGGCGGGCAGCGCGATGGCCTCGTCGACTTCGGCGAGCAGGCGCTCGGGATGGAGGCTGAAGAGTGTGGCGCTGTCGAACTCGGGCACGAGGTAGTGGTAATTGGTATCGAACCACTTCGTCATTTCCAGCGCCGGCGCACCGTCGAGCGAGGCCGCATCACAGCCGCAGGCCTCGCCGTGGGTGTGCACCGCCGTGCCGCGGGCCATCGCAAAGTAGCGTTGCAGCGGCGTTTCCTCCCCGGTGAAGCCGAAGCGTCGGGGCTCGCAGCCAAACAGCTGGATCAGGTTGGCGACGTGGTCATAGAGAGCGAAGTCACCGACGGTGACGTGGTCCATGCCGGCTTGCTGCTGCAGGGTCCAATGCCGTGCGCGCAACGCGGCGGCTTGCGCTTCCAGTGCGGAGGCGGCGAGCTCGCCGCGCCAGTGGCGCTCCAGCGCCATCTTCAGCTCGCGCTGCTCGCCCATGCGAGGGAAGCCGAGGATATGAGTCTTGATCATGGTGAATCGAGCAATGCTGAAATAGATTCGTGATGATCGGGAATCCGGCACTATGATTCAAACGAAACATTTTCTGGTTGATCAGAAGTTCCGCTCATGCAAACGCCCCTGGAACTGCGACACCTGCGCACGCTGGTCGCATTGCGCGAGGCCGGTAACCTGTCGCGTGCCGCGCAGTTGCTGAACCTGACGCAGTCGGCGCTCTCGCATCAGCTCAAGGGCCTGGAGGCGCACTACGGCGCCGAACTGTTCGCGCGCAAGAGCAACCCGCTGGCGTTCGGCGTGGTGGGCCAGCGCCTGCTGAAGCTGGCCGAGCAGGTGCTGCCCCAGGTCGACGAGGCCGAGCGCGACGTGCGTCGGCTGGTTGACGGTTCGGCCGGCCAGTTGCGCATCGCGGTGGAGTGCCACACCTGCTTTGACTGGCTGATGCCTGCGATGGACGCCTTCCGCGAGCGTTGGCCCGAGGTGGAGCTCGACATCGTCTCCGGCTTTCAGGCGGACCCCGTCGGCCTGCTGCACCAGGACCGCGCCGAGCTGGCCATCGTTTCCGACGTGGACGCCGACGAAGTCGGCGTTGTCGTGCATCCGTTGTTCAGCTTCGAGATCGTCGCGTTGCTCCCCAAGGGGCACGCGCTGCAGGCACGGCCCTGGCTCGAGGCGCAGGACTTCGCAGACCACACGCTGATCACCTATCCGGTGCCCGACGAGATGCTGGACCTTGTGCGTCGCGTGCTGCAACCCGCTGGCATCACGCCGGCGCGCCGCACCAGCGAGCTGACGGTGGCCATGCTGCAGCTCGTTGCCAGCGGTCGCGGCCTCGCGGCCTTGCCGCTGTGGGCGGTGGAAGGCTATCTGGCGCGGGGCTATGTCGCGCGCCAGCGCATCGGCGAATCGGGGTTGACCGGACGGCTCTACGCCGTCAGCTCGCAGGCGCTCGCCGCCAAGCCCTTTCTGGCGGATTTCGTGCGGCTGATGCGTGAGACCTCGCTGCTGAACCTCGCGGGCGTGAGCCTGCTGTGAGGGCGGCTGCCGTCGTCCCGCGCGATGGCTGCTTTGCGCGGGCCCGAAACCGCGCCGTCTGCCTCGTGCTAGATTTCGCTCCCATGTTCCGCGCTGCGTCCTACTTTCGCTTTTGGTTTTTTCCCCGCCCCGGCGGCGGAGAGTCCTGAGCGCGCGCGCTGAAACCAGACTCCCCAAGAACCGCCGGGCCCCAAAGCCCGGCGGTTTTTTGTTTTCTGAAAGGGCCTTTCCCGTGAACGCCAAAGTCTCCACCGTCGAACCCGAAGCCCAGCGCTGGTACTCGCAGGACGACAAGACCAGTGCCACCGATGACGAGCGCATCCTCGACATCACGCCGCTGCCACCGCCGGAGCACCTGATCCGCTTCTTCCCCATTCGCGGCACGGCGATGGAGGGGCTGGTCAGCCAGACGCGTCAACGCATCCGCAAGATCATGAGCGGCGAGGACGACCGGCTGCTCGTCGTCATTGGCCCCTGCTCCATCCACGATCCCAATGCTGCCATCGAGTACGCGCGCCGCCTGAAGGTGGAGCGGGAGAAGTACGCCGACACGCTGGAGATCGTCATGCGCGTCTACTTCGAGAAGCCGCGTACCACCGTCGGCTGGAAGGGACTCATCAACGATCCCTACCTCGACGAGAGCTACCGCATCGACGAGGGCCTGCGCATCGCACGCCAACTGCTGCTGGAGATCAACCGCCTGGGCGTGCCGGCCGGCAGCGAGTTCCTGGACGTGATCTCGCCACAGTACATCGGCGACCTGATCGCCTGGGGCGCCATCGGCGCGCGCACGACGGAAAGCCAGGTGCACCGCGAGCTGGCCTCGGGTCTGTCGGCGCCCATCGGCTTCAAGAACGGCACCGACGGCAACATCAAGATTGCCACCGACGCCATCCAGGCGGCGGCGCGCGGTCACCATTTCCTGTCGGTGCACAAGAACGGCCAGGTCGCGATCGTCGAGACGCGCGGCAATGCCGACTGCCATGTCATCCTGCGTGGCGGCAAGGCACCCAACTACGACGCGCACCATGTGGTGGCCGCCTGCGCAGACCTGGAGAAGTCCAAGCTGCCGCAGCGCCTGATGGTGGACTGCTCACATGCCAACTCCAGCAAACAGCACCAACGCCAGCTGGACGTGGCGCGCGACATCGCCGGCCAGCTGCGCGAAGGCAGCCAGCGCATCTTCGGTGTCATGGTGGAGAGTCATCTGCACGACGGCGCCCAGAAGTTCACGCCCGGCAAGGACGACCCTGCCGCGCTGGAATACGGCAAGAGCATCACCGACGCCTGCCTGGGTTGGGACGACTCGCTGGCCGTGCTGGACGTGCTGTCGCAGGCGGTAAGGGCCAGGCGCTGACACAATCCGGGCCATGCAAGCCCGGATCACCATCCTCTTCGCCGCCGACGCTCCTGTCGAGATCCATCTCGATGGCGCCGAGGTGCTGGGTTTCGACGCCGCGCGCCGCTGGCTGGACGAGGCCTTCGTCCGCCTGGGGTGCGAGCCTCTGCGTGGCTCGGGTAAGGTGCTGCTGGCCGACAAGCTGATCCAGGTCGCCGCAGCGGCCGGCCCGGCCGGCTTCGCGGACCAGGCCTGGGCGCTGGACTACGCCCGTGCGGCGGCAGGGGCCTTGTCCAAGGCGCTCATCAAGGTCGATGTGCCCCGGCTGGCCGTGTCTTATTAACCTGGACTTGAAACCCGTCGACGCGGCCTCACTTCGGCCGCGTTGTGCTTTCTGAACCCACCCGTCATGACCAAGCAAACCCACGCCTTCCAGGCCGAAGTCAAGCAGATCCTGCACCTCGTCACCCACTCGCTGTACTCCAACAAGGAGATCTTTCTCCGCGAGCTGGTGTCCAACGCGAGCGACGCCTGCGACAAATTGCGCTTCGAGGCGCTGGACAACGCGGCGCTGTTTGAAGACTCGCCCAACCTGGAAGTGCGCGTCAGCTTCGATGAGGCCGCCAGGACGCTGACCATCAGCGACAACGGCATCGGTATGAGCGCCGACGAGGCTGCCGCCCACTTGGGCACCATCGCCAAAAGTGGCACGCGCGAGTTCATGGCCAAGCTCGAAGGCGACCAGAAGAAGGATGCCCAGCTCATCGGCCAGTTCGGCGTGGGCTTCTACTCCGGCTTCATCGTCGCCGATCGCATCACCGTTGAGACCCGCCGCGCCGGTCTGCCCGCCGACCAGGGCGTGCGCTGGAGCAGCGAGGGCACCGGCGAGTACGAGCTGGAGACCATCACCAAGCCCGGCCGCGGCACCGACGTCATCCTGCACCTGCGCGAGGGCGAGGAAGAGTTCCTGAAGACCTGGCGCGTCAAGTCCACCATCAGCAAGTACAGCGACCACATCTCGCTGCCCATTCTGATGAAGAAGGAAGAGTGGGACGCCGACAACGCCAAGCAGGTTGTCACCGACGAGTGGGAGCCTGTCAACAAGGCCTCGGCGCTGTGGAGCCGCAGCAAGAGCGAGGTCACGCCCGAGCAGTACGAAGAGTTCTACAAGCAGATCAGCCATGACAGCGAGCCGCCGCTGGCCTACACGCACAACCGCGTGGAAGGCCGCAGCGAGTACACGCAGCTGCTCTACATCCCGCAGAAGGCGCCCTTTGACCTGTGGAACCGCGACAAGCGCGGCGGCGTGAAGCTCTACGTGAAGCGCGTCTTCATCATGGACGACGCCGAGGCGCTGATGCCGGTCTACCTGCGTTTCGTCAAGGGGGTCATCGACTCGGCCGACCTGCCGTTGAACGTCAGTCGCGAGCTGCTGCAGGAAAGTCGCGACGTGAAGGCCATCCGCGAGGGATCCACCAAGCGCGTGCTGGGCATGCTCGAGAGCCTGGCCAACAGCGAGGAGCAGGCCGACAAGGACAAGTACGCCGCGTTCTGGACCGACTTCGGCCAGGTGCTGAAGGAAGGCATCGGCGAGGACCACCAGAACCAGGAGCGCCTGGCCAAGCTGTTCCGCTTCGCGTCCACGCAGGCTGACAGTGGGGTGAGCCTGGCCGACTATGTTGGCCGCATGAAGGACGGCCAGGACGTCATCTACTACATCACCGCCGATTCGCTGGCCGCCGCCAAGCACAGTCCGCAGCTTGAGATCTTCCGCAAGAAGGGCATCGAGGTGCTGCTGTTGGTGGACCGCGTCGACGAGTGGATGCTGAGCCACCTCTACGAGTTCGAGGGCAAGCAGCTGCAGTCCGTTGCCAAGGGCGCGGTGGACCTGGGCAAGCTGCAGGACGAGGACGAGAAGAAGAAGGCCGAAGAAACCGCCGAAAGCCTGAAGCCGCTGCTGGACAAGCTCAAGGAAGCGCTGAAGGACCGTGCCAAGGACGTGCGCGTGACGACCCGCTTGGTCGACTCGCCGGCCTGCATCGTCGTGGAAGAGGGCGACATGAGCGGCCACCTGGCTCGCCTGCTGAAGCAGGCCGGTCAGAACGCGCCCGAGAGCAAGCCCACGCTGGAGATCAACGCGGAGCATGCGCTGGTCAAGAAGCTGGATGGCAGCGCCCACTTCAACGACCTGGCCCAGGTGCTGTTCGACCAGGCGGTCCTGGCCGAGGGGGGGCACCTGGAGGACCCCGCCGCATACGTCCGCCGTGTCAACGCGTTGCTGACCGGTTGATCCCGCGACCTCGGCCCGGCATCGCCGTCAAGGCGATGCCGGGCCGATTGCGCTTCGGCGCCATGCCGTGCGCAGCCGCCCGACCCGGACGGCCAGGAACGGGCCTGGAATCACGTCTTTACGTGGTTTTGTTACGGATTTGCTACAACTCCCCCGCAATTGGGCTTTCGTCCCGGCCGGGTCGCGGCTACTCTGCTAGGGTTTTTACCGAGTTCCGTGCTTCATGGTCCAGTTTGAGTTCAGCGAGCCCGTCGCCGCCGTGCCGGCAGCCATGGTCACCCGCCGCCTGGTGCTGCGCCCGCCGCGGGGCAGCGATCTGGACACGCTGTCGGCATTGCATGCCGATCCCGCCGTGAACCGCTTCTGTGCGGCGGCCACGCCGCAAGGTCCCGCGGCGGTTGAAGCGCAGCTGAAATGCTGGATCGCCCACTGGCAGTCTTACGGCTTCGGCCATTGGGCCATTGCCGAGCGTGAGCAGCCCGAGCGCCTCATCGGCTTCGGCGGACTGATGCATCGCAGCGTCGCCGGTCACACGGGCCTCTACCTCTATTACCGCATCACGCCCCACGCCTGGGGGCGCGGGCTGGCGTCGGAGATGTCCCAGTACGCGATCTGCCAGGCGTTCGAGCAGCGCCAGGAGGGGGCCATCATTGCTGCCGTTTTGCCCAACAACGCACCCACGCGCAAGACGCTGGAGGGCCTGGGCCTGCGCCTCAAGGGTGCGCTGGCCGATGGCCCGGGCAGTGCGGCGGCGCTGCTTTACGAGCTGGGGGCGGACCGCTGGGCAACCCTGCCGCGCAGTGAGCCCGAGGTGGTGGCCTTCACCGCCTAATCCAGAGGCCACACCGGCCGGGGCAGGTGCTTGTATGGCAACCGGCCCAGGTCGGACTGCAGGCTTCCCGGCGAGTCGGCGTACACCACGGTTGCGGCCATCGCGTCGAAACCCGAGCGGAAGTGCTGGGTCGACTTCACGACGACCAGGCGCTTGTCACCGGGGGTGACGCCCAGTTCGGTGAAACAGTCGGGCGAAAAGACCTGCTGGCGGACGCTGTTGAGCACAATGTCTATGCCGCCCGCGCGCACTGCCACGGCGGGGCCGAGGGCATCGGTGCCGCCCGGTGTCAGGCTGCGCTGCCGGGCATCGGGGCGGCAGGCCAGCACCTCGACATCGAGATCCACCGGGTCGCCCGACATCGGCCCCACTTTGCCGCCGATACGCAGCGGCAACCGTGCTCCTGCACCGGCCGACGTGGCGATCGCCACGGCCTGCGGGTCCCAGATCATGCCCAGGGCGACGTCGCGGATGCCGCGCTCCAGCAGCTCGCGCAGCACGAAGGTGCTGTCGCCGGCGGCGCCGCCGCCAGCGTTGTCGGCCGTGTCGGCCAACACGACGGGGCGGCCATCCGACGACTGCATCGCCGCCACGGCTTCATCCAGCGCCGCGGGCAGCGGCAGGCGGTGGGCGCTGGCGCGGTCGCGCAGCTCATAGAAGGCCTCGGAGAGTTCGCCCAGCAGTTGCGTGGCCGCCTTGGCCGCGGCCGGCGTGTCCTGGGCCAGCACCAAGACGGCTGCGCTCGTATGCGGTGTGTCCGACCAGGGAAAGCCATGCAGCACCGACACCGAGGCGATGCCCGGCACGGCCTGCTCGCTGGCCTGCAGCAAGCGCACGAAGTCGCGCATCGGCGGCTGGGTCGTGCCGAAGATGCCCAGCATGGGCACCCGTCGCCACTGGGCCTTCAAGGCCAGCTCGCCGCGGGCCATCGCACTCAGCATGGCGTGCAGTTCCTCGCCGCGAGCGGCGTAGTCGATGTGCGGATACTCCTTGCAGGCCACCAGCACCGCGCCGGACTCCACCATGGCGGGGCTGAGGTTGCAGTGCAGGTCCAGCAGCGCGCCCAGCGGCACGCGCGGGCCGACGAGTTCGCGCACCCGCTGCAGCAGGTCGCCCTCGCAGTCGTGGTAGCCCTCCGCCAGCATGGCGCCGTGCAGCACCAGGAGCACGGCGTCCACGGGGCCGAGACTGATGTGGGCACGCAGGTCGGCCAGCAGTTCGTCGCGCAACTGCTCGTAGTCGGCACGGGACAGCGGCCCCGACGGCTGCGCTTCGGCGTACAGCCCCGGCAGCAGCGTGTCGCCCTGGCGAGCTGCTGCGGCGACGACACCCACGAGGTTGGGTTGCGCGGCGATCTGCCGCAGGGCCTGCGAGGCACTGCGATGGATCAGCACACCATCGCGAAACGACTGCACACTGGTTGGCAGCGGCGAAAAGCTGCTGGTCTCGTGCACCAGCCCGCCGAGGAAGAGCCGCATGGGTTTGCTCATGTCGGTGCCGCTCAGTAGTTCTGGTTGAAGCCGATCAGGTGGTGGTAGCCGGCCACGACCAGCAGCACGGCGAAGGCCAGCAGCCACGCGACGGCCAGCGCCTTGGAGGCTGTGTCTCCCACCTTCAGCGTGCTGCGGGCATGCAGGCCGGCCGCGACCAGCCCGGCGAGCGTCGACACCGCAAGCGACAGCTGCGCCAGCGGCAGCAGCAGCGACGCATCGCCCAGGCTCTCCAGCAGCGCCACCACCCAGCCCCACAGGCCCAGGCCCACCAGGGCGCCCACACTGGCGCTGCGCACCCAGGTGACCTGCCGGGACGGCGGCACGGCCACGTTGTGGCGGCGGCGCAGCACGGCGGCCACGGGCCAGAGCAGTGCGGTCAGCAACAGCGTGACGACGGCGAGGCCCAGCAGGATCAGCACCGCGGGGCTGGCCATGAAGGGCACCGGCTCGAAGATGAAGGCGAACACGAAAGGCTCCAGACCCCAGTGCTTGACGCGGCCGTTCTCGACGACGGCCTGCAGCCGGCGCTTGCCGTGCTCCTCCTGCCAGAAATAGGGCTTCACTTCGCGGAAGGTGCTGCGCGCGCCGGCCAGGTCGAGGGACAGGCGACCGTCCTCCAGCGCTTGAACTTTCAGCGGGCTCAGCAACTGCAGCACCGACAGCCAGGTCGAGTCCTCGCGGCGGGTATTGCGGTAGGCGCCGGCCATCTGCTGCGCATGCTGTCGGGCTGTGGCTTCATCCACCTCCGGCTTGGAGGCCGGGCGCTGGTCGGGCAGATAGCGGTCGGCGAATGCCTCGAACAGCTTGTCCCGCAGCCAGGCGCCCTGGCGCTCATGCCCCGCGGCGTTCACCGACACGTACAGGCCGATGCCGTCGTCCACGAACAGCAGCAGGTCGCTATGGAAGAGCACGGTGTCGCCACCGTGAGCCAGCACGCGGTGGCCGTTGATGTTCTGCTCGTAGAACCCCAGGCCGATGCCCATCAGCTCGGGCAGTGGTCGCGTGAGCTGGCCGTGCATCTGCTTGACGGTCTCGGGCTTGAGGATCTGCGCGTCGCCCAGCCGGCCCTGCTGCAGAAAGGCCAGCATGAAGCGGCCCATGTCGGCGCCGGTGGACGACATGCTGCCGGCCGGTGGCATGCTGATGACTTCGAAGCCCATGGGCTTGTCGTCCTGCGTCATGTAGCCCTGCGACATCTGGCCCTTGAGCGCGTCAGGCAGTGGTTGGCGGAAGGTGGACTGCTTCATGCCCAGCGGTCCGAAAACCCGTTGGTCCATGTAGTCGTCGAAGGGCTTGCCGCTGACGCGTTGCACGATATAGCCGGCCAGTGCGGTGGCGTAGTTGGAGTAGCCGGGTGTGCTGCCCGGGTCGTAGACATACGGCGGGATGTAGCCCTTGAGCACCTTGCCGAGGTCGGGCCCCGGCTTGTCGTAAGTCAGCAGGTCGCGCGCCGTCTCTTCGAAGCCGGTGGTGTGCGTCATCACGTGGCGCAGCGTCAGCGCCTTGCCGTTGCGCCCCGGAATCGTGAAGTCCAAGTACTGGTTCAGGTCGGCGTCCAGGTCCAGCTTGCCCTGCTCGACGAGCTGCATGACAGCCGTCCACGTGAAGAGCTTGGACACCGAGCCGGGGCGGAACAGCGTCTTGTGCGGGTCGACAGGGACGTTCCTGTCCCAGTCGGCCAGGCCATAGCCCTTCTGCAGCAGGGGCTGGCCGTCCTTGACGACGACGACGACGGCGCCCGGCACGCGTGCGGCCCGCAGCGCGCTGGGCACCAGTCCGTCGATGAAGGCCTCGGCATCGACGGCGGTGAGGGGCGTGGCTGGCCTGGGCTGGGCCACGGCGGCCGGCAGGGCGCCGACCACGGCGACCAGGGCGAGGGTGCGCAGGCTTGCGAACAGCTTCTTCATGTTGGTTCCCAGCGTCAGAAGTTCAGGGTCAGGTTGGCGCCCACCGTGCGCGGGGCGGCCGTGGTGACATTGAGGGGCAGGCCGAAGGCGGTCAGCGCCGTGTCGGCAGCCAGGATGGCGCGCTTGTCGGTCAGGTTGCGGATGTAGGCGGAGAGCTGCCAGCGGCCGATCTCCATGCCCCATTGCGCGTCCACCAGCGTGTAGGCCGGCTGGCTGAAGTTGGGCACCGAACTGCCTGCTGTGTCGAAGCCTGCGTTGCGCTGGCCCACGCGTCTCACGCTGAGGCCGGCGTAGGCGGGGTTGCTGGCGATGCCGTAGGCGTAGCGCAGGCCCAGGGTGTAGGCCAGCTTGGCAGTGTTGGGCAGGCGCGCGCCGGCGGGGCCAAGGGCGGGGGCGTCCTCGGTCAGCTTCGGCACGGTCCAGGCGAAGCTGCCGTCCAGGTTCCAGCGCGCGTCGAGTTTGTAGCGCGCCGCGAACTCCAGGCCGTGCACGCGTGCCTTGCCGGCATTGACGACGATGGTGCTGGCCCCCACCGCCTTGGGCTGCTGCAGGTCCTTCCACTCGATGTTGAACAGGGCGGCTTCGAGGCTGAGGCGCTTGTCCAGCAGGTCGGCCTTGTAGCCGAGCTCGTAGCTCCACAGCGTGTCGTGGCTGAAGGTGGTCGGCGTGCCGGGGATGATCTGGCCGTCGGCATCGATGGCCGGCGAATTCGGGCCGCCCGGCCGGTAGCCGCTGGCGGCGCGGAAGTAGACGTTGCTCTGCTTGTCGACCGCGTAGCGCAGCGTGGCAAGGTAGGTCTTGGCCGTGTCCTCGCTGGGCGCGGAGGAGCTCAGTTGCTCGTTGATGAAGACGGTGTAGACCTGCTCGTTCTTCGCCACGCGGGCGCCCAGGGTCAGCGACCACGTCGGGTCGACGTTCCAGGTCAGGTCACCGTAGAAGGCCCGCTCGCGGTACTCCGAAGGCTGGCCGGTGGTGGTCAGCGTCATGTCGCCGCCACCGCCGGCCAACTGCGCCCACAGGCGCTGGCCGACGTGGCCGCGCTCCCTGGTGTGGTAGTAGCCCGCCAGCCATTCGAGGGTGCCGCGCGCCGAAGTCAGGCGCAGTTCCTGGGTCTGCTTGCGCAGGCCGTAAGCGTTGTCCAGCGCGACAAAGTCGAAGGCCGGGTTGTGGCCCAGCAGGGCCGTCGCATCTTGGCCGGTGCCGCTGTCCAGGCGCTGCGTCGACGCGATGGCGTTGAGGCGCGCCCAGCTGAAGTCATATTCGAAGTCGGCCGAGCTCAGCCGGGTCTTGGTCTTGTAGGCCTCACCGGTGTCGAGGTGGCGGGTCAGGTCACCGTAGACCGGTTGCCCCTTGGCGGCGTCGTACTCGACGACGTTCAGGCCGTTGCGCTGGATCTCCTGCTGCGTGTGAGCCAGGCGCAGTTTCATCCGGGACATGGGCTCAATGAGCACCGACACCCGCGCGCCGCGGGTGTCCCCGTCGTTGATGTGGTCACCCGCGGCCTTGCCGACCGCCTTGATGTAGCCGCCCTCGTGGTCGTTGAAGGCCGACACCCGCAGGGCAGCCACGTCCTGGCTCAGCGGCACATTGATCACGGCATGTTCGGTGTGGCCCAGCGCGCCGCCTCTGGCGCTGCGCAGGCCCACGCCCAGCTTGCCAGAGAACTGCGAGCTGTCGGGTTCGTGGGTCACGTACTTCAGCAGGCCGCCCATGGCGCCCGCGCCATACAGCGTGCCCTGCGGACCGCGCAAGACCTCGATGTGGCGCAGGTCCAGCAGCGACAGGTCCAGCGCTGTGTTGGCGCCGCCGACGAAGGCGCTGCTGGATCCGAAGGCCACCTCGTCGACGTACATGCCCACCGTCGCGATTTGCTGTTCGCCGACGCTGACGCCGCGCATCGTGACGGCGCCGCGACCGGGGCCGCCGGACGTCTTCACGTCCACGCCGGGCAGACCGCCCACGTAGTCGCTGAGCGACGCGGCGCCTGCGCGCTCCATGCTCTCGGCGCCCAGCGTCTCGACCCGCAGCGGTACGTCGCGCACAGGTTCGCGGCGGCGCGTGGCCGTGACGGTCACGACGTCGAGTTTCTCGACGTCGGCCTTCGTGTCGGCAGCGACGGCAGCCTGAGCCTGGGCCCACAACGGCGACGCGCACAGCGCCGCGAGGCTGGGCGCGATCAAGGCCGCGAGCTTGCGACGCTTGTGGCATCGGGTGCGTTCGTGCGGCGTGCCGAGAGGAGCGAAGCGGGTGGACCGGCTCATGGCATCTCCTGGATCAGTAAGTTGGGTTGCTTGATGAGCGAAGTTTCCGTTTTGGAAAAATCTTTCCCATCGGTGTAAACCTTAGATGGAATGTAGATTTCACTCAGGGCAAGCGAGCAGGCATCCCGAAGGTACGCATGACCTAAGATGAATCGATACCCTCTCCCCAGAGACATGGCCAGCTCCTCCACCTCACCCGGCGACCACATCCGCAGCGTCCGCAAGCGGCTCGGCCTGACCCTGGCCCAGGTGGGCGAACGCACCGGCATGGCGGTGTCCACGTTGTCCAAATTGGAAAAAGGCAACGTCTCGCTGTCCTATGACAAGCTGATGCTGCTGAGCCGCGGGCTGGGCGTGGACATGGCCGAGCTGCTGCATGACGCGCAGGGGGCGCGGGCCGCGCCAAGCGGCGGCGGGCGGCGCGTGGTGCACCGCGCGGGCGACGGCCAGGTCGTCGATACCCAGAGCTACAAGCAGACCTATCTCGCAGCCGAGCTGCTGAACAAGCGCTTCACGCCGCTGATCGCCGAGGTGCGTGCGCGCACGCTGGAGGAGTTCAAGGCCGAGTTCGGCGACCTGATCCGCCATCCAGGTGAGGAGTTCGCCTTCGTCATCGAAGGCGACGTGGCCTTCCACTCGGAGCTCTACGCGCCGGTCATCCTGAGGCCGGGCGACTCCATCTTCTTCGACAGCGAGATGGGCCACGCCTATCTGAAGGCGTCGGAGGGCACGTGCCGGCTGGTGGCCACCTGCGCACCGCGCAGCGGCCACGGCGACGTGATGACACAGCACTTCGTGGAGGCTTCGCAGCGCCTGGTGGCACCAGGCCCCGCGGCCCCGGCCAAGGCGGCGCGCGCCGCCGTCAGGGCCAAGGCAAAGGCTACGCGGCGCTAGGCGTTTCGACGCGCCGCAACATCGGCCGCAGCGCGAACAGCGCCGCCGCGGAGGCTCCCGTGATGACGCCCAGGACGACGAAGAATCCGGCCGCGCCCAGCGACTCCAGGTGGCGGCCGACCACGCCAGACAGCAGATTGCCGCCGAACGAAGCGAGGAACCAAGCCGCGATGATCGTGGCCCCCATGCCTTTGGGCGCCAGCCGCGCAAACAGGCCCAGGCCCACAGGCAGGATGTAGAGCTCAGCCAGCGTGTAGACCACGAAGAAGGCCACCACCCACAGCATGCTCACCGGTGCACTGCCGTGCGTGGCGGCCAGCAATGCAAGCATGAGATAGGACAGCGCCACACCGGCCGCACCCAGGGACATCTTCGTCAGCGACGCGGGCTCCCGCCCGCGCTCCGCCGCGCGGCGCCAGCCCGCGATCACGAAAGGCGTGAACAGGAAGACGAAGAGTGGATTGAGCGACTGCATCCAGGTGACGGGCACCACGGAGCCCCCCAGCGTGCGGTCCACCCCGGTCTCGGCCCAGACGGCCAGCGTATTGCCGCTCTGCTCATAGCCACTGCGGAAGACGACGACGGCCAGGGCCACCAGCAGCAGTGGCAGGAAGCTGCCGGCGGACAGGCGAACCGGCGTGCCGGTGGGCCTTTCGTCCGGGAGGGGGCGGTCCGGCGGCAGATGGCGTGCGCCCAGCATGTAGATGGCCAGGCCCACGCACATGCCGATGCCGGCGGCGCCGAAGCCCACATGCCAGCCGTAGACCTCGCCCAGCGTGCCACACACCAGCGGTGCCAGCAGCGCCCCCAGGTTCACGCCGACGTAGTAGACGTTGTACGAGCCACCGCGGCGCGGGTCCTTTTCGTCGTAGAGGTCGCCCACCTGGCTGGGCAGGTTGGGCAGGAACAGGCCGTTGCCGAGCGCAATCAGCAGCAGGGCGGGAAAGAACGCCGACTCGAAGGCCAGCGTGAAGTGGCCCAGCGCCATCAGCGAGCCGCCGATGAGGATGGCGCGCCGTCGGCCCAGCCAGCGATCGGCGATGTAGCCGCCAAAGATGGGTGTCAGGTAGACGCCACCGGTGTAGGCGCCGTAGATCAGCGAGGCGTCCGCCTGGGTGAATTGCAGGTGCCGGATCATGTAGTAGATCAGCAGCGCCTTCATGCCATAGAAGGAGAACTTCTCCCACATCTCGGTCAGGAAGAGCACCACCAGGCCACGCGGCTGGCCGAACCACTGCGCGGGCGCGCGGGGTTGCAGGGAAGCGTCCACTCGATCTCCTTCGAACGGCGCCGGAAGCGCCGATTTCAGCATTGCCCAACGTTTTTCGTGATGGTACATTTATTTTCCGTTTTGGAAAATTGCGACAGCCACCCATGGGCCAAGAGACAACGACGAAGAACGTGGATTGCATCGTCATCGGCGCCGGCATCGCGGGCGCTTCGGTGGCGGCCTCGCTCGCGGGGGAGGCGAGTGTGGCCGTGCTGGAAGCCGAGCCGCATGCGGGTTACCACTCCACCGGCCGCTCCGCGGCGCTGTATTCCGCCCTCTATGGCAACGCGACCATCCGCGCGCTGACGCGGGCCAGCCACGACTACTTCCTCACACCGTCTCAGGGCATGGTCAAGAACGCCCTGCTGCGAGAACGGCACACGCTGTTCCTTGTCGGTGCCGGGCAGCTGGACCTCGTGGCCAGTTTCACGGCGGATGCCGACGTGCGCGAGCGGACGACGACCCTGAGCGTGGATGAAGTGCTGGCGCGCGTGCCACTGCTGCAGCGCGACCGGGTCGCCGGCGCACTGCTGGACATGACCTCGGCCGACATCGACGTGGACCTGCTGCATCAGGGCTTCCTGCGCACCGCGCGTGTCGCCGGCGCCGAGCTGCATCTGGGCGCGGGCCTGAAGTCACTGGAGCGGGAGGGCTTGAACTGGCTGGCCCACACAGCCGCAGGCAGCTTCCGCGCCGACGTCGTCATCAACGCAGCCGGTGCCTGGGCCGATGACGTGGCCGCGCTGGCGGGCGTCGCACCGGTGCCGCTTCAGCCGCTGCGCCGCACGGCCGTTCTCATTGACCTGCCGGACGGCGTGGACGCCACACGTTGGCCGGCGGTCGTGGCCATCGACGAGAGTCAGTACTTCAAGCCCGACGCGGGGCATCTGCTGATCTCGGCTGCGGACGAGACACCCAGCAAGCCCTGTGATGCCCAGCCGGAGGAACTGGACGTGGCCATCGCCGTGGATCGCTTCGAGACGCTGACGGGCCGGCCGGTCCGCCGCGTGCGCCACCGCTGGGCGGGGCTGCGCGTGTTCAGCCCGGACCGCTCGCCCGTCGTCGGGTTCGATGCCGCGGCGCCGGGCTTCTTCTGGTGCGCGGGGCAGGGCGGCTACGGCATCCAGACCTCGCCGGCCCTGGGGCGTGCTGCCGCTGCACTCGCGCTGGGGCGCGAACTGCCGCTGGATCTCGCCGACATGGGCGTCACCGCGCGACAGCTGTCACCTCGGCGCTTCAGGCCTTGAGCCTGCCTCGGGCTGGAAGCGCCGGAGCTCCTGAAGGTCCAGCACCCTCAGACCGCCATACTCGATGCGGATCAGGCCGGCGCTGCCCAGCCGGTGCAGCGCTTGGTTCACCCGTTGACGCGACAGGCCCACCAGATAGCCCAGCTCCTGCTGGGTGATGCGCAGGCCCTTGCCCACGCCCGGATAGAGCGTCGGGTGGAAGAGGGCGGCCAGGTTGCGCGCAACACGGACGTCGGGGTCGTGGATGCGGTCGGTCTCGCGCGCGGCGATGAACTGCCCTAGCCGCTCGTTCAGCTGATCCAGCACGAAGCGGTTGAAAGCGATGCTGCCGTCCAGCAGCGCGTGGAAACTGTCGAGGGGCAGACCGGCGACGACGCTGGGCCGCAGCGCCTGGATGTTGTAGCGGTAGCTCTCCCGCTTGAGCAGTGTGCCCTCGCCGAACCAGCCGCCCGGCGGTATGCCGGTGAAGGTGACGGCCTGGCCGGTCGAGTCGTCGTTGTTCATTTTCAGCAGGCCGTCGACGACACCGAACCAGAAGTTGGCGGGTCGGCCGATGCGGCACAGGCGTTCGCCTGGCGCGGCGTCCGCCACCGCCAGCGACGCAATCGCGCCCTCGCGCTGCGGCGCATCGAGCAGCTTCAGCCAGGGAATGGCGTCCAGCTCGGCCGGCGTCGGACGCCGGGCGCGTTGGCGCAGGCTCAAGGGGGCATCGGCCATGGTGAGCAACGGGGGGCGGGAAAGTCTGGGCCGTGAAGACCCGTAAATTGTCGTCGCACCGACAGATTGGCGTCAAAGTCATGATGAGAATGCGCTCACAGACAGGGGCTCCGAGCCCCCGCAACGGAGACAGCTTGGTGGACACCTTCCCTCGGCTTTTGCTCGACCACGCAGCCCGCCGGCCCGACGCGCCTGCGTTGCGCGAGAAGGCATTCGGCGTTTGGCAAACCCTGTCATGGGCGCAGCTCGCGGCGCTGGTGCGGGATCTGGCCCTGGGGCTGGCAGCCGCTGGGCTGCGCCGCGGCGAGCATGTCGTTGTCGTCGGCGAGAACCGCCCGAGGCTCTACGCCAGCATGCTGGCCGCCCAGGCCCTGGGGGCCGTGCCGGTGCCGCTCTATCAAGATGCCGTCGCGGCCGAATTCCTCTTTCCCCTGAATAACGCCGAGATCGCCTTTGCCGTCGTCGAGGACCAGGAACAGGTCGACAAGCTGCTGGAACTGCGCGATCGGGTGCCCCAGCTCAGACGGATCTGGTTCGACGACCCGCGCGGGTTGCGCAACTACGACGAGCCGGGCCTGGCCTCGCTGGACGAGTTGGCCGCGCAGGGGCGCGCGCACGCTGCTGGGCGGGCCGATCTGTTCACCGCCGAGGTCGCGGCCGGGGAGCCGGGCGATGTCGCCGCGCTGTTCTTCACGTCGGGAACGACCGGCAACCCCAAGGGCGTCATCCACACGCACGCGTCGCTGATCGACCGCGCCCGCGCCGGCCAGCGCTTCGACAGGTTGACCGAGCGCGAAGAGGTGCTCGCCTATTTGCCGCCGGCCTGGATAGGCCAGAACATCTTCAGCTTCGCGCAGTGGCTGGCGGTGGGGTATGTCGTCAACTGTCCCGAGTCCGCATCGACCGTCAGCATCGACCTGAAGGAGGTCGGCCCGACCTATTACTTCGCGCCGCCGCGTGTCTTCGAGGGCCTTCTGACGACGGTCATGATCCGCATGGAGGACGCCGCCGCGCCCAAGCGCTGGCTGTTCGACCGCTGCATGAAGCTGGCCCGCCGGGTCGGCACCCGGCTGATGGACAGCCAGCCCGTGGGCCTGCTGGACCGTGCGGCCTACGCCCTCGGCGACATGCTCATCTACGGCCCGCTACGCAACACGCTGGGCTTCTCGCGCGTTCGGGTGGCTTACACGGCGGGCGAGGCCATCGGCCCCGACCTGTTCAGCTTCTATCGCGCCATCGGCATCAACCTGAAGCAGCTCTACGGCTCGACCGAGACGGCCGTCTTCGTCTGCTTGCAGCCCGACCACGAAGCCCGCGCCGACACGGTGGGCGTGCCGATCGAGGGCGTGGAGATTGTCCTCAGCGAAGGTGGCGAGCTGCTGGTGCGTTCGCCGGGCCTGCTCAAGGGCTATTACAAGAACGAGGCCGCCACGCGCGAGGCACTCACCGAAGACGGCTGGTTCCACACGGGCGATGCCGGGTTCCTGACGCCTGGCGGTCACTTGAAGATCATCGACCGCGCCAAGGACGTGGGGCGCCTGCAGGGCGGCGCCTTCGACGGCGCGATGTTTGCGCCCAAGTACGTGGAGAACAAGCTCAAGTTCTTCCCGCACATCAAGGAGGCCGTCTGCTTCGGCGACCGCCGCGAGAAGGTCTGCGCCTTCATCAACATTGACTTCGAGGCGGTGGGCAACTGGGCCGAGCGCCGCAACCTACCCTATGCCGGCTACACCGACTTGGCGGGCCGCACCGAGGTCTACGAGCTGATTCAGGACTGCGTCGAGAAGGTCAATGCCGACCTGGCCCAGGACGAGCTGCTGGCCGGCAGCCAGATCAGCCGCTTCCTGGTGCTGCACAAGGAACTGGACGCCGACGATGGCGAACTGACGCGCACGCGCAAGGTGCGCCGCGGCGCCATCGCAGAGAAATACGGCGTACTGATTGACGCACTCTACGACGGCAAGGTCTCACAGCACATCGAGACGCAGGTGAAGTTCGAGGATGGCCGTACTGCCATGATCTCGGCCGACCTGCGCATCGTCGAGGCGAGGACGTTTCCCGTGGTGAAGGGTGCAGCCGCATGAAGAAGATCGGCGACGTCATCCTCGACGTGAAGAACATCTCGCTGGCCTTCGGCGGCGTGAAGGCGCTGACCGACATCAGCTTTGATGTGCGCGAGCACGAAGTGAGGGCCATCATTGGCCCCAATGGCGCCGGCAAGAGCTCGATGCTGAACTGCATCAATGGCGTCTATCAGCCGCAGCAGGGCGTCATCACGTTGCGCGGCAAGACGTTCAAGGGCATGAGCCCGCGCCAAGTGGCCGAGATGGGCGTGGCACGCACCTTCCAGAACCTGGCTCTGTTCAAGGGCATGAGCGTGCTGGACAACATCATGACCGGCCGTAACCTGCGCATGAAGCGCGGCCTGATTTGGCAGGCCCTGCACCTCGGCCCAGCGCGGCGTGAGGAAACCGAGCAGCGCGCGGTGGTCGAGCGCATCATCGACTTCCTCGAGATCCAGGCGCATCGCAAGACGCCGGTGGGACGCCTTCCTTACGGTCTGCAAAAGCGCGTGGACCTGGGGCGCGCGCTGGCCATGGAGCCCAGCCTCTTGCTGTTGGATGAACCCATGGCCGGCATGAACGTGGAGGAGAAGCAGGACATGTGCCGCTTCATCCTCGATGTGAACGACGAGTTCGGCACCACCATCGTGCTGATCGAGCACGACATGGGCGT
>NZ_DASWYS010000335.1:0-4688 GCF_036404855.1 Roseateles sp.
TGATGACGACCATCAGGATCAGCGAGCCGGCCAGTGCCAGCGTCGCCCGAACCGGGTCGCGCTGCAGCTCCAGCGACTCGCGCCACAGGTAGCTGTAGAGGCGCTGAAGGCTGAAGCGGCTGGGCCGCGCTGGCGGCTCAACGGGCGCCGCCAGCGCGGGCTCGGCTGGGGTCGCGGCCTCCGCAATGCCGCCACCGGCCTCGAGGAGGTAGCCGATGAAGGCCTCCTCCAGCGTTGCTGCGCCGCGCTTGGCCACCAGTCGCGCCGGTGCGTCGCTGTCGAGCACCCGACCCGCATGCATCATGGACATGCGGTCGCAGCGCTCGGCCTCGTTCATGAAGTGGGTGGAGATGAAGATGGTCACCTTGTCGCGCCGGGACAGCACGACGAGCAGCCGCCAGAAGGCGTCGCGCGCGACCGGATCCACGCCCGAGGTCGGTTCGTCCAGGATCAGCAGCTCGGGCTTGTGCACCATCGCCACGGCCAGCGACAGGCGCTGGCGCATGCCCAGCGGCAGGCTCTCGGGCAGGCTGGCCTGCACCTGCTCCAGGCCAAAGCGCTGCTCCATCTCGGCCACGCGTGCCGGGATCTCGCCGGCCGGTACCTGGAACAGCCGCGCGTGCAACTCCAGGTTCTGCCGCACCGTCAGCTCTGCGTACAGCGAGAAGGCCTGCGACATATAGCCGACGCGGCGGCGCGTGGCGATGTCGCGCGGATCCACCTCGTTGCCGAACAGCCAGGCCCTCCCCTCGCTGGCCGGCAGCAGGCCGGTCAGCATCTTCATCGTCGTGGTCTTGCCGCAGCCGTTGGAGCCGAGAAAGCCGAAGATCTCGCCGCGGCGGATGCGGAAGCTCACGCGGTCCACGGCGACGAAGTCGCCGAAGCGCATGGTCAGGTCCTGCGCCTCGATGGCGATGTCGTCACCGTCCGCGGCCAGCGGCGGAATGACCACCGGCGCATGGCCGCGCTTCTTCTCCTCGGGCAGCAACGCGACGAACGCGGCCTCCAGCGACCCGGTGCCAGTGCGCTGCAGCAGCTCGGCGGGCGTGCCGGTGGCCAGCACGCGGCCATCGTCCATGGCCACCAGCCAGTCGAAGCCCTGGGCCTCGTCCATGTAGGCGGTGGCGACGAGCACGCTCATGCCGGGACGCTGGTGGCGGATGCGCGCGATCAGGCTCCAGAACTGCGCACGCGCCAGCGGGTCCACGCCGGTCGTGGGCTCGTCGAGGATCAGCAGGTCGGGATCGTGGATCAGCGCGCAGCACAGACCCAGCTTCTGCTTCATGCCCCCCGACAGCTTGCCGGCCGGCCGCGACAGGAAGTCATGCAGTCCGGTGGCACGCGTCAGCTCGTCGATGCGGCGGCGGCGTTCGGCGACGTCGTGGCCGAACAGGCGCGCGAAGAACTGCAGGTTTTCCTCCACCGACAGCGTGGGATAGAGGTTCTTGCCCAGGCCCTGCGGCATGTAGGCGATGCGCGGGCAGGCGTCGTCACGGTGGCGTTTGCGGGCCATGTCGCCGCCCAGCACCTCGACGCGGCCCTGCTGCACGGCGCGCGCGCCGCTGACCAGCGACAGCAGGCTGGACTTGCCGACGCCGTCCGGCCCGATCAGGCCCACCATGCGACCGGCGGGGATGTCCAGCGTGATGCCGGCCAGCGCCTGCTGTCGGCCGTAGTGCTGCTGCAGCGCCTGCAGTCGCACCACCGGCGCGCCGACCGCGTCAGCGCGCGTCATCGCCGGGCCGGCAACGCGAGGTGGGCCGGCCACTCACGTGCCGGGTCCAACCGCACCCAGGCCGAGCCGGGCAGCCCGGTCTTGACCTGCTCCATGTGCTCGCGCAGCAGTTCGCGATCGACCTTGGCGCGCACACGGAACATCAGCTTCTGGCGTTCACTGCTGGTCTCCACCGTCTTGGGCGTGAACTGCGCGTTGCTGGCGATGTAGGAGACCTTGGCCGGGATCACGTACTGCGGCGCCGCATCCAGCACGATGCGCACTTCGGTGCCCATGGCCACGCGCCCAGCCACCTCGGTGGGCAGGAAGAAGGTCATGGAGACGTCGCTCAGGTCGATCAGGTTCAACACGCGGCCGCCGGCGCCCAGCACCTCGCCGGGCTGGGCGACACGGAACTGCACACGGCCGTCGCGGGGCGCCTTGAGCTGGGCATCGTCGAGTTCGGCCTGGATGCGCTGCAGCGTCGCGTCCACGGCCTCGACCTGGGACTGTGCGCTGGTGACCTGGGCGCGCGCCGCGGTGATGGCAGCGTCAGCGGAGATGGCCTGGGCCTGGGTGGCGGCGAGCGCGGCCTCGGCGCCGCGAACGCGTGCGCGGTCATCGTCCAGTGTCTGGGCCGAGGCCGCGCCGTCCTTGGCCAACGCCTCGGAGCGAGCCAGCCGGCGCCGCGCGGCGTCCAGCTCGGCCTCGGACTGGCGCACGCGCGCCAGCAATGCGGCCTTGTCGCTCTGGCGCATGGCAACCTGGGCCTGCGCGCTGGCCACGGCCGTCAGCGTCTGCTGGCGCTGCGCCTGGGCCTCGCGACGCTGCGCGTCCAGCGTCTGCACCTGCATGGTGGCCAGCAGCTGGCCGGCCTTCACGAAGGCACCTTCGTCGACCAGGATGTCACCCACACGGCCGGCCTGCTTGGTGGCGATGTCGATCTCCGTGGCCTCGATGCGACCATTGCTGGCGAGGAAGCCTTCATCCTGGGCCTTGGCCTGGCGCTGCTGCCAGAAGACCCAGCCGCCACCGGCCAACA
Organism: Roseateles sp.; assembly: GCF_036404855.1. Classification (GTDB taxonomy): domain Bacteria; phylum Pseudomonadota; class Gammaproteobacteria; order Burkholderiales; family Burkholderiaceae_C; genus Pelomonas. Next base: position 2,757 of record NZ_DASWYS010000335.1, read on the forward strand.
GGGCCACGACAAGGGCGGGGATCAGTTTGTTCTTGATGGAGGGCATGAAGGGCAGGCTCATCCGAGCACGTGGTAGCCGGCGTCGACGTAGAGCGTCGAGCCAGTGATGGCGCGGGCACCGTCGCCCGCCAGGAAGGCGCACAGGGCACCCACCTCGTCGATCTCGACCAGTCGGCGCAGCGGTGCACGGCGCACCGCGTCCGCCATCAGCGCGTCGAAGTTCGGGATGCCGGAGGCGGCGCGCGTGGCCAGCGGGCCGGGCGAAACGGCGTTGACGCGTATGCCCTTGGGGCCGAGCTCGGCGGCCAGGTAGCGCGTGCTGGCCTCCAGCGCGGCCTTGACGGGGCCCATCAGGCCGTAGTCGGGGACAACTTCTTCGGCGCCGACATAGCTCATGGTCATCAGGCTGCCGCCGCTTCCCATCAGCGGCTCGGCCAATCGGGCCATGCGCGCAAAAGAGTGGCAGGAGATGTCCATCGCGCGGGCGAAGCCTTCGCGCGAGCTGTCCGTCACGCGGCCGTGCAGGTCGCTCTTGGGCGCGAAAGCGATGGAGTGCAGCAGGAAGTCCAGGCGCCCCCAACGCTGCGCGATGGCGTCGAACACGGCTTCCAACTGGCCCGGCTGCTCCACATCCAGGGGCAGGGCAAGGGTGGCCTGCAGCTGCAGCGCCAGCGGCTCGACGTGCGGGCGGGCCTTGTCGTTGAACCAGGTCACCGCCAGCTCGGCGCCGGCGTCGCGGAAGGCGCGTGCGCAGCCCCAGGCGATGCTCTTGTCGTTGGCGATGCCGACGACCAGGCCCTTCTTGCCCTGCAGGTCCGACATGCTCATCAAACCTCCAGCACGTAGCTGCCGGGCGCGGGCGCCAGCAGCGGGTAGCGGGGGTGGCCCATGCGTGGCGGCTTGACCGGCGCGCCCGAGCGCGCCGCCAGCCATTGTTGCCAGGCCGGCCACCAGGAGCCGGCGTGCGTGGGCGCGGCCGCCAGCCATTCATCGGGCGCCAGGTAGGGGCCGCCGGCCGGGCGCGTCAGCAACTGGTAGCGGCGCCGCGAGTCAGGCGTCGGCGGGTTGACGATGCCTGCGTTATGGCCGCCGCTCGTGAGCACGAAGGTGATCTCGGCCGGACTCAGGTAGTGCAGCTTGTGCACCGAACGCCACGGCGCGACGTGGTCGGTGGTGGTGCCGACCATGAAGGTCGGCAAGGTCATGCTGCCCAGCGACACCGGCCGGCCGTCCACCGGGTAGCGGCCCTCGCTGAGGTCGTCGTTGAGGAACAGCCGGCGCAGGTACTGGCTGTGCATGCGGGCCGGCATGCGCGTGGCGTCCGCGTTCCAGGCCATCAGGTCATTGGTGCTCCCGCGCTCGCCGAGCAGGTATTCATTCACCAGGCGTGACCACAGCAGGTCGTAGGAGCGCAGCATCTGGAAGGCGCCGGCCATCTGGCTGGCCTTCAGATAGCCGGTTCGCGCCATCTGCGCCTCCAGCAGGCTGACCTGGCTCTCGTCGATGAACAGGCCCAGCTCGCCGGGCTCGCTGAAGTCGGTCTGCGCGGCGAAGAAGGTGGTGGACGCCAGGCGGGTGTCACCGTCGCGCGCCATCGCGGCTGCGGCGATGGCCAGCAGCGTGCCGCCCAGGCAGTAGCCGGTGGCGTGCACGAGCCGCTTCGGCACGATGGCGTTGATGGCGTCCAGCGCCGCGAAGAAGCCGTCGCGCAGGTAGTCATCCATGCCCAGGTCGCGTTCGGCCTCGCCTGGGTTCTTCCAGGAGATGCAGAACACCGTGTGGCCCTGGTCCACGAGGTAGCGGACCAGCGAGTTCTGCTGCGACAGGTCCAGGATGTAGTACTTCATGATCCAGGCCGGCACGACCAGCACGGGCTCGGGGTACACCGTCCCGGTGGCGGGGGCGTACTGGATCAGTTCCATCACCTGGTTG
>NZ_DASWYS010000336.1:0-21638 GCF_036404855.1 Roseateles sp.
GGTGGGCGAGGTGCGGTGGGCGACGGCGATGTCGGGGTCGAACTGCACGTTGTCGAGCGGCAGGTCGTTGTCGTCCCGGGTGACCCAGCGCTCGAACCAGCGCCAGGTGTCCCGCGCCACGCCCAGCAGGTACTGACGCGCGTCGTCGTCAATGGCCTCGCGGCGCGGCCGTGTGCGCGGCCGGCTGGCGAGGCCTATCCACAATGGCGACAGCGCCCACGCGGCCAGCAGGGGCAGGGCCATGTCCCAATCCACCGACCGGCCGATCAGCGCCGGCGTCATGAGCAGCAGCGCTAGCACGCCGCTGGCGATGGTGAGTCGCCGGTGCTGCCGCCACAGCGGCAGCCAGTCGGTTCGGGCGGCAGCCTCGGCGGCGTCGGCGGTGGTCCATTCCAGCAGGTGCTGGTGGCTGACCCGCTGGCGCCACAGCGCGCGCGCGATGGCGTCCAGGCTGAGCCAGGTGGACGCTGGCAGCATGGCCACATGCCAGACGACACCGCCGATGGCGCGAGCCAGTTCGATGGCTGCCTGGCGGTAGAAGCGCGGCAGCGAGATGCGATCGCGCGCTGGCGCGCTGGCCGCGAGCGCGCCCATGAGCGGCCCGGCGCCGAAGGCCGCGGCGACAAGGCCCAAGGCGTAGGCCGGTGTCAGGCCCACGCCCACCCAGGACGCCACCAGCAGCAGCAGCGCGGCCGGCGCCACGAGGGAGCGGCGCAGGTTGTCCAGCATTTTCCAGACGTGGATGCCGTGCAGGCCCCATTTCGTCGGGTGGGCGAGGAAGGGCAGCAACTGCCAGTCGCCGCGCGTCCAGCGGTGGATGCGCGAGGCGGCCACGTCGGCATGCATGGGTGCGGGCTCCACCAGCACGACGTCGCTGACGCCGGCGCAGCGCATCAGCGAGCCTTCCAGCAGGTCGTGACTGAGCACCTGGCCCTCGGGCAGACGGTGGGCCAGTACCCGGGCGGCAGCCTGCACGTCGATGAGGCCTTTGCCGGTGGCACTCCCCTCGTCGAACAGGTCCTGGTAGACCTCGGAGCTGGCGGCGCTGTAAGGGTCCAGCCCCGGCTGGCCGGCGAACAGGCTGTGGAAGCCCGTGCCGTGCACGGTGGAACTGCCGGCGGCCGTGGCCAGCGGCGTGGCCACGCGCGGCTGCAGCATGCCGTGGCCGCGCACGACGGTGACGGCGCCGCTGGCCGAGGTCCCCAGGCGCGGCCGGTTCAGCGGATGGGCGGCGATGGCGACCAGCTCGCGCAGGGCGCCGGGAGGCAGGGCGGTGTCGGCGTCCAGCGTGACGAGGTGACGGATACCCGGCGCTGGCGTGGACAGGGCCCCGAGGTCGACGAAATGCTCGGGTGGCAGACCGGGCGGCGCCGGCAGGCCCGCGAGCAGCACCGTCAGCGTCTCGGTCTTGCCGCGCTTGCGCTCCCAGCCTATCCAGCGCTGCTCGGACTCGCTCCAGCGCCGCTCGCGGTGCAGCAGCAAGAAGCGCGGCCGACCGTCGCAGGCGCTGCCGTGGCGCAGGTTCAGCGCCTCGATGCCGGCGCGCGCATGGGCCAGCAAGGCCTCGTCCTGCGGCTGGTGCTGGGCCTTGGCGTCGCCCCAGTCGCTGAGCAGCGCGAACTGCGTCTCGGCCTCCAGGTTGGCGAGGTGGTGGCGCTCCAGCTGGGCCAGCAGCGTCGTGATCCCCCGGGTCCGTGTCAGCAGGCAGGGGATGACGACGAGGCTGCGTGCTGCGGGAGGGATACCGTGCGGCCAGTTCAGGCGCGGCAGGCGGGCCGGCGCGGCGCTCTCGCTGATGAGGCGGTTGGCCAGTGCGACGACGGCCTCGCTGGCCGGCAGCAGTGACAGCAGCACGGCGGCCACGGCCATGGGCCAGCCGGCGCCGTGCGGCAGGCCGAGGATCAGCACGGCGAACACCGTGGCGCCCAGCAGCGCGGCCAGGCAGGCCAGGTAGAGGGCGACGCGATGGCGGCGAAGCGCGGCGGCCAGGCGTTCGCCGCCGGTGGGCTTGAGGCGCAGCTCGACCAGCAGTTGCGGGTAGCCCGGGCCGGCCAGCCAGTACAGCGGCGCGCGCTCCTCGGCATCTTCCGACCAGGCCGGGTCGTTGCAGAGCAGGCGCAGGACCTGGGCCACGTCGGCCTCGGCCGCGCCATGGCGTTCCGTCAGCGCTTCGATGGCGTGCATGACGCGGTCGCGCGTGGCTTCGTGTTCCTGGCGGTAGACGTCGATGCGGCTGAGGGCGCGCAGCGTCGGGTGAACCGCCTCGAACAGGCCGGCCCAGTCGGCGGCGCCGAGGTTGCGCAGGCTGCCGATGGCGTTGCGGATGCTCTGGTGGTCGGCCGCGCTTTCAGCTTGCTCGGCGGCCTGGGCGGCGGTGGGGTCGGGCAGCACCTCGGCCAGCCAGGTGCTCGCCGCCGTCCATGCGGAGTCGTCGGCGTCACGCTCCCCGGGTTGCCCGAGTGCGCGGTCGGTCAGCCGTTCATGCAGGCGCAGCGCCAGTGCGGCGAGCGCCGGGTCCCGGGGCCATGCCGACTGCCACTGCTGCAGCTGCGTGCGCACGGCAGCGGCCTCCATGTGGGGCAGGGTCTCGAACAGGCGCTGCGCTGCGCGGCGTGCCAGGTGGCGCCAGGCGGCGCGCTCGGCCAACCGGCGCAGGTTCTCCACCAGCACCACGCGCAGCGTGGATGGCAGCGCCCACAGCTCGCGCAGCGTCAGGGCCTCCACCTCGTGGTGGCCCGTCAGGAAATGGTGCAGCAGAGGCAGCTCCAGGGAGCTGTCGGCGTGGGCCACCCAGGCCCAGGCCACACCGTAGACGCGCGGCAGGCCCTGCAGCGGCTCGTCAGCCAGGCGCGGCAAGCGCTGGAAGTAGCTGCGCGGCAGGTCGTGCAGCACCTCGTCGAGCTGCTGCTGCATGATGCGCGCGTTGTCCAGCAGCCAGGCATGGGCGGGGTCGATGTCGGCCTGCAGCCCCTCCTCGGACAGTACGTCCAGCGCTGCGGCCCAGACCCGCAGGTTGCTGCGCAGCCTCGGCGAAAAAGGGCGGGGCTGGCTGCTCGGGTCGTCCACACGCTGGGCGGCGGCGAGGCTGCGGCCATGCTCGGCAAAGCGCTCCGCGCCGAACTGGACGGCGCGCACGGGCGCCGCTGCGGCCTCCGGCCCGCTGGCGAGGCGCACGAAGGCCTGCGCGGCCCCCGCGGGCGTCAGGTCGGGGGCGGTGGAGCGTGGCGCTGTCATGCAAGCACTGTCGGCGCCGCCAGGGCCGTCTCACAGCAGCATGGGGCGCGTGTGCCTGTCGGTCCTGTCCTACACGCGATGGGTCGTTAGAAGGGACGCGTAGGATGGTCGCGGTCGCTGCTCATCACCTCCTTTTCGTGCGTCTGTTGCTCCGCGGACTTGCTGCCCTGGTTGTCCTGGCCATCACCGTGTGCCTGCTGGCGCCGTGGCTGGTGTATGAGGTCGCCCTGGCCCGTCTGCCGACCTTGCCTGACAGGCCCCAAGTGCTCGCCACGCCGCAGCAGCAGGACGAGGTGTGGCGCAGGGCGGGCGGCGAGGGGCCGCTCGTGCTGGAGCCGCTGAACCCCTACGGCTTCGTCGTGGCGCTGGTCACGCGCGACCGGGTGCGCCCCGGCGAGGAGCTCGCCTACTGGGTGGCGCGCGACCACTTGGCGGCGGAGCGCGCCGGAGGCGGCATGCTCGGCTGGCAGGCGTCGAACGCGGCGCTGATGATCTGGCTGACGAGGCATTGGTCGCGCGAGGAACTGGCCTCGGCGGCATACGCCGTCACCGGCCGGTCAGGCCAACGCCCGTAGCCGGTCGGCCAGCGCGACGTGATCGGCGTCCACCCGGGCCGGCGTCGGGTCGGCAAGATGCGCCCTGAGGATGCGCCGGAGCGTCTCGGGCTGCGGCGTCAGCGGGCCGGCGAACCGCACATGGGTGTCGTCGGCAATCAGCAGCGTCGGGAAGGTCTCGATGTCGAGGTCGCCGACCAACTCGGACTCGTCCTCGATGTCGATCCAATGCACGCGCAGGCCGGGCTGCGGCAGCTCGGCGCAGGCGGCTTCGAAGACTTGCTGGTAGGACTCGCAGGTGCGGCACCAGGCAGCGCACAGGCAGGCGACGTGGAGGGTCATGGGCCGGCATGGTGCCATGGGCCGCAGGTGCCCCGAGGAGCAGGGGAAAACGGGCGCAGTTGCGCCGTTCGGGCCGGCGCCGCGGCTGCAAGATGCCGTCGTGGTTTCCAGCATCAACAATCCCCTGCTCAGCTACCTGTCGGCCCAGGGCTTCGACAGTGCGGCGACGAACCCCAAGGCGGCGGGCAAGGCCGGCACCCCGGCGCTGCCGCAGGCCGCGCTGGATCGCGCCGCGGGCACGGTCAAGTCGGCGGCGGCGGCACGCAGTTTGGAAACGGCCCAGAAGGCGCTGGCCACCGAGCTGCGCGCGGCCATGACCAAGGCCGGCGTCAAGCTGGCGGGAACCGTGGAGTTCGCGGTGAAGAGCGACGGCAGCGTCGAGTTCAAGGGCTCCGAAGCCGACCGGGCGGCCGCTGCGGCCTTCCTGAAGGGTGACACCAGCCAGCCCAATTTTGCGACCCGCATCGCCCACCAGGCGCGCGACGCGATGAAGCTGTCCACCACCATCCAGCAAAACGCTGCCATCTCACAGGCGGCCAAGCTGTCCAAGACCTCTGGCGGCGTGATGTCGCTCTACACCTCCTTGATGCAGCAGAGCGTCACCACCAGCGTCGTCTTCTCGGTCTCGGCGAACTCGAGCTCGCTGACCTACCCGGGCTCGCTGGCCGCCAAGGCCTGAGTCAGGGCGCCGGTGCGACGCCCACCGCCTTCGCGGCCAGCGTGCCCAGCTCGCCGTACAGCGGCAGCACATTGGTGCCGGCCGTCGGGTGCACGCGGTTGGACAGCAGCACATAGAAGCTGTGGCTCGTGGGGTCCAGCCACAGCACGCAGCCGGTGAAGCCGGTGTGGCCGAAGCTGGTGGTCGGGTAGAGACTGCCACGGGGGCGCGCGTAGGGCGAGGCGATGTCCCAACCCATGCTGCGCTTCTCGGCGAGCCCGGCAGGCGACTGCGGCGTCGTCAGCAGTGCCACGCTCTCCGGCGACAACAGGCGTCGGCCATCCTCGGTCACGCCACCGGCCAGCAGCATGCGCGCAAAGCGGGCCAAGTCGGCCGTGGTCGTGAACAAGCCCGCATGGCCGGCCACGCCGCCCATGCGGCGGGCGGTGGGGTCATGCACCTCGCCGCGCAGCACCCGGCCATCCGGCTGACGTTCGGTGGGGGCGATGCGGGCGGCGTCCATGCGCTGCAAGGGTAGGTAGCCGCTGTCGGCCATGCCGAGCGGCTTGAACAGGGCCTGTTCGGCGAAGCGCTCCAGCGGCATGCCGCTCTGGCGCTCGATGATGCGGCCGAGCAGTATGAAGTTGACGTCCGAGTAGCGGAACAGTGCGCCGGGGGCGGCCGTCGGTGCCAGGGCGCAGGCCGTGCGCTCGGCGCCGTCCTGACCGGTCCAGTTGCCCGCCGGGCCGCTGCGGGGCAGGCCGGAGGGGAGGCCGGAGCTGTGTGTCAGCAGATGGCGCAGCGTGATGGGGGCTTTGTCGGCGCCACCGCAGTCGGGCAGGTAGCGCTGCAGCGACGCTTCCATGTCGAGCTGGCCGCGCTCACGCAGCAACTGCACCAGCGTGGCCGTGACAACGGGCTTGGTCAGCGAAGCGGCGTCGAAGACGGTGGCCTCGTCCAGCGGCTCGGGCGCCGGCTCGACGGCGCGCTGGCCGTAGGCGCGGTGGTAGCTGCGCTGTCCGACGCGCTCGATCCACAGCGCTGCGCCCGGCAACTGGCGCTGCGCAATGAGGCGCTCGACCGCGGCGTCGGCCTGAGCCAGGGGTTCCGGGGCAAGGGCGGGCGGGTGGGCGCAGCCGGCAAGCAGGCTGGTGACTAAGGCGAGGCTGAGGAGGGGGGATCGCATGCGGGCAGTGTGCCCGACACGAGGCAGGTCAGCCCTGAGGGGGCGGCGCCAGGATGTGCCGCAGCACCCGGTCCTCCAGTTCCGCGAAGCCGGGCGCCGCGCGCGAGCGCGGGCGAGGCAGGGCCACACTGGCGTCCAGCGCGATGCCGCCGCGGTCGATCAGCAACACGCGGTCGGCCAGAGCCACGGCTTCGGCGACGTCGTGCGTCACGAGCAGGGCCGTGAAGCCGTGGTGGCGCCAGAGCTGTTCGATGAGGCGGTGCATCTCCAGCCGGGTCAGTGCATCCAGCGCGCCCAGGGGTTCATCCAGGAGCAGCAGGCGCGGGCGATGCACGAGCGCGCGAGCCAATGCGACGCGCTGGCGCTGGCCTCCGGAGAGCGTGGCCGGCCAGTCGCTGCCGCGGCCGGCGAGGCCCACCTGGGTCAGTGCTTCCATCGCGCGCGCCCGGGCGTCTGTGCCCGTCAGACCCAGAGCCACGTTGTCGACGACGCGCTTCCACGGCAGCAGCCGGGCGTCCTGGAACATCAGTCTGCGCTCACGGGAGGCTCCGGCCTCGACGCGGCCGGCGCTCGGTGCGTCCAGCCCGGCGATGAGGCGCAGCAACGTGCTCTTGCCGCAGCCGCTGCGACCCACCAGCGCGACGAACTCGCCGGGGGCGACGTTCAGGTCCAGCCCCTGCAGCACATGGCGGTTGCCGAAGGACTTGTCCACGCCGCGCAATGCCAGCGGCAGGCCCGGCGAGGCGGTGCGCGCCGGGGCAGCCGCTTCTGCCAGGGGCTCACGCGGCAGCACGGGGGTGTCGAGTTCGGTGAGCCACATGCTCATGCTCCTTCGGCGGCATAGCCTTTGTGCCAGGGCAGCCAGGCGCGCTCCAGGCCACGGGCAACGACGTCGGCCAGCTTGCCCAGCAGGGCGTACAGCAGGATGCCGACGAGAACGACGTCGGTCTGCAGGAACTCGCGGGCATTCATCGTCAGATAGCCGATGCCTGCCTGGGCTGACAGCGTCTCGGCGACGATCAGCAGCACCCACATCAGCCCTAGCGAGAAGCGCAGGCCCACGAGGATGGACGGCAGCGCGCCGGGCAGGATGACCTGGGCATAGAGCTGCCAGCCCTTGAGCCCGTAGCTTCGCGCCATCTCAATGAGATCGCGGTCCACATTGCGGATGCCGTGGAAGGTGTTCAGGTAGACCGGAAAGAACACGCCCACCGCCACCAGCACCAGCTTGGCCGCCTCGTCGATGCCGAACCAAAGAATGACGAGCGGAATGAGTGCCAGCGCCGGGATGTTGCGCAGCATCTGCAGCGTGGTGTCCAGCAGGGCCTCGGCGCGGCGCCAGGTGCCGGTCAACAGCCCCAGCAGCAGGCCCAGGCCACCGCCCAGTGCCAGCGCCGAGAAGGCCCGCACCGTGCTGACTGCGACGTGGTGGGTCAGTTCGCCCGAGCGCAGCAGTTGCCAGAACGCCGCCAGCACGGCGGCGGGCTCCGGCAGGATGCGCGCGGACAGCCATCCACCGCGCGAGGCCAGCTCCCAGGCGATGAGGATGGCCGCGGGCAGCAGCCAGGGGGTGAGGCGGCGGCGAAGCATGCTCAGCTCGCCGCGACCTGCTTGGGCACGAGGCCGTGCGCCATCAGTTCCCCCGCGGGACCAGTGAGCCTCTCGCGAAGCTGCAGCGGCAACAATGGGAAGACCAGTTCGGCGAAGCGGTGGGCCTCGTCCAGGTGCGGATAGCCGCTGAGGATGAAATGCTCCAGGCCGAGGTCGGCGTATTCGAGGATGCGCTCGGCCACCTGCTGCGGGTTGCCGACCAGGGCGGTCCCCGCGCCGCCGCGCACCAGCCCCACACCGGCCCACAGGTTGGGCGAGATCTCCAGGCCTTCGCGCACATTGGCCTTGTTGAAGCGGCCGCGGTGCAGTTCGGCCATGCGGCGCTGACCCACCGAATCCATGCCCTGGAAGCGCGCCTGGGCAGCGGCGACGGTGGCTTCGTCAAGTTGAGAGACCAGCTCCGCCGCGGCGGCCCAGGCCTGGTCCTCGGTCTCGCGCACGATGACGTGCAGTCGGATGCCGTACTGCAGTCGGCGGCCCTGGGCGGCGGCGCGCTCACGGACGTCGGCCACCTTCTTCGCCACCTCAGCGGGCGGCTCGCCCCAAGTGAGGTAGGTGTCGGCCTGTTCGGCCGCGAGCTCGTGCGCCGGGCCCGACGAGCCGCCGAAGAAGACCGGGGGGTGAGGCGTCTGCGTCGGCGGGAACAGCAGCTTCGCGCCCTTGACGCTGAGGTGCTCACCGTCGAAGTCGAAGGGCCGACCCTCGTGCGACCGCGTGATGACCTCGCGCCAAATGCAAATGAACTCGGCTGACTGCGCGTAGCGCTCGGCGTGGTCCAGGAACTGGCCATCGCCGGCCAGTTCGTTGGCGTCGCCGCCGGTCACGAGGTTGACGAGCAGGCGCCCGCCGGAGAGGCGGTCCAGCGTGGCGGCCATGCGAGCGCTCTGTGTCGGCGCGACCAGGCCGGGCCGCAGGGCGACGAGGAACTTCAGCCGTTTGGTCGCATCGATGAGGCTGGCGGCGACCAGCCAGGAATCCTCGCAGGACTGGCCGGTGGGAATCAGCACGCCTTCATAGCCGAGGCTGTCCGCCGCGATGGCGATCTGCTTGAAGTAGGCGTGGTCGGCCACGCGGGCGCCTCGCGAGGTGCCGAGATAGCGGCTGTCGCCGTGGGTGGGGATGAACCAGAAGATCTTCATGCTTTGAACTGCACGATGGCGTCGGCGACGCGAATGGGACGGGGGATGAGGCCCAGCTCCGCGAAGGCGTCGGCGACCTGTTGCTGCTCTCCGACGAGCTGGGCGCTCAGCGGACTCACGGGCGCGGCACCGCGGCGCTCGACCATGCGCTGCACGATGGCCACCGACAGGCCGGCGAATTCGGCATAGCGCTGTACCGCGTCGCGACGGTCCGTCTGCACGCGGGCATCGGTGTCGGTCAGCGCCTGGAACAAGGTCTTCAGCAACGCCGGCTGCTGGCTCAGTGCGCGGGACGCGAGGTAGAAGGTGTTGTTGCTGGTCAGCCCGCGGCTGGTCGCGAGCGTGCGCAGTTCGCCGCTGATCTCGGCCGCCGCGTAGTAGGGATCCCACACGGCCCAGGCGTCTACCGAGCCGCGCTCGAAGGCGGCGCGGGCCTCGGCCGGCGGCAGGTAGACGGGCTGGATGTCGGCCCAGGCGAGGCCGGCGCGCCGGATGGCCTGCACGGCCAGGAAATGAGCGCTGCTGCCCTTCTGGAGCGCGATGCGGTGGCCCTTCAGGTCGGCCAGCGTCTTCAACGGCGAGTCGGGTTTGACGAGCACGGCCGAGCTGTCGGGCTTGGGCGGCTCGGCACCGACATAGACGACGTCCTTGCCGGCTGCCTGGGCGAACACCGGCGGCGCATCGCCCGTGGCGCCCAGGTCCACGCTGCCCAGTGCCAGCGCTTCCAGCAACTGCGGCCCGGCGGGGAACTCGGTCCACTGGATGCGCGCGCCAGACAGCCGCTGCTCCAGGAGGCCGTAGCTCTTCAGCAGCGCGAGATTGAAGGAGCCCTTCTGGAAGCCAATTCGAAGTCGCTGCGCCGGCGCGGGCGACTGGGCCCGCGCCTGTCGCCAGGCGGCGGCGGTCGTCGCGAGGATGGCGAGCGCGGCGCGTCGGGTCGTCGGGGCGCTCATCGGGCGGCCTCGGCGAGGGTGGCCGTGCCGGGCAGCGCGTCGGTCACACGGATGGGCTTGGGGATCAGCGCGAGCGTGTGGAAGGCATCGGCAATCTTCTGCTGCTCGGCAGCGACGGCGGCGGTCAGCGGCTTCACGCCAAACTGGTAGCGGGACAGACTTCTCTCGACGACCTCGAGCTCCAAGCCCTGCAGCGGTGCGACGGCGGCGGCGGCGGCCTTGATGTTGGCCTTCAGCGCGGCGGCCTGGGCCTGGGTGTCCTCAAACAGGGCCTGGATGATGCGGGGCTGGGTCTGGGCATAGCCTCGCTCGGCCAGGTAGTAGGCATAGTTGTTGACGAGGCCGCGGCCGTCCTGCAGTTGCCGGGCGCCGCTTTGCTTCTCGACAGCGGCGAGGAAGGGGTCCCAGATCACCCAGGCATCCACCGCGCCCCGCTCGAAGGCGGCCCGCGCGTCGGCGGGTGGGAGGTACACGGGCTGGATGTCGCTGTACTTCAGGCCCTGCTTCTCCAGCGCCTTCACGAGCAGGTAGTGGACGTTGCTGCCCTTGTTCAGCGCGACCTTCTTGCCCTTCAGATCGGCGACCGACTTCAGCGCCGAGTCCCTGGGCACGACGATGGCTTCGGCCTCGGGAGCAGCGGGGTCGTAGCCGATGTAGACGAACTTGGCGCCGGCGGCCTGGGCAAAGATGGGCGGCGCCTCGCCGACGTAGCCCACGTCGATGGCGCCGACGTTCAGGCCCTCCAGCAACTGCGGGCCGGCCGGAAACTCCACCCACTTGACGCTGACGCCCAGTGGCGCCAGGCGCTTCTCGAGCGATCCGCTGGATTTCTGCAGCGTCAGCAGGCTGGCGGACTTCTGGAAGCCGATGCGCAGCGTGGCCGTCTGCGCGGCGGCGTGGAGGCTGAAGACGGCCAACAGAGGCAGGGCGGTCCAGCGGAGCAGGGAGCGAAAGATCATGGGGTGTCCTGTACAAAAAAATCCCGGCACTCGGGCGCACCCGATCAGCGCCCGAGCGCCGGGAAGAAGTCGCCGATCCCGGTCAGGGTGGCGAGGAGACAAGCGGGGGGTGTGAGGGAAAGTCGGCCGGCGGTGTCAACAGCTGAGCGCGGGCTCCGGCTGTGACCGCATTCGCGGCGTGTGCGCCGCCAGGGGCGCCAGCGCGCGGTCCAGGCGGGCGATCAGATCGGGCTCGGGCACGAAGCCGCCGGCTTCGTGGCGGTGCAGTTGCGCGTCAGTGGCGAACACGCCGTCCAGGACATGTCGCGCGCCCAGCGCTGACAGTACGGGCTTGAGGGCATAGTCCAGCGCCAGGAAATGCGCCGGACTGCCGCCGGTGGCCAGGGGCAGCACGAGCTTGTCACGCAGCGCGTCTGGCGGCAGCAGATCGAGGAAGACCTTGAGAAGGCCGCTGTAGGCGGCCTTGTAGATCGGGGTGCCGATGACGACGAGGTCCGCCTGCTCGATGGCTTGGACGGCGGCGGCGATCTCCGGGTCCTGCACGTCGGCCGCCAGCAGCGCCGCAGCGGGCAGCTGGCGCACGAGGATGTCGTCGCGGCGGGTGTCGCGGCCTTCCAGGCGCGTCAGCGCGAACTGCGTGAGCCAGGCGGAACGCGAGCGTTCGCTGGGGCTGGCGGAGAGGCTGGTGATGTGCATGGTGGCCTGGATCGAATCAGGCCACAACGATAGGGACGGCCGCTTTGCCGCGGAACGAAGGAAAAAGGGGATGCTTATGCGGACCCTGGCGCCGCGATCAGTGCACGCCTTGCAGTGCTGCGCCGCGCGCCCGGACGACCGGCCAGTTCGCGACGATCTTGGTGCGGGTCAGCTCAACCTCGCCTTTGTCCTCGGCGGCCAGCACGGCCTCCTCGGAGGTCAGCGTGCGCGGTGTGACCCCGGGTTTCCAGCGCACCATAACGAGCACCCACAGCGGGCTGTAGGTGGGGTCGGCATTGCTGCCGCCCACGGGGCGGGGGATGGACGGCAGCACGGTGGCCTGTTCATCGCCCGGAAACTTGTAGGCGCGCTCCACCGGCATGCCCTGTTTGAGCGTGTCAGCCAGTGCGGGCACGTAGTTGATGCCCTGCTTCTTGGCGATGCCCGGGTCGGAGATGTCGGTGCTGACATAGTGGACGATTTGCCCCTCGAACCAGGCTTCCTTCAGCGGGAGCGAGACTTCGTCGGCCGTCCAGCCGGCCGTGGCTCCCAGCATCAGAAGAGCGCCCAGGGCGTGGCGGGTGGCGAGTGCGGGCATCGGTGCTCCTCGGTGAAGGGGAGCTGCGATTCTTGCGCTGCGCTGCGCCGAGGCAAGGGAAAAATGCGCAGGCGGGGCGGAAATGCGGTCTCCGATGGGGTCTCGGTTTTCTTCTTGCGTGGCATTCATGCTCCAAGTCGACATGCTATGCCTCACACACGAAATTCCTGACACTCCCGTTCACCACCGACTCAAGGACTCGCGCCTGATCGGTGGCGCCTCACCGCTTTGCCAGCTTCCGCTGGCCGCCACCACTCCCATCCCTCTGCACCATCCAGGGCAGATTTGGGGAAGGGATGCCGGGGTCCGGTGGTTTGCATGGCGCGCTTGCGCATGCGAAAGCTTGCCTTGACGGCTGCCAATGCAGGCTACCGATGCTTATCTACGAACGGTCCTGAGGGGCAAGGACTCGCGGTTCTCATTCCGCCGTTTCCCACTAGCCATCTGGCCGCGGATGAACGTGGTGTGCTCCTCGATGAGGGCTTCCCGCAGGTCGGGTGTAAGGGCTCTGTGCACAGCTGTTTTGGTGATTCGCGTCTCGCGTCTTCCCATCCCCGTTCTCCCTGGGCTCTGAGGCTATCGTGAGCGAATCTAACTGACTAGGCCGTGGACGTCATCCGCAGTTGGCCCGAGGCCACCCCTACCTGCGCCGAAGATCAGGCGGCAGGGTCGGCGGCGCCTGGCCCACCCTTCGGACCATGAGCTGAGTCTTGTGACTAACTTGAAGCCCAACTGGGCGTAGCAGCGGCGTAGCTGGCTCGGGAACTTGTCCAGCTCCATAAGTCGCTCACGCCGCGCCCCGGCTGTGAACAACCTGCTGAGACTCAACACCTAGAGCAGCAGCGCCAGCGTACGCAGCTCAGCCCTGGCCGGTATTGGGGATGCTCGCGTTACCGCCGGTATTTGGGATGCTCGCACCGCCGCCAGTGAACGGCAGGCAGTCGCCACCAGTTCGCGGGATCGAGGTGGCGCCACCTGTGTTGGGGAGGCGACGGCTGCCGCCGCCGTAGGGAATTGCCATGATCAGACGCCTGTGATTGGGAGAAACGGCTTCATCTCGCCGGATATTAGACTGATCACGGTGCACCGCTGCCATCGCCACAGCGCCGCGTCTGGACGGCTCTGCAGCTCGGCGAACTGGTCACCAGCCCTTCGCCCACCTTGAAGCAGGACCGGGGAACCTACAGACTCAATCCATCTGCCGAGTAACGCGGTACGAGATCTGACTGTTGGTGGCCGAATGCACGGTCATCCGAAGGCCGCGGAACCCGATTTCAGCCCGCCCCTGTTTGTCCAGCTCATAGGTCAGATCTTGGGTGAAAGCCTGGCGAGCCATCCCATCGGCAGTGAACTCCCGATAGGTGAGCTTGAGGTTCCCGTTGGACGCTCCACCGTAGATCAGCTCCTTGCGGACGCCACCATAGTTGGCTTCGCTCTTGGCCGTGACGGCTTCAATGACGTACGGGATCTTCGTCTCGAGCTGGTACTGCCGCTCGTACTTCTCGAACATCGCGACATCGAATTGCCCGTCATTGTCGAGGTCAACGAGGCACGACGTCAGTTTTTCGCCGTAGCGTCCTCCGCCCTGGGTTTTGACGCATCCGGCGAGCTGCTCTCCACCGACCTTGCGCGTCTTCATTTCGATGTTCTTCCCTGATTCGATGCTGACCATGTGACCCGCTTCAAGCGCGACGCTGACAGCCTTAAGGACCCGCACGACGGTTTCAATCGTCTGTGTCCGAACACCGTCCACGTAGACGACGTTACCAACCTCAACATCCCTGTCAACGTCGATGGGGCTCAGGAATGCGTGGACGACCGACGGCTCCTGCTTGTCGAAGTCTTTCTCTGCGAAGGGAACAGACCACAGCGGGTTTGGTGCTGGTGGCGGGGACGCAGGGCGTCGGTTTCTGTTGGCGCAACCCGCGACAAGCGCCAGGCTGCTGGCGATCAGGACGACGCTGGCAATCTTCAACTTTTCCTCCCGCTTTGTGCGCTTCATGGCGCACTCCGTATGCAGATCTGAACCGCCCCGGCTCTCGCGAAGGCCAGATTCTTTAGGTGAGGCGTTGATCGCGGTCTGACCAGCGCGTTGCCGATGGTAGTGGAGTTCGAACGCTGCTGGTGGGAGGCGGCCAGGCAGCGCTCCGGATGCGCTCACCTGCTGCACTTGCCTAATCTTTTCATCGAGCGTGCTAGAACTCGCGGGACTATGACCAAGCGAGGTTCAGCGAAAGGCGTGCACTCATGCAGGCCTGGGCTAAAGCATGACGCCTCAGAGTTGCACAATCGAAGGCAGGGAGGAGAAGAGCATGAAAGTTCTCGTGGGCATTGCCGCGCTTGCGGTCGCGGGAGCCGCGTCAGCCCAGTTCAAGTGCACCGGAGCGGACGGGCGGATTTCATTCCAGCAAACCCCGTGCGAGCGGGGCGCAAAAGCCGCCCCTTTGGAGCTGAAGCCCGTCCCTCGGTCGGCTGAGCCCTCAGCGTCCGAGGCAACGCCGGATTGGAAGCGCAGAGATGAAGTTGCACTGCAACAGTACGCGGCGGAACGCCGCGTGCGAGAGCTGGAAGCGGAAATCAGTGGGTTGGAAGCTGCGATAGTTTCACGCAACGCGGGGACAGAGGCGGAGATATCCAGGCTGAGGAACGCCAAGGGCCGTGCAAACAACAATCTGGCGGGAGCGACCTGGGAGCAATCGTTGAGCAGCGAGATGCAGGCAATCGCCACCCGCAACGACTCAGCCAACAAACTGGACCTTGACCGCCTGGCTCAGCGCCGCCGTGAGCTTAAAGAGGCGCGCGTTGCGGCCTCCAAGAACAGCCCGCGGTAGCTAATCCCAGTCCAGGCCTGGCGATCTTGGCACCTGGCCTGAGGGTGAGGCTCATGCGGCCCTCGCTGCGTCTTGGCTGAGGGCGCGCAGGAGTGACGCCAGTGCAGCCGCAAGTGGCTGAAACAGCCCTTCGGGCCCACGTTGCCGCGTTCCTGGACGGGCGCTGCGCATTGCGGCCTGCTGCGGGCAGTCCTGGTGCCTTGCTTGTTCCGTGCCCGCACACAGTCCCCGGTGAGCAGGGGCCTCCGGCCTGGCAGAGGCCCTATCACTGAGCGCCTTGCGCGCTGGGAGGCCAAAGAGGCACAACGGCCGCCGGCCTCGACTCCTGCCCGACGGCAGTCAGCAGCTCAAGCTCGGTGGCGGTGAATTGCCAATAGAAGGAGCAGGGATTTCAAGCTGCCTTCATCGGCAGAACTTCGGCTCCATGTTGTCTTGGTCCCTCCGACAGGAATCGAACCTGTATCTGCCGCTTAGGAGGCGGCCGTTCTATCCATTGAACTACGGAGAGATCCCGCCCGGGCGGGCGCTGCGCCTGGGGCGCAAAGCGGCGCGCATTCTCGCATGGGACTAGGGTTGCCCCAGTGCTCGGGCACTGAGGCGCAGCAGCGTGGCATCGCAGCGAGCCAGTGTGGCGATGCACTCAATGCCGGCCGCGTCGACCTCGCGCATCAACGCCAGCCAGGCGCGCAAACCTTCCAGCGTGACCTTGCTGCGTGACGTGACGATCCAGCCATGGCGGCCCAGTTGACCGAGGTAGATCCACGTCTGGCGGCGCGACAGGCCGGAGAGCTGGCCGATGCAGGCCTGCGAGATGGGCAGCGCGAGGCGGTCGGCATGGCGGGCGCGCTCATCCGGCGCAAGCGCCGTGGCCAGCGTCGCCATGACACTGACGAGGCGCTGAAGGCCGTTGCCTGCGAGCCGCATGCTGATCTGGCCGTGCAGCCGGCTCGCCGTGGCGTTGTACAGCTCGCCAGTTTCGGCGGCGCGCGGCGGCGCACCGTCGGCCTGGATCTGCTCGAGGGGAATGTTGATGGTGGTCACGTCCACCAGCGCCGTCACGTCGTAGCGCGCGGCCAGCTTGCCCAGGGGTGACTCGCCGCCGATGACGTCGCCGAGCCACAACGCGGCGACGGCCACGCGTGTGCCGGGGGCAACCTGCGAGACGAGGTAGGCGGCACCACGGCTGATGGCGACCCAGTCGCCCTGCGGGCTGCCGGCCTCGATGATGCGCTGGCCACGGCGGTAGGTCTTCAGTTGGCCGGTGGACAGCCAGTGGTCGGTGGCGTCGGTCGGCGCATGGTTGCGTCTGTTCTTCATCGCGGGTCTGATTTCGTCCGGGCAGGCGCACCCGTCCCGGCGGCTTCGGTTTGTAGGCGGAGTCGCCCGAAGGCGATCGATGGAGATGGGCGGTCGAGCGCCCTGCTAACCGGCTTGACTCACCAGATCGAGAGGCTGCGGGCGAGCACCCGCTGCAGCCAGCTACGCGAGGCCGCGTCCGAGACGTCGCCGCGGGCGGCGTTCTCCAGGCTGGCATTGACGACGTCGCGCGAGGCGACGACGTTGCCGGGGCCGATGTCTCGCGGGTTGACGATGCCTGAGAAGCGCAGCGTGCTGACGCCGCCGTTCAGGCCCATGCTGCGTTCTCCGGCCACCAGCAGGTTGCCGTTGGGCAGCACGTTGATGACGGTGACGGCCAACTGGGCGTTGAAGCTGTTGGAGGTCTCGGCATTCCCCGAGCCCTTGAAGGAATCGCTGCCGGAGGCGCTCGCGTCGACGTTGATCAGCGAGGCCAGCGCGGTGCCGGCTTTCGCGCCGCCGGGGCCCTTGGCAGCCAGCTTGCTCTCGCGGCTGGTCTCGCCGGTCTGCTTCTGGATGGCACGGATGTTCTCGGCAATGTCGACCTTCATCGTGTCGCCGATGGCACGGGGCCGGCGCTCGCTGGAAAACAGCGTCGTGTTGCCCATGTGGGGCTGGAAGATGGCGCCCGTGCGCGGCTGCTCCAGGAACATGGGCGCCGGCTGCGGCGCCGCGATCAGCGGACCGTTGACGATGCTCGGGGGCGAGGACGCACAGGCGGCGAGCAGGGTGCAGAGCACGGCAACGCCAGGGACTCGGAGGTTCGGTGTGGTCATGGATGGAGGCTCAGGTTTCGAAGCCGGTGATCAGCGCCTTGACGACCGGGGCGATCTTCTTGCGCGTGCTGGCCCATCGGCCCAGGCCCGAGTCGCCGGCGTAGGCGCTGCTGGACAGCAGCCGGCCGTCGGCCCGGTGCAGGCTCAGGGCGGCGGCGCTCAGGTAGGCGCGGTGCTCCTGGCCAAGCGGCGGCACAGCCCATTCGATGCTGCCGGCGTAACGCAGCCAGTAGGCGCAGGCGAGCTGCCCGGCGCCCGCGTCGTAGACGCGGCTGTCCACGCCTTGGGTCTTGAGCTCGGCCTGCAACGCCGGCACGAGCTCGTCCAGCGGCATGTCGCGGTTGTATTCGACACACACGTTCTTCACTGGCGCGTCGCCGTGATGGACGGTGTTCACCGGCCTGGGCGTCTGGGAGGCCAGGGCGGCGTTGCTGCCGAGCTTGAGAAGCTCCCAGGTCGCCATCGGCGCCAGCGTGGAGCAGCCGCCGAGCGCCAGCGTCGCAGCAAGCAGGGCCGCGGGCGTGAGGCGGGGCGCGGCGGACTTCATAGCAGGCCCAGCAGCGCGCCGCCGACGATCGCGGCCTTGACGCCCGTGTCCGCCACGGTGCCGACCACATCGGAGGCAGCCTGGGCGGCATCGCCGATGAGTTCAACGCCGGCGGTGCCGAGCTTGACGGTCGTGTCGGCGAGGCCGGTCACCGCCTTCAGCGCCTGCGGCGTGAAGCTGACGGTGACGCCGATGGACGGGATGGAGACCGACGCCTTGGCCAGCGGTTGGGCACAGCTCCGCGGGGCGGGCGCGGCAGCTGCTGCGCGGCGGGCGCTGGTATCGGCCGGGCGGTCGCCGCCGGTCAGCGTGGCAAGCGTCGGCATGGCCTCAGCCCTGGCCGTGGGAGGTCGGGGAGGCTGGCGTGCCGGCCTGCGCGGTCTTCAGCAGCTGCGAGAACTCGCTGGGCTTGTCATTGGCGGGGGCGGGCCTGACGGGCTGCGACGGGGTGGACAGCGGGGCGGCGGGGGTGAGGGGCTTGATCTGCATCACGGCTGGAATCTCCTGAAGGGGTGAGGAAATTCTTGGCCTGCAGATGCCCCGGGATTCAGCCGATAACGCGGCCGTTCACCGGCTTCGGACCGCGCTGGGTGAACTGCATCACCCAGGCGGTGGGTGCGGCGCTCAGGCCGCCTCGAACAGGGGGATCACGTGGGGTTCACCGGCCACCCGTGTCAGCACGCGGCGCGGCTGGTGTCGGGTGCCCCCCCGGGTGGCGCGTGCGACGGCGGCCTGGGCGGCATCCAGCAGCGCCGCCAGGTGCGGGCGTTCGCCGCGGCACTGTGAACGCGGGATGACGAGGGCCAGATCCACGCTGAGATGCTCGGCGTCAGCGATTTCGAGCTGGGCGTTGACGACCAGCGTCAGCGGCGTGCTCAGCGCGACGTCGAGTTCGGCGGCGATGTGCTGGTCGTCCGCCACCGGCAGCAGCGGCGCGGACGGGGCAGACAACGATGGGGGGACGACGTATGACATGGCCTGCATCCTCACGGATAGATATGACAGGACGTGTCGGGCTCGCCATCTCGGGGTTGTAGGACGGCGCCGTTTTCGTCAGGCGTGCATCAGCGGCAGGACAGTGCGCACGGTCGGACGGGCGAACAGGCGGCCGATCAGTGCACGCGCGAAGAAGTAGTCGTTGCGCACCCGGTCGCCCAGCACGTCCAGACCGACACGTCCCTCCGGGTCGCAGGGAATGTCCAGCCCCGCGCCGACCGCCCCCAGCGGCTCGAAATGCAACAGATGGGTGGACAGGGCCTCGGCCGGCAGTGCGACGGCCAGCGGGGTCCGCGTCGCATGCGGGCACAGGGACGCTGTGGCTCCAGCCCCATCGATGGGTGTGCGGGTTGGCTGGTATTCCTGGGTGATGGGCCGGAGCTGAGTCATGGTGAACCTCCATCGGAGTCGAACAGCACGGGGCGGTTGATTCAACTTTGGGCGCTGTGCGCTGCTCCTCTTGTAGGCAGGGCCGGGGCGGCACGGGGCCTGACCATCGCGTCGGCATGTAGGAGGCGGCCGGCGGCCCCTGAGGACGGCGACGTCCGCAGGTGATGGTGTCCTACAAGGGAGTGCACGGCCGTCACGCCGGCCACGGGCTTCGCAGGGGTTCTGCCTGGGCCTGTCTCATGCCCGTTGTCCTGCAGGCGGCAGGCCTTCGCAACGCCTCAGACAGGGCGCAGGCGCTGCCCTCGCGCGGGACTCAGTCCCATTTCCATTGCCAGATGAGGTCCAGCGCGTTGTCGTCCCCGCCCTGGGCCCGCAGCGTGAAGCGCTGGGCGATGCGGTAGATGAGCTGCCATGAACCCGTCGTCGCATTCAGGCTGCGCTCATAGCCCACGTACCAGCGCCTGGACAGCTGCTTGCCCAGGCGCACGATGGTCGCACGGGTGTCGTCGTCGCTCTGCGCCAGCGAGAGTTCGTCCAGGCCGAGGTTGCGCAGCACCTTGCCTGTCGGCCCTTCGCCCTCGCCGCTGAGAAGGGCCAGCGCGGCGCGCTGAAGCAGGGCGGTGTCGGTGCGACCCAGGCCATCGGGGCCGCGGCCCAGCAGCAGCCAGGAGAGCTTGTCCGTGTCGCTCATCTCGGGCTGGGAGTACAAGCTGACGCGAGGCGCCAGGGCCGTGCCGCCGACGGAGACGCCGACGCGCACGTCGAGGTTGGGGCGCACGGCCAGCAGGTCGAGTGCGGGATTGTCGTAGGCGCCGTTGAAGCGAATGTCCCCGCGCTCGATGTCCAGCTTTTGGCCATAGGCCGCGTACTGGCCGCCATCGGCAGTGAGGTTGCCCGTCATGCGCAACGGGCCGTTGTTCTGGCTGAGCTGGAGCTGGCCGCGCAATGTTGTCGCCAGGCCGCGACCGCGCACCTTGAAGTCGCGGCCGAAGTCCAGCGCGACGTTGACGCTGCTGTTGCGCACGGCCTTGGGCGCGGGCGCAGCGGCGGGCGCGCCATCGTTCAGGCTGCGCGTGCCACGCGCCACGGTCACGTCGTCGGACAGCGCCGGCGCGTCGTTGCGGCTGAAGTCGAACAGGCCTTCGTCGGCACGCAGCTTGCCGGCGACCTTGAGTCCCTTGGCGTCGAGGTCGAGCGTGGCCTCGCCGCTGGCGACGACGCGGCGGTCCACGCGAGACAGCACGCGCAGCTTGTCGGCCGACACTTGGATGCGGGCGCTGGGCTGCGCGCCCAACTCGGCGCTGCCGCTGGCGCGCAGCCAACCATCGCCGCCGCGGGCTTCCAGCCGCGAGAGCTCGGCGTGCTGGCCCTTGAGATCCAGTGTGAAACGGCCTTCGGTCACATCCACGCCATACAGCAAATGGCGCAGGGCGAGGTTCTCGCCTTCGGCGCGGCCGGTCAGGTCGGGGGCGCCGACGCGCCCAGCCAGCAGCAGCGTGGCGGCGGCGCGTCCGCCCAGGCGCCAGCCGGCCGGCACCCACGCACCCCAGGTGCCCAGGTCGGCGACGTTGGCCTGTAGCACGCCTTCCAGCGGCGTCGAGGCATCGGGCCACAGCTGGGCCGGCCGCAACGCAAGCGCGCCGCCGAAGCTGCCCAGCTCGCGGCCTGCGACGCCCTGGGCGAAGCGCCAGACGCCGTCCTGCACGTTGACCGCCAGGCGCAGATCCGTCAGGCCGAGCGCGCGCTGACCGAACTCGTCGGTCACGCGCAGGTCGCCGCCCTGGCGCTCGATGAGCAGCTCGGCCGTCAGCCGCTCGTTGAGCAGCAGCGTCGCATGGCCGGTCATGCGCAGGTCGCCGCTCCAGCCGAAGTCGGGTTGCCAGCGTGCCATCAGGGGCGCCACGGCGAGGTCTTCGAGCTGCAGTTCGACGCGGGCTTCCGGATGCTCGCCGCCGGTCCAGCTCAGCGTCTGCCAGCGCACGAAGGCACCGCCGATCTCGGCGCGGCCCGGCTCGGCCTGCAGCCTCGGGCCGTCGCCGGCCCAGCGCAGTCCGATGTCGGTGGCAGCCAGCACCGGCGGCGTGTTGGGGCGTAGTGGGCCGATGTCGATGCGGGCGATGCGGCCGGTCCAGGCCTGGGACTCCCAGCGGCCCCGAGCCTGGAGCTGGGCGTTGAGGGTCAGGTCTTGCGCGTCGCCCGGGATCTTGCCGTTGAGCTGGGCCTTCACGTCGTGCGCGCTGCGCCGGCCCTGCAGGTCGAGCTTCAGGCTGGCGAGCTGGGCCTGGGGATGGCGCAGTTGTCCGACGTCCAGCGTCAGCGCGACCGGGCCGTCGCCGTCCGCGCCGGGCAAGGGCAGCTCCCAGCGCGCCTTGGCGCTGTTGACGGTGAGTCCCTGGGCACGCGCCGAGGCCAGTGCCAGCCGGCCGCTGCCGCCGGCCTGCCAGCCCTTGGTGCCGCGGACGAGCTGGAAGCTGCCGTCGGCATCACCCTGGCCTGCGACAGGCTGCTGGCCGAACAGGGCCAGCAGCGGGTTCAGCTCGGCCAGCGAGCCGGCCTTCAGCGCGGCGGTGCCGGAGACGACGTCGGGACGGGCCTGGCCGCTGGCCTGGACGCGACTGCCGCCGAGGCGGAGGTCCAGGTCGAAGGCCGCGGCGTCGCTCGCGCGCTCGCGCTTCAGCATGGCGTGACCGTCGAGGGCGAGGCCGGCGAACTGGCCGGCCAGCAGCCGGGCGTCGACGCTGCCGCTGAGCGTGGCCAGCGTCTTGCCGCGCAAGTTGGCGTCGGCATCGGCGTTCAGGCGCGTCGGGCCGGG
>NZ_DASWYS010000337.1:0-32957 GCF_036404855.1 Roseateles sp.
TCTCGGCCATATCTCCGGAAAGATGCGGATGCACTACATTCGCATACTTCCAGGTGACAAAGTGACGGTCGAGTTGACCCCGTACGATTTGAGTCGTGCTCGCATCGTGTTCCGGGCGAAGTGAGCTGTTTGAACCCCCGGGAACGCGTCAAGAGCGCATAAGAGTTAGGCCAAGGAGCAGACCATGAAAGTTTCGGCATCCGTGAAGCAGATGTGCCGCAATTGCAAGATCATCCGCCGCAAGGGCGTGGTGCGTGTGATCTGCACCGACCCGCGCCACAAGCAGCGCCAGGGCTAATCCCCGGCGCGCACGACAGGACTAGAGGACAACCATGGCACGTATTGCTGGTATCAACATTCCGCCGCAAAAGCACACTGAGATCGGTCTGACGTCGATCTACGGCATTGGCCGTACGACCGCCCAGAAGATCTGCACGAGCTGCGGCATTCCGTTCGAAAAGAAGGTCAAGGACCTCACCGATGGCGATCTCGAAAAGATCCGCGATGAAGTCAACAAGCTGACCATCGAAGGCGATCTGCGCCGTGAGCAGTCCATCAACATCAAGCGTCTGATGGACCTCGGCTGCTATCGTGGCTTCCGCCACCGCCGCGGCCTGCCGATGCGCGGTCAACGCACCCGCACGAACGCCCGTACCCGTAAGGGTCCGCGCAAGTCGGCTGCGACCGGCAAGAAGTAAGCTGCCCGAACTGAAAGAAGGTCAATATGGCAAAGGCTCCCAACAATTCGGCGGCTCAACGCGTTCGCAAGAAGGTCCGCAAGAACGTTGCTGACGGCATCGCGCACGTCCACGCTTCGTTCAACAACACCATCATCACCATCACCGACCGTCAAGGCGGCGCCCTGTCGTGGGCTTCGTCGGGCGGCCAGGGCTTCAAGGGTTCGCGCAAGTCGACCCCCTTCGCAGCCCAGGTGGCGGCTGAAGTGGCAGGTCGTGCCGCTCAGGAACAGGGCATCAAGAACCTGGACGTCAAGATCAAGGGCCCCGGCCCGGGTCGTGAGTCGTCGGTGCGTGCCCTGGCTGCCCTCGGCATCCGCATCAACTCGATCTCCGACGTGACGCCGGTGCCGCACAACGGCTGCCGTCCGCAGAAGCGCCGCCGCATCTAAGTCCAGCTCGCTCGAGCGGGACCTTGCAGATTCGGATGACGGTGCGATAATCGCGCGTTTTCCCGGAGCCGGCGGGCACTCAGGTGCCGCGCCGGCTTCAGTCTTGAGTCGATCTCATTTCGAGACGATTCTTAAGCCCACCGTCCAAGCCCATAACAACACCGGCTGGACTCGCGTCAGTCACCCCTGGCGTCAGATTGAACAAGGACACTCAAAGTGGCACGCTATCTCGGCCCCAAGGCCAAACTTTCCCGCCGCGAAGGCACCGACCTTTACCTGAAGAGCGCCCGTCGCGCCATCAGCGACAAGGCCAAGTTCGACAGCAAGCCCGGTCAGCACGGCCGCACCTCCGGCCAGCGCACGTCGGACTTCGGTCTGCAGCTGCGTGAGAAGCAGAAGGTCAAGCGCATGTACGGCGTGCTGGAGCGTCAGTTCCGCCGCTACTTCGCCGAAGCTGAGCGCCGCAAGGGATCGACGGGCGTGAACCTGCTGCAATTGCTGGAATCGCGTCTGGACAATGTCGTCTACCGCATGGGCTTCGGCTCCACCCGCGCTGAAGCCCGCCAACTGGTTTCGCACAAGGGCATCGTGGTGAACGGCGACGTCGTCAACATCGCCTCCTACATGGTCAAGGCCGGTGACACCGTCGCTGTGCGCGAAAAGGCCAAGAAGCAGCTGCGCGTGACCGAGTCGTTCAAGCTGGCCGACTCCATTGGCCTGCCGGCCTGGGTCAGCGTCGACGGCACCAAGCTCGAAGGCGTGTTCAAGAAGGCTCCGGACCGCGACGAGTTCGGCGCCGAGATCAATGAATCGCTGATCGTCGAGTTGTACTCGCGTTAATGTTTTCCCCCGCCGATCGCGCCCATCCGGGCGCGGTCGGCGTTTCCTCGTCCGGGCATCACAGCCCCTCGAAGGCTCTGCCCGGCTGGTCCTCAGCCTTATCGGTGTAACGAACCGAGGGTATTGAAAGAAAGACCTCATGCAAACCAACTTGCTCAAACCCAAGTCCATCAACGTGGAGCCCCTGGGCGGCCATCGCGCCAAGGTCACGCTGGAGCCGTTCGAACGCGGCTACGGTCACACCCTGGGCAACGCCCTGCGCCGTGTGCTGCTCTCGTCGATGGTGGGTTATGCGCCGACGGAAGTGACGATCGCCGGCGTGCTGCACGAGTACTCGGCAATTGACGGCGTGCAAGAGGACGTGGTTCACATCATGCTGAACCTCAAGGGCGTCGTCTTCCGTCTGCACAACCGCGAAGAAGTGACCCTGGTCCTGCGCAAGGAAGGTGAAGGCCCCGTCACTGCGGCCGACATCCAGACTCCGCATGACGTCGAGATCATCAACCCCGAGCACGTCATTGCCCACCTGTCGCAAGGCGGCAAGCTCGACATGCAGATCAAGGTCGAGAAGGGCCGTGGCTACGTGCCCGGCACGATGCGCCGCTTCGGCGATGAGCCGACCAAGAGCATCGGCCGCATCGTTCTTGATGCTTCGTTCTCGCCCGTCAAGCGCGTCAGCTACGCCGTCGAGAACGCCCGCGTCGAGCAGCGTACCGACCTCGACAAGCTGGTCATGGAAATCGAAACCAACGGCGCCATCTCGCCCGAGGAAGCGATCCGTTCCTCTGCCAAGATCCTGGTGGAACAGCTCGCCGTTTTCGCTCAACTGCAAGGCACCGACCTGGTCGATGCATTCGACCAGCCGGCCCAGCGCTCGAGCAGCTTCGACCCGATCCTGCTGCGCCCGGTCGACGAACTCGAACTGACGGTGCGTTCGGCCAATTGCCTGAAGGCCGAGAACATCTACTACATCGGCGACCTCATCCAGCGTACCGAGACCGAGCTGCTCAAGACGCCCAACCTGGGCCGCAAGTCGCTCAACGAAATCAAGGAAGTCCTGGCTTCCCGCGGTCTCACGCTCGGTGCCCGCCTGGAGAACTGGCCCCCGCAAGGCCTGGACAAGCGCTGATCTGATTTGAAATGAATGGGTGGCGCGCTGACCAACGCCACCCGGTGCACCCGGCAGTACCTGATACGGCTGTCGGTATTAACGAAGTGAAAGGAATAGCACCATGCGTCACCGTAACGGCCTCCGCAAACTCAACCGCACCAGCGCCCACCGCGCTGCGATGCTGCGCAACATGTGCGTTTCGCTGCTGCAGCACGAAGCCATCAAGACCACGGTCCCCAAGGCCAAGGAACTGCGCAAGGTTGTCGAGCCCC
Source organism: Roseateles sp. (assembly GCF_036404855.1). Classification (GTDB taxonomy): domain Bacteria; phylum Pseudomonadota; class Gammaproteobacteria; order Burkholderiales; family Burkholderiaceae_C; genus Pelomonas. Next base: position 3,353 of record NZ_DASWYS010000337.1, read on the forward strand.
TGATCACGCTCGCCAAGGAACCCACCCTGGCTAATCGCCGTCTGGCTTTCGACCGCCTGCGTGACCGCGACATCGTCACCAAGCTCTTCAACGAGCTGGGCCCGCGCTTCAAGACCCGTCCGGGCGGCTACACCCGCATCCTGAAGATGGGCTTCCGCGTCGGCGACAACGCGCCCATGGCCTTCGTCGAACTGGTGGACCGTCCTGAAGGCGAGACCGCCGGCGAAGCCGCCGAGTAAGCTCAGCCCGCGCTGATCTGCAAAAGCCCGCCTCGTGCGGGCTTTTTTCCGCCTGCGTCGTGCGAGTCGTGCCGACGGGAGATCTGAACATCGAAGGTGGTCGTCGGCATGGCTCGCGGGACCCGTGCCGATTTGCAGTGGAATTTGCCAATCGCTCAGAAACTGGTGTATACTGCTAGCTTCAGTCGCGGGGTGGAGCAGTCTGGTAGCTCGTTGGGCTCATAACCCAAAGGTCGTCGGTTCAAATCCGGCCCCCGCAACCAATACCGGAGACCCGTTGAGTGCCAGTCGCTCAGCGGGTTTTTCCTTTTCAGCTCAAGTCGCGCGCCGTGTCGGCGATCCCGACTTGAAGGTACAAGGCCGAGCATGTCAGCCGGCGGCGCATGAGTGCGTCCGCGGTGGGCAATCTCTTCGGCGCACCGGGCACGCGATGTGCGGGACGGGTCTGTTTCGGCTGAATGTTGGCGGCTGAGCGCTGCGCCGTCACCCCGTCCGTGCCTCTCCTGCCCACTGCGCCGCGAACTGCTCGATGGGCATGGGGCGGCCGAAGAGATAGCCTTGGTAGCAGTGGCAGCCGCTGGCACCAAGGAAGGCCAGTTGCTCGTCGGTTTCCACGCCCTCGGCGATGACCTCCAGGCCTAGCGTATTGGCCATGCCGATCATGGCTTGCACGATGACGGCGTCGGTGCGGGAGCTCAGCATGCTTGCGACGAAGGCCTGGTCGATCTTGAGCTGGTCCAGGGACAGCCGGGTAAGGTAGGCCAGCGAGCTCTGGCCGGTCCCGAAGTCGTCGATCGCGAAACGCACGCCCATCGCCCGGACAGCCTTCATCTTGGCGACCGTGTCTTCGATGTTGACGAGCACGAGGCTCTCGGTCAGCTCCAGCTTGAGCAGGCGTGGATTGGCGCCGCTCTCGTTCAGCGCCTGCCCCACTTGCTCGACGAAGTCTGCCTGGCGGAACTGCCGTGCACTGACATTCACAGCCAGCTGCAGGTCCCGGGTCAGCGGCGCATCGGCCCAGGCGCGCAGTTGATGGCAGGCCTCTCGCAGGACCCAGTCGCCGATCGGAAGGATGAGGTCCGTTTCCTCGGCCAAGCCGATGAACTCGCCGGGCGAGACCATGCCGCGCGTCGGATGACGCCAACGGAGCAACACCTCGGCGCCTATGGGGCGGCTGTTGCCGTCGACTTGGGGCTGGTAGTACAGCAGCAACTGCCCTCCAGGAAGGGCACCCCGCAGGTCGGCCTCAAGGCCTATGCGCTCCTGGATCGCGGCGTGCGTCGCCGGGTCGTAGAAGCGCGCTGCGTTGCGACCGGCGCGCTTGGCCTCGTACATGGCGATGTCAGCGCGCTTGAGGATCTCATCGACCGGCTCGTCGCTGCCATGCAGCATGCAGATTCCGATGCTGGCGGTGCAGTGCCACGCACCGCCGACGTCGTAGGGCCGGGACAGTGTGGTGCGAATCTTCTCCGCCACGGCTTCCGCGTCCTTGACGGCGTGGTGCAGCTCAGGATGAAGATCGGACAGGATGACGACGAACTCATCGCCGCCCTGGCGTGCGACGGTGTCGTGTACCCGCACGCATGCCCGCAGCCGGCGGGCCGCCTCAATCAGCAGGGCGTCCCCTACATCATGGCCACGGCTGTCGTTGAGCTCCTTGAAGTTGTCCAGATCGATGAACAGCACGGCCGCAGCCAATCGCTGCCGCGTCTCCGAGGCCCAGATCTGGTCGAGCCGGTCCCGCATCATGCGGCGATTCGGCAGTTCGGTGAGCGCGTCGTAGAACGCCAGGTTGTGGATGGTCTCGTCCGCAAGCTTCTTCTGCGTGATGTCAGTGAACACCGCCACGTAGTTCGCCACAGCGCCATCGTCGTCGGTCACGGCGGTGATGCTGAGCCACTCGGGGTAGATCTGGCCGTCCTTGCGGCGGTTCCAGACCTCGCCCTGCCAGTGGCGGTGGGCATGCAACTGCTGCCACATGGCCTCGTAGAAGCTCGCGTCGTGCCGCCCTGACCGCAGCAGCCGCCCCACCACCTTGCCGCGAGCTTCGGCGGCCGTGTAGCCGGTGATCCGCGTGAACGCCGAATTGACCCGAAGGATGGCCTGCTTGCCGTCGGTGATGGCGATGGCCTCCAGAGAGTCGAAGGCGATGGCGGCGATGCGCAGGTCGGTCTGGGCGCGCCGCCGCTCCGTGATGTCCGATGCCACCGCTACAAATCCGGCCTGACCTTCCTCGTCCTCGTGCAGCGGGTGGATGTCGATGTCCAGCCAGAGCTCACTGCCGTCCTTGCGGCGGTTGAGCACCAGCGAACGGCCCCCGCGCCCGGACTCGATAGCCCGCTCGATGTGCGCCAGGCCTGGCTGAGTTTCCAGCTCGCTGCGCAGCAGTCCGCTCAGGCTCTTGCCAAGGGCCTCGCCGGCGGCATAGCCCGTGATCTGCGAGAACGCATCGTTGACCCATGTCATGCGGAACCGGCCGTCAGTGATCATGACAGCGTTCTTGGTCAACTCCGCGACCAGCGCAAGCCGTTCGAGCTCGCGGGTCTGTGATGCGATGCGCAGGTACTGGGACTTGACGACCCTGGCGGTCGGCTCGGCGACGATGAGTCCCATGGCCACCAGCAGCACGACGGTCGCCACCGCCCACAGTTTGTACCGGCCGACTTCGCTCCTGTGCCGCGCCTTTAGCGTCGCATCGATCGACGCCACCAGCTGTTCGGCGGCCATCAGTGCGGGCTCGACGGCGCGCTGCACGGGCTCGATGTCGGCCTGCTGCGGGTGCTGACCCTGGCGCATGGCGTCCAGCATTGCCTGCGCACTCGTAATCAAGGACTCTCGGGACTCGTCCCAACGTGCCACCACCGCCGCGTCGAACACCTCGTCCGCACCCTGCGACTCGGCGTGCAGGAAGGCCTTCAGCGAGCCGGCGTCCTGCTGGGCCTGCTCGAGGACCTCGGCGAGTACGCTTCTGTCGGTGGCTCGTTCCGCAGGAGACTGGCCCAGCAGCGAGGCGATCCGACCAATGCGCTGGCTATGCATGCGCTGCCGGCCGGCCAGGTTGGTGGCCTCGGCCTCCAGGCCGTGGCGTTCAAGGGCTGACTCGGCCTGCCAGGCCAGGAAGAAGGCATGGCCGCCTGCGGCGAAGAGCACGGCATACAGCGCGACCCGCACCTGTCGATGCAGCTGGGCACCCCTCAGCCGGTCGTGGTAGCGGCTGGGCGAGGCGAATGCGAGGCGATCCCGTCGCAGGCGCCACACATGCAGCGCCATCAGGACAACGAACAGGGCTCCGGCGGCGGCCGCGGCGATTTCCCAGCCGACACTCATCTAGAACCCGGCAGGGGTGGCCGCCGGTTCGGCCTGGATTCGGAACGCCTCGACCGCCTGGACCAACTGGCTGGCTTGTTGCCTCAGGCTTTCCGCCGCCGCCGCGGTTTCCTCGACCAGCGCCGAGTTGTGCTGGGTGGCGCGGTCCATCTGGCTGACGGCTTCGCCGATCTGGGCGACGCCTTCGCTCTGCTCGTGGCTGGCGAGGCTGATGCCGCCTACGACGGAGCTGACCTGATGGATGGCCTGCACCAGATCATTCACGGCGGCACCCGTCTTAGCGACCAACTCGGTGCCCTTGTCCACCCGATCCATGCTGCCCATGATCAGCGCCTTGATCTCGCGTGCCGCCTGGGCGCTGCGCTGAGCCAGCGACCTGACCTCGCCAGCAACGACGGCAAAGCCACGCCCCTGCTCGCCAGCGCGTGCCGCCTCCACCGCGGCATTCAATGCCAGGATGTTGGTCTGGAAGGCGAGGCTGTCGATGACCGAGATGATCTCGCCGATGCGGCGCGAACTTTCGTTGATGCCCTGCATGGTCTGCACCACCTCGGCGACCATTTCGCCACCTCGCGATGCCACCTGGCTGGCGGTCTGGGCCAGTTCGTCGGCGTGCTTGGCATTGCTGGTGTTCTGCTTGACTGCCGAGTCCAGCTGAGCCATGGAGGCCGCCGTCTGCTGCAGCGCGGCGGCCTGCTCCTCGGTCCGGCTGGACAGGTCCGTGTTGCCCTGGGCGATCTGTGCGCTGGCGCTCGCGACGCCTTCCGCGTCGCGGCGCACGCCCGCCACCACGACGGCCAGCGCGCAGCGCATGCGTTCGAGCGAGGCCAAAAGGCGCGAGATCTCGTGCTTGCCTTCAACGTTCACCGGCGTGCTGAGGTCGCCGCGGGCGACGGCCTCCGCGACTTCGATCGCCTGATGCAAGGCCGAGCTGATGCCGCGCGTCAGTAGTCTCCCAAAGCCCACAGCCAGCAGCGCCGCGCCGACTCCCAGTGCGATGCACAGGTTGCGGATGAGCACATAGCGCTCCAGCGCCATCGCATGCTCGGTCTGCGCGGAGGTGCGCAGATGCTCCATGAGGGCCTGGATGTCGGCCGCCACGGCGACATATCGCGGTCGCAGGGCTTCGACGACCAGCCGGTTGGCGAGGGCGATCTCGCGTGCCCTCAGCGCCGTGACCACCGGCCGCAGGCCTTCGGTGACGAAGAGCCGTCGGTGCTCGGCAAACTGCCCGGACAGCCGTTGCTGTTCGGGCCCCATTGGGCCGGCAAGATGCTCGCGCCAGACCTTGTCAATGGCGGCGATGTTCTCCTCCACTTCCCCCACGCTGCGCGCAATCGTCGCTTCGTCCGGCGTCACCAGGGCGACGGCGATCGCCAGCCGGTTGCGCAGCAGGCGCTCCTGGATTTCTGCGATGCGGGCCATGGGCACCACGCTGCGTTCGTACATGTTCTGCAGCGCATCGTCGGCGCGTGACATGCCCGTCAGGCCGGCGCTTCCGACGAGCGCCACCAGAGTCAGCAAACATGCAATTAGCAGGTTCAGCCGGGTCGAAATCTTCAAGCGATTCATTGCGCCCCTTCCATCGTCGCCGGGGCTGCTTCAGCGCCCTCGGGTCTCTATGTCTCTTGACGGGACGCGAAGGGTATCCGCTGATTTTTTCGTTCGTACACAAACCGTTGCCAATCCACCGAGGGTGGGGTGTCTTGTCAGCACTCTTTGCGTTGGATCAAAGACGGTGTGATTGATGGCTGATAAATGCTGCCGTCGGCCCCTCGATGGCGTTGCCAGGCCTTCATGCCGATACCGGGGCGCGGGAAACCTGCCGTCTCCGCGCGGCGCAGCCCATGCCCGAGCGGTCAGTTGCCGAGCTTGGCCGTTGATGAACGGCGTGGGCCCTTTCGAACACATCGCGCTGGATCTGTGCCCTGGCATCCAGGGCGCGCCACATTGCGCGGCTTCGACACGGCCACGCGCCGACGGCGGTTGGTAGGCGGACGGTCACGATCCCCACCGTCCGGAGCCCCGCTCATCTTCGGCAGCGGCGACGGCGCTCCCGAGCCCCAGTGCGACGATGATTTGGGCGTCCATCCCATGCGCATGTGCTGCGCTGGATTCACATGACCGGCGGCCATTGGCACAGGCAGCAGGCTCGATCCGCTGAAGGCGGCTGCAGTTGGCAGTCGACTGAGAGATGGAGTTCGAGCGGCAGCCCTAACCCCGCTGTCCGTCGACGCGCGTGACAGGCGGGATCCAAGCCAGCAGCGTACGCAGCAGTTGACGCGGGTCGATGGGCTTGCTGACGTGGGCGTTCATGCCTGCGGCCAGACAGTCCTGCACGTCGCGTTCCATGGCGCCGGCCGTCATGGCGATGATGGGTAGGCGGGCATGACGGGGCGTGGCGCGGATCAGCCGCGTGGCGGTGACGCCGTCCATCTCGGGCATCTGCATGTCCATCAGCACCGCGTCGAAAGTTGCATGCTCAAGGCGCTCGATGGCCTGCTGCCCGTTTTCTGCCACCTCGACCTCCAGCTGGACCATGGCCAGGAAGGCGCATGCCACTTGCTGATTGACGGGGTTGTCCTCGACCAGCAGCACGCGCGCCCCGCGCAGGGGGCGCATGGTTTCGGCCAACTCGGTCATGCTGTTGCCCGAGGCCGCTGCGGACGAAGGCTCTTGCTGCTGCAACTGCATGAGCGCGTCGAAGAGGCGCGAGGGCGTGACCGGCTTGACGAGCACCTGCGTGCCCGGCCGCCCCTGCAGCTCCTCGGCCACACGCTCGCTGGCATGCAGGCTGCCCAGCGCAATGACGGCGGGTGGGGGCATGCCGCGCTCGGTGGCGGTGTGCCGGGCCGCGTCGACGAAGTCGGCCTGGGCTGTCTTCCAGTCCAGAAGCAGCAGTTCGTAGGGATGCGAAGCCTCCGCCTGGCGCAGCCGGTACAGGGCCTCGTCACCGAAGGAGGCCACGCCGACCTGGAAGCGCCAGCTCTGCAGCATCTGCTGCAGGATGAGGCGCTCGGTGGGCTGGGCGTCGACGACCAGGGTGCGCATGCCGCGGATGCGGTGCAGGTCGATGCGCTCCACGCCGGGCCCGGCCTTCCCAAAGCTGCATGTGAATGCGAAAGTGCTGCCCTGGCTGGGCGCGCTGCTGACTTCGAAGCTGCCGCCCATTAGCGTCACCAGGCGCTTGCAGATGGCCAGGCCCAGTCCGGTACCTCCGTAGCGCCGCGCGATGGACGCGTCCGTCTGGCCGAAGACCTGGAACAGTCGGCCGACCTGCTCGGGCGTCATGCCGATGCCGGTGTCGCGCACCGCGATGCGCAGCTGGATGCAGTCATCCTTTTCGCCGAGGAACTCGGCGCGTACGACGATTTCGCCCTTGGGCGTGAACTTGATGGCGTTGCCGACGAGGTTGTTCAGCACCTGCGTCAGGCGCAGGCTGTCGCCGACCAGCCGGTCGGGCAGCTTGTCGTCGAATTCGAAGAGCAGGTCCAGCCCGGCTTCCTCCAGCCGCGCGGAGAACAGGTGGCCGACGTTCTCGATGAGCTCTTCGGGGCTGAACTCCTCTTTCTCCAGCGTGATCTTGCTGGCTTCGATCTTGGAGTAGTCGAGGATGTCGTTGAGCAGGCTGAGCAAAGCCTTGGACGAGGTCTGCACCTTGGCGAGATAGTCGCGCTGGCGCGTCTCCAGGCGTGACTCCAGCACAAGGTTGGTCAGGCCGATGATGGCGTTCATCGGGGTGCGGATCTCGTGGCTCATGCTGGCTAGGAAGAGGCTCTTGGCGGCATTGGCGGCGTCGGCTTTCTCGCGAGCGACGGTCAGCGCCTCGCCCTGGCGGTGCCCCGCCTCGTAGGCCTTGAAGAGGCGGGCGTAGAGCGTGCTGTTTTCCAGCAGCAGCTCCATCAGCACCACCGAGCAGGCCAGCAAGCCGTAAATGCGGCCGGCGTAGAAGCCGAGGTCGAAGCGCGCTGCGTTCAACATGGCTGACAGGGCGATGTCGAACAGCCAGGCCATGCAGACGACCATCAGCCACAGGTCCAGCACTGTGCGTGGCCGCTGCCGCCACAGCGCGCCCAGCGCCACCAGGCTGAGGAGCCAGACGCTGCCAACGGCGGCCTGGAAGGCCGGCGAATAACGGCCGCCCACGAGCAGGTCGGGCAGCCAGCCGTGCCCCAGCGTCGCCAGGGCGATGAGGCCGGTGGCGGCCGCCAGCGTGGCCAGCGGCCAGGCCAGTGCCGGACCGCCCAGGCGGGGGCGTGACTTGATCGCGACGTAGCCGAGCACGAAGAGCGGAAAGCCGCCATGCCAGAGCATGTAGAGCCAGACGGTGGTCTGCGTCGTGGCGCCCAGCAGCCCGGACGTGCTGAAGAGGCCGGGGAAGGTCAGCGCATGGGCCGTCGTCAGCAGCGCCGTGAAGAGGTAGCCGCAGCCGAGCACGAGCAGGGCCTGGGAGCGCAGGATGCGGTACTGGCCGAACAGCAGTACAGCCGTGATCAGGTCGGTCAGTACCAGCGCCGACTCGTAGATGGGAATGAACGCCGGCACCGGCGCCAGCTTGAGTTTGGCGAAGGGCAGCAATGCCGCGAACACGACCAACGACACCAGCGCGACGACGAGCGCATGGCGACGCTCGCGCGGACCTGCCGGCTGGTTCAGCAAGAAGGCCGGCCCGTCCTGGGCCGTGACCGCTTCGAGAGACTCACCGCCCTCACGGGGCAGGTTGTGTGCTTCCACATCGGCTCCCTGCCGCGCCCGTCACCGATGAGCGCTCGCTAACAGGATAGTCCAACTGTGTTCCGCTCCGCGAGGCGGTGTTTGAAATCGTTACGGCCGGCGGGTCAACTGGCGGCGCCCACCAGGGCGCGGATGATCTCGGGGTAGACCTGGGCACCGGTGTCGCGGTCGAACAGCCCCATGCTGTGGTTGCCAGTGGCGGCGCCGGCGTCCCAGTAGACCGGCACCAAGCCATGCGTCCAGGCGGAGCGGGCGATGTACTTGTCCCAGGCCAGGCGGTAGGTCTCGGCGCCCGGATGTTCGATGCGGCGGATGGCGCCGAACTCGCCGAGGATGACCGGGATGCCCTTGCCGACGAAACCGCTTTTCATCTTCTGGAACTGGGCATCGGCCCAGGCTTCGTCGAAGCCGGCCACCTTGGCCCTGGCATCGGGCGCAGCGGCACCCCACTGCCAGATACTGCTTTTCTCGTTGAGGGTGAAGTCGTAAGGGTCGTAGTAGTGGACCTCCATCATCAGGCGATCCCTGGCCGTGTCGTCCGGCATGACGGCGAAGTTGAGGGTGTGGTCGATGTTGGTGTTGAAGCCCTGCACGACGAGATGGCGCACGGCATTGTTGCCGCCGGTGGCGCGCACGGCGTTGACGAACTGCTGGTTGAAGCCGTTTTGCACGGTGCGGTACTCGGCCGTGGGTGTGCCGTAGTCGCCTTCCACCATGACCTCGTTGGTGCCAGCGAACAACAGCGTGTCGTCGAACGCTTTGAAGTGGTTGGCGATCTGCGTCCAGAACCTGGTGATGCGGGCGTTGGCCATCGCCTGGCTCGCGTAGGTGGGCTGCATCCAGCCGCCGTCCCAGTGGATGTTGATCATCACGTAGAGGTCAGCCGTCTGCGCGTAGCCGACGACCTGGGCGACGCGGGCCAGCCAGGTTGCGCTGATGTTGTCGTTGGCGTCGGCGTACTGCTTCCAGGAGACCGGGATGCGCACAGTCTTGAAGCCGGCGGCCCTGACTGCCGTCATCAGTATCTGAGTCGTGGCCGGGTTGCCCCAGGCGGTCTCGCCGCCTATGGATTCCAGCGCGTTGCCGAGGTTCCAGCCGGCGCCCATCAGCCGGCTGAGTTGCAGGCTGCTCAAGTCGCGCATGCCGCCCGGTGAAGGCGTTGGCGCAGGAGCCGGAGCGGACGCGGCTTCGGCACCGCCCCCACCGCCGCAGGCCGCCAGCGGCATCAACGCCAGCAGGGCCTGGCGCCGCCTCATGCGCCTGCCCTCTGCAGGCTCAGCAGCACGACGTCGTGGCTCCTCAGCTTCAGACTCACGCTGGCTCGGCCGTTGGTGCCGACGCGAAGCTCGCGCTGCACCTCGGGCCGGTCGGTCGTCAGGGCCTGCAAGTTGGCCAGCTGCATCGCGTCAAGTTGCTTGGGCGACCCCATCTTCAAGTAGGCCGTGTGAGCGTCGTTGATCTCGAAGCCAGTGCGGCGCTGCGTGAGCCGGTAGCGACCGGGCGGCAGATGACGCAGCTCGACAGAGACCGTGCCAACGTCGCGCGCCGGCTGAGGCTTGCCGAAGAAGCTGCGGTTGCTGACCTTCTGCCCGGTGTTGCGCCAGTCCCAGACCAGAGCCTGGATCTGCTGGCCGTTGGTGGCTGCCCAGCAGTAGGGATCACTCGCCGGCACCTCCATGCCCTGCAGCGCAGCCAGCTGCGCCAGGTAGCGGTAGGCGAACCACACCGGCTTGCGGATGCCTTCTCGGGTCATCATCCCGAAGCCGCCGTGGAAGGGCGCGTCCGGCGGCCCCGGCTCCTCGAAAAGGTCGCTGTAGACCCAGTAGCTCATGTGCTGGGCCAGGCCTTGTGTCTGCTTCAGCTTGGTCAGCACATAGGCCGCGCTCATGTAGCTGTCGTGGACGAGGTCGCGCGGGTTGTAGCTGGTGCTCCACTCGGTGAAGAACAGCGGGAGCCCCGGCAGATGCGAGGACTCGATCTCCTTGCGCACGCGGCGCACGTCGCCCACGATGGCGTCAGGCGACGGTGACAGCATGCGGTCCTCGACGCCGAACTCGTCCAAGTAGCCGTGGTCCACGCCGTAGGTATGGGTGGTGATGAAGTCCACCGGCGAGTCCGTGGCCTTGGCATGGGCCAGGAACTCCGGCACCCAGGCGGCGCCTGCCGTCGACGGCCCGCCGACCGGTAGTGCCGGGTCGATGGCCTTGATCGCCTTGGCCGTGCGTGTGTAGAGGTCGAAATAGGCCCTCTGATCCGCCTTCTCCCAGAAGCCGTCCAGGTTGGGCTCGTTCCATACCTCGAAATACCAACTGCGAACCTCGGTGGCGCCGTAGCGCTGTTGCAGGTGGCGGATGAAGGCGTCGATGAGGGCGACCCAGCCGGCGGGCTCGGGGTGGGAGGTATTGCCCTCCCAGTAGAAGATCTTGTTGTCGGAGCTCTTCAGCGCCAGAGGCGTGAAGCCCAGTTCGACGAAGGGCCTGATCCGGCGGGCCAGCAGCGCGTCGTAGAGCTTGTCGATGCCGGTGAAGTCGAACACGAGCTGGCCGTCCGAGTCGCGCGTAACGGTCTTGAAGACGTCGTGGAAGATCGCATGGAAGCGCAGGTAGCGAAAGCCCAGCTCGTCCGCCGCTGTCTTCAGCTGTGCCAGAGAATCCTCGCGGAACAGCGTGCCGGGGTAGTCGGCACCGACGCAGTGGTCGAAGAAGCGGTCCAGCGGCTGCCTGGCCTGTGCCAGGTCCATCACGATGCGGCGCTGCTGCGGCGGCGCGGCGATGGCGAGGTTGGTCACGAGCGGCAGTGCGGCTGCGAGCAGCTGGCGGCGCCGCAGATTGCGTGGTGAGGTCACGTTGGGAGTCCCCTGTAGACGAAGTTGCGGATGCGCACCTCGCCGGCACCGGCGCTGAACAGCGCGACGCGCAGGCTGACGAAGCCACCGAAGACGTTGTGGTGCAGCCCCGAGACTTCCATCTGCCAGGGGTGCTGCTTCCAGGTCTGACCATCGTCGTGCGAGTAGCGGAAGGTGACGACGTTCTCGCGATTGACGAGGTGGACGCGGACCTTGCGCGTCGTCACCGTTTCGCGCATCCATGCATGTTCCTGGCCGTAGCCATAGGTCAGCATCTGCGTCGTGCTGAAGGCGATGCCGACATGGCCGCGCTCGTCGTAGAACAGGCCAAGGCCGCCGTGGGCGGCGCCGCTGATTTCCAGCTCCGCCCAAGCCGCGTAGCTGCGGTCGCCGACGGCGCAGGTCAGTGGCGAGCAGTCCGCCAGCGACTTGCCCTTGCCGCGAAGGACGAGGGTGCCGGGCTCGAAACGCAGGCGGGCCGCTTCGTCCGGTCCCGGAGCGTGGAAGGCCCACTGCAGGCCCAAGCGGCCACTCGAAAAGTCGTCCGACAGCGCGAGCCCGGCCCGGCCGGACTGGCCGCCGCGCGGCTTGGGGAGCGGTCGGTCCAGCGTGCCGCCCTTGGCGCGGAACCATCCGTCCGGCGTCCATTCGATGGGTTCCAGCAGCGCCTGGCGGCCCAGTGTGCGCATGCCGTTCTCGTAGCCGTGATAGGCCATCCACCAGTCGCCCGCCGGCCCTTCGACGACACTGGCATGGCCGCGCGACCACCAGGGTTCGCTGGCGCTTCGCGTGCGCACGATGGGGTTGTGCGGACAGTGCTCCCAGGGGCCGTGGACCGATTGCGAGCGGGCCAGCGTGACCATGTGGCTGGTCGGTGGCCCGGCTGTGCCGCCGACGGCGGAGACGAGGTAGAACCAGCCCGCGCGCCGGAACAGCTTGGGGCCTTCGGGGGCGAACATCTCGACGACCCAGTCCTTGGGGTACTGCCAGGGCGCCCATGCATCGGGCTCCAGCGGGCCATCGGTGGCGAGGCCGTCGTCCTTCAGGCGGATGCGCCGGCCGCCGTTGACGAAGAGATAGCGCCGGCCGTCTTCGCCCACCACATGGCCGGGGTCGATGCAGCCGGAGATCTTCAGGTCGATGGGCTCGCTCCACGGGCCGCGCACATCGTCTGCGTAGACGACGTAGATGCCCGTGCCGGCGTCGTTCAGCACCGGGATGTAGAGAAAGTACCGGCCCTGATGCTTGATCAGGTCCATGGCCCAGACAGTCCCGATGGGCTGGGTGAGCGCTGCGGTGACGGGTGCCCAGTTCACCAAATCCCGCGAGTGCCAGATGATGGCACCTGGGTAGGACTGGAAGGACGAGAAGGTCATCCAGTAGTCGACGCCATCCTTCAACACCGTCGGGTCGGCATGGTCGCCGGCCACGATGGGGTTCAGGTAGGTGCCGTTCCCCAGGTCGGCCTTGCGCTGGCCTTCGGTACCGACGGCGAAGCGCGGTGCGGCCAGCGCGGTGCCGGCAGCAGTGCCGGCCAGCGCTGCCGTCACGGCCATGCGGCGCGACATCGTCATACGTGGCCCCGCGCGGCTTCGAGCTGGCGGCGGATGTCCAGCATGCGGCCTTCCGTCAGTGGGAAGCGCAGGATCGCGATCAGCGCCAGCACCAGGCCGATGACCGGAATGCCCGACAGCAGGATGCGGATCCAGAAGATGGCCTCGGGTGTCTGGAGGGACTGCTTGGCGTCGAAGCCCGTGAATTGCAGAATCCATCCGGAGGCGCCCACGCCCAGCGCAATCCCGACCTTGGTGATCCACGACTGGCAAGCGGAGAACGAACCCTCGCGGCGCTGGCCGGTCTGGGTCTCGTCGTAGTCCACGACATCGGCGATGGTCGCGCCGTAAAGCGTCCAGAAGCCGGCGCCCGTGAAAGCGACGAAGCCGCAGGCGAAGAGCTGCAGCACAGGCAGCTCGGGGTCGTACAGCCACCAGTCACCGATGAACGCGGCGATGGCCATCGCCAGCACCGTGGCCAGGCCGGCGCGCTTGCCGTGGCGGCGCGCGATCCAGGTGAAGAAGGGGATGCCTGCGAAGCCAAAGGCCATGCCGGCCAGGCCCATCGCGGTGTTCCACTTCGTCGCAAGCACGATGTCGCCCTTGCAGACGTAGTAGACGGTAGCGTAGTAGCCCAGGGCGCCCACCATGGCCGTGCCGATGCCGTAGGCCAGGGCCATCAGCAACACATGGCGGAACGGTTTGCAGCGTAGCGTGCGCCACAGCGTGTCAGCGAGTGGGATGTGGGTTTGCGTGCGCGAGACCAGCTTCTCGTAGTAGCGCTCCCGCACCAGCAGGAAGATGGCGATGGAGACCGCCACCATGATGGCGCCCAGGATGGCACAGTAGGTCTGGGCACCGCGCAGGATGTCGGGCTTGCCGTTGGCATCGTTGAAGATGGCCAGCGTCGTGAACTGGGCAGCAAAGAACATCGCCAGTTCCGGCCCCTTCTGAATGGCGTTGCGGATCGCCATCACGGTGGTACGTTCGTGATAGTCCGGCGTCATCTCCGAACCCAGGCTGACCCAGGGCATGTTGAAACAACTCATCACCGGCACATAGATCAGCATGCTGATGAGCATGAAGACGAAGTACTGCGTGTCTGTCCAGCCCTTGCCGACGGCGAACATCAGCGGCAGACCGATACCCGCGAGCACGCCGCCGACCAGGATGAAGGGCCGACGGCGCCCGTAGCGTGTGCGCGTGTTGTCCGAAATCCAGCCGAAGATCGCATCGCTGGCCGCGTCGATGAAGATCTTGATCATCTGCACCGTCGAGATCAGCCCGGGGGCGACGCCGAGGAAGATGTTGAAGACGTGGAAGGCCAGCGAGGGATAGAGCCAGTGGCCCCACATGTCCAGCACGGCGCCAAGGCCAAAGCCCACCTTCTGGCGCATGGGCAGGCGGTCCGCGGCGGGCGGCGCGATTCGGTCTAGGTGCAGAGTGCTCGCATTCACAGGATGCGCCTTTCGCGGATGACGTCCGCGTAATAGAGGGCGGACAGCTTGGGCGTGCGCACCTGCGTCTCGTAGTCGCAGTGCACGATGCCGAAGCGGCGCTGGTAGCCGTCTTCCCACTCGTAGTTGTCGATGAAACTCCACAGGAAGTAGCCGTGAAGCGGCACGCCGTCGGCGACGGCGCGGTGGGCCTCGCGCAAGTGGTTGCGCAGGAAGTCGCGGCGGTGCAGGTCCAGCACCTCTCCATTCACCACCGGCTCGTCGTTGTAGCCGCAGCCGTTCTCCGTGATGTAGAGCGACTGGTGGCCGTAGCACTCGTGGGCGAAGCGCGTGGCCCAGTAGATGGACTGCGGCACGAGGCGAAGCCAGGGGCTGTCGGCGCGCGGGTAGTTCACCGGATTGGGCAGGGCCTCGTAGGCCGCGCCGTCCTTGCCGGCGCGCACGTAGGTGCCGGTGTAGATGTTCAGGCCCAGGTGGTCGGTGGGCAGGCTGATGAGGTCGAAGTCGCCGGGCTCGACCTGGGGGGCATCGGCACCGGCGCGGGCCAGGTAGTCGGCCGGGTAGTGGCCGGCGTGCATAGCGCCCAGCACATGGGCGTTCATCTCAAGGAACCAGGCCCTGGCCGCGGCGATGTCGGCTGGTGTTTCGGTGACGGGGATGCAGACGTCGCAGTTGTCTGTCAGTCCCACCTCGGCGCCGGCGCCGCCGAACTCGCGCACAGCGCGCACGCCATGACCGTGGCACAGCAGCGCATGGTGGAAGGTCTGGTTGACGACGGCCGCACTCTCCCGCCGGCCCGGGGCCTTGGTGCCATAGCCATATGCCAACTGCGTGAAGCAGCGGATCTCGTTCATCGTGATCCAGTGCTTGACGATGCCGCCGAATGCCTTCACGACCGTGTCGGCATAGCGCGCGAAGGCTTCGACCGTCGTGCGTGAGGTCCAGCCGCCGCGGTCTTCCAGCGCCTGCGGCAGGTCCCAGTGGAAGAGCGTGACCCAGGGCGTGATGCCGTGCTTCTTCATGCTGGCGAAGAGGCGGTGATAGAAGTCGAGACCCGCTTGGTTCAGCACACCGTCGCCGCGCGGGTAGATGCGCGGCCACGCCAACGAAAGGCGATAGTTCCTTACCCCCAGCGAGGCCATCAGCGCGAAGTCTGCGTCGAAGCGGTTGTAGTGGTCGCAGGCAACGTCGAGCGTGTCGCCATCGTGCACCTTGCCGGGCAAGCGGCTGAAGCGGTCCCAGATGGATTCCCCCTTGCCATCGGTGAAGGCGGCACCCTCGATCTGTGGGGCGGCGGCGGCAACACCGAACACGAAGTCGGCGGGGAAGGGGCTGGAGTAGGTCAGGGAAGTCATTCAGGGAAGGAGCCAGGGGCTCAGGGTGGTATCCAGGCTTCGAGCCCAGATCTCGTAGCCCGCCGGGCTGAGGTGCAGCCAGTCGGGCAGGATGTCCTTGGACAGCGTGCCGTCCGGATTCATCAGCGCTTTGCCGATGTCGAGGAACACGACCTGTTTGCCGTCCGCCAGCGCGGGCAATAGCGCGTTGATCCTGGCGTTGTGTCGGCGCGTGAGGTCGTCGGGCTTCTCGCCGCGTGGGAACAGGGCCAGCAGCAGCACCTTGGCCTGCGGTTGCCGAAGGCGGATCTCTTCGAGGTTCCTCCGGATGCCGGCCACCGTCAGCGCCGGGTCTTCGAGCCGGTCGCCGGTGTTGTTGGTGCCGATCATCATGACGATGGCCTTCGGCGCCATGCCGTCCAGCTCGCCATGCTGCAGCCGCCACAGCAGGTTCTCCGTGCGGTCGCCGCCGAAGCCCAGGGCGACGGCGTGGTACCGGGCGAAATGCTCGGACCAGGCTGCCTTGCCTTCGTTCTCCCAGCCCTGTGTGATGGAGTCGCCGAGGAAGACGAGGTCCACGCGCCGGCCGGCCTCGCGGTGGGCGCGGATCTCGGCCAGCTTGGCCTCATGCCGCGGCAGCCACCAGTCGACGGCCCAGGATTCCTGCAGGCGTTCGGGTTTGACGGACTGCGTCCGGTAGTCGGGGCAGGCCGTCGTGGCCTTGCCGCGCCTGTGGATGCGCAGCCGGCTGATCTGTACTTCGCCGCTGCCCGTGCCTTCCAGCGTGAACGGTACGTTGACGGCGGAGAAGTCGTCTCCCTCGCGCCAGAAGCACTTCAGTGCGAAGGACAAATGTTGCTTGCCTTTGCCGATCAGCTCGCGGCCGGCGAAGAGATAGGGGATCTTGCGCTCGCAGTCCTTGCCGCAGCCAAGCTTGAACTTCATGCCGCCGCGGGCCAGGTCGATGACGCGCAAGTCGAACTCGATCGTGCCCTCCGGCAGGTAGGAGTTGAGGTCCAGCGGTGCGCCGTCCTGCCATCGCAGCTGCGCGATCCAGGTGTTTGTGAACTGCAGCGTCAGCGCGCCGTCGTCGCCTCGACGCGCGGCCACATGGCTGTTCGGCACGCGCGGATGGGCCGGCTTGGGCACCGTGACACGGTCGCCGGTCAGCCGGGCCTCCCCTTCAAAGTCGGTGATGGCGACCTGCCAGCCCTGGGCGGGCCGGCCGATATCGAGGTCCAGCGACTGCGCTGTCAGCGGCAGTGCGGCGAGCAGGGCGAGCAGGATGCGGTTCATCGTCAGTGGAAGGTCTTGGCTTGGCCGGGCTTGAGGTGCAGGTCGATCACGCGATCACCAATGCGGACACGGCCGCCGCCGGGGCCAGCCACCGAACGCACGGTGGCACGGGTGACGCGACCCTCGGCCCAGGCGATGTCGACCTCGAAGCCACCGCGCGCGCGCAAACCCCTGATCTCGCCTTGCGGCCAAGCCGCGGGCAGCGCCGGTAGAAGGTCAATGATGCCGTCCTGCGACTGCAGCAGCATTTCGGCAATGGCCGCGGTGGCGCCGAAGTTGCCGTCAATCTGGAACGGCGGATGCGTGTCAAAGAGATTGGGATAGGTGCCGCCCTGGTGAACCTCCCCACCGGGCCTGACGGCTTGGGAGCCTGGCTGCGCCAGCAAGCCGCGCAGCAGGTGGTGGGCATGGTCACCGTCACGAAGCCGCGCCCAGTAGGCCATCTTCCAGGCCATGGACCAACCGGTGCTGACGTCACCGCGGGCTTCGAGCGTCTTGCGCGCGGCGGCCGCGAGTTCGGGCGTGCGTGCGGGCGAGATCTGCCGGCCGGGAAACAGAGCGAACAGGTGCGAGACGTGGCGGTGGGTGTCCCTGGGCGTGTCCAGCACCACGTCCTTCATCTCGTTCTGCCATTCGAGCAACTGGCCCCAACTGCCCACGCGCGGGCCCGCGAGGCGGTCACGCAGCGAAGCGGCGCGGTCGCGCGCATGGTGGTCTCCGAGCACGTCGGCGGCTTGCGCGATGTTGTCGAACAGGTCCCACAGGATTTGCTGGTCGTAGGCCACGCCATCCTGGATGGGACCGTGCTCGGGCGACCAACCGTTGGGCGCGACGAGCCGGCCGTCCGGGGTGGTCTGGAGTCGGTCTTCCCAGAACTCGCCTACTTCCTTCAACACCGGCCAAGCCATCTCGCGAAGGAAGGCCTGGTCCTGCGTGAAGGCGTAGTGCTCCCAGAAGTGGCGGGCATACCAGGCGTTGCCGGTCATGTTCCACAGATAGCTCTGAGCGCCGAAGGGATTGGTCTCGGTGCGCAGTGCCCAGCCGCGCGCGGGCTTGCCGTCCTGGGTCAGGAAGGTCTCCTGCGGCGGCTGCACGGAGTTGTCCCATGGGGGCGTTTCGGGTGGCAGCGACTTCGGATCCCTGAGTGCCTGTGCGGCACGTTCGGACACTGCCTTGCGCCACTCGGGCACCAGGCGCGTCACGAAGCGGTGGAAAGGCCGGGCGGCCTCGGCCAGGTGCGTCACCTCGGCCGGCCAGTAGTTCATCTGCAGATTGATGTTGGAGTGGTAGTCGCTGTTCCACGGCGGTTGCAGGTGATCGTTCCACAAGCCCTGCAGGTTGGCCGGGAGCGAGTCGCGGGAGCTGGAGACGAGCAGGTAGCGGCCGTACTGGAAGTACAGCGCCTCCAGCTCGGGGTCGGCGCCGCTCTTCGTGTACGCGGCCAGGCGCGCGTCGGTCGTCAGCGCGCGGCGCTCGGTGGGGCTGGTGCCGAGGTCGAGCTGCACGCGGCCGAGCAGGGCGGTGACGTCGCGCTCATGATCGGCACGAAGTTCAGGCCAGGGCTTCGCGGCCGAGACCCGGGCCTGAACGCGTGGCAGCGGCGGCGTGCCGTCGGCGAAGCTGGTGTCGGCTCCCAGGAGCAGCGTCAGCGCATGGCAGCCGCGAAAGACCAGCGTGTTGCCATCGATGGCGATGCTGCCGCCTTCGTTCAGCACGTGCAGCTGGCTGGCGTAGGCCAGGCCGCTTGGCAGGGCGCCGGTGGCGGTGAGCGTCTGGTTCTCCGCGCTGACTGCAGCGCCATGGCGGTCGGTCAGCGTGACGCGGCCGTTGTAGCGGCCGGGCTGGTCGGCGCTGAGCCGCCAGACGATGAGCTGCGCGGGATGGCTGGCCACGGCCTGGCGCTCAAAGCGCACGCCGCCCTGCACATAGCTCAGCCGGTGCTGGGCATGTGCGATGTCCAGCTCGCGGCGGTACTGGCTGACGGGGGGCGTCGCGCCATCGAGTTCAAGCACGACATCGCCAAACGGCTGGTAGGCGCCCATCACCTTGGCATCGCCGGTCCACAGCGTGATGTCGTTGAACTGAAGCCGGTCGCGCCGGATCTGGCCGAACAGCATGGCTCCCAGCCGCCCGTTGCCGATGGGCAGGGCCTGTTGTTCCCAGCCCTGGGGCGTGTCGGGCGCCGGCGCCGCATAGCGCAGCGTCAGCTCGGTGGCCTGCAGGGGTGACAAGGCCAGAGCGAGCCAGCAGCAGAACAGCAGTCGCTTCATGCGGTCGTCAGCGTGGGCGGCCCATGCGGACCTTGAGCATGACCGGCTCGGCCGGCAGATTCAGGCCCCAGTCGACCTGGTCGCCGTTGAGCACACGTTCCATCTGCCAGCGGCCCTGTCCGTCGAAGTGGCCCTGCTCGGCGCGCAGCATCATGCCGCTCGTTCCGCCGGCCGGCTCCATGCGAACGCGCACGCGGTGACCGATGAGGATGAACTCATCCGGCGCGATCTGCGCCATGGCCACACCGCCGCTGGGCTCCTCGGTGCCGGGCGCCGGCTTGGCGAATTCGCCACCCCAGCTCGCTTCACCGAAGCGGCCCAGGCGATACGTCAGCTTGGCCGTCCAGCCGGGGAAGTCCAGTTGCTGAGGCTGGCGGTCATCGCCTTCGGCGATGCCCTGGGTGCGGCCCTCGAAGGCCCATTGGGCCCAAAGCCGCTGGATGGGTGCGAACATGCGGTAGATGCGCTCGAAGGGCTCGACGAGCGTGCGGTCCGTGGCGGTGGCACCCAGCGGATGGTTGCTGTAGTTGAAGTAGTCAACGCCAAATGGCGACACGCCGATGGCGCCGCGACCCAGCATGGCATAGAGGAAGCGACCGTAGGCCGGCTTGGTGCCGATCTCGGGCACCCACAGCGCGTTGTCGGGGCGCTGGAACAAGGCCAGGTTGGCGTTCACCTGTGCGGACTCGAAGTTGTAGATGTCGGGGCCGACGATGTCGATGGCGGGCGCCGCGGCCTTGTAGATGTCGATGACGTCGTGCGAAGGGCCTCCGCTCGCGAAGTTCTTGTTCCAGGGTTTGGGCGGCTGCTCCAGCGGGTTGCGCAGCGCGTTGTTGACGAACATCGGCAGGTCGTAGACGGCGCGACCTGCCGCGGCAATGTCGCCGATGTAGCGGGCGATGGCCCAGGCGTGGAAGTACTCGTCGGCGTAGTCGCCGTAGACAGCGCGCCAGTTGCCACTGGCAGCACCCGGTACCGGCGCCTTCTTGCGCGCCCGCACGGCGGCGGGCACATCTTGTTCGAAGGCAGCCTGCGCGGCCGGCGCGTAGTCGCGCACCAGGCCATAAGTGCCGACCTCGTTCTCGACTTGCACCATCAGCACGGTGCGCTGCTCGGCGTCGATCTTCTTCAGATGCGACATCAGCGCGACGAAGGCGCGCTTGTCGGCCTTCAGCGTTTCGTCGCCGAAGGGGCTAAGGCAGTAGCTGGGCTTGCCTTCCTGGTCCAGCATGGCCGGGAAGCGCTTGGGTGCGAGCTTGACCCAGGCTGGTGTGTACTGGGCGCTGGTGTTCTTCCAGGTGGCGAACCACAGCAGCACCAGGTGCTTGCGCTGTTGGCGGGCCTCGGCGACGAGAGTGTCGACGAAGCTGAAGTCAAAGCGCCCCTCTTCCGGTTCAACCTGCTCCCAGGCCACCGGCATGAGCACGGTGTTGGCCTTGATGTCGCGGGCGGCGTCCCACACCTGCTTGAGCGCGGCGGGGTAGTTGCTGGAATTGTGGGCTTGGGCACCGAGGATCAGGAACGGCTTGCCGTCGACCAGAAGTGCGTGGCGGCCGTCGTGTGTGACGAGGCGCGGCAGTTCTGCCGCCACGGTGGCTTGCAGGCTGAACAAGCAGGCCATCACCGCCGCAAGGAGAGGGGTCTTCTTCATCGGGATTCCGGAAGTTGCAAGATGGTCCGGCGGCACCGCCGCCGGACCCGGGCGGAGCTCAGAAAGCGTAGCTGGCCTGCACCGAATAGCGGCGACCGGTGTAGTTGACGGCGCGGGTCATCAAGCCGATGTTCTGCTGCATCAACTGGCGCGCCAGCGCGTTGTTCAGGTTCTGCCCTTCCAGGCTGAGGCTGAACTTGTCGGTGAAGCGGTAGGTGATGCCGGCGTCGATCTGGCCGTAGGCGTCGCTCCAGGTGGGCAACGCGTAGGCCACGGACGTGGAGTCGGCCAGGCGACCGTCGCCGTTGCGGGTGCCGTTGACGTTGACGCCTTGCAGGTACTTGGAGCGCCAGGCGTAGGCCACGCGAGCAGAGACCGGGCCCCAGTCATAAAGCAGCGCCAGGTTGTAGGCGTTCTTGGACAGATTGGTCAGCGGCAGGTTGCCGAAGGTGCGTCCGTCGGTGTCGCAGCCGTTGATGTTGAGGTTCAGGTTCTCTGCGCCCGTGCTGGTGCCGGCGCAGAACGGCGAGTTGACCGGGTTGTAGGGCTTGGTCTTGCTGTCCACGTAGGTGTAGTTGGCCTGCACGCCAATGCCCGCCAACCAGCCTGGGAGCATGTCGAGGTAACGCTGGAAGGCGATCTCGAAGCCGCGGGCGTGACCCTTGGCACCATTCACTGGTGACGTGACCGTGAAGTTGAGCGGGTTGTTGGCGGTATCGCGCAACTGCACGGTGGCCGACTGCTTGACGATGATGTCGCTCAGCTGCTTGTTGAAAAGCGCCAGGGTCAGCGAGCCATTCTTGGAGAAGTACCACTCTGCAGTCAGGTCGACCTGCGTAGACTTGATCGGCTTCAGCAGCGGGTTGCCGTTGGCCGTGCCTGACAGGTTGACGGCGTCGATGACCAGCACGGTGTCGTTGTTCTCCGTGTGCTTGGTCGTCGTCAGGTCCATCGTCGTGTAGGCCTGCATGTCCGCGAAGTCCGGTCGCGAAACGCCCCTGGCCACGGCCGCTCGGAACTGCAGGTTGTCGGTGCTCTTGAGGCGCAGGTTCAGGCTGGGCAGCACATTGATGTAGCTCTGTTCGGCGTTGATCGGCGTAGAGAAGTTGGCGATGTTCGGCACCGCAAGGCCGCGCACCGTCTGGTTCGGGTTGGGTTGGTCGGCCTTGTTGTTGAAGACGGTGTAGCCGCTGGCCTTCATTTCGGTGCGTACGGCACGCAGGCCGACATTGCCGTCGATGGGGGTGCCGGAGTCGGTGAAGTCGAATCGCAGCTGGGCGTACGCAGCTTGCGAGCGCTCATGCTGTTCGTTGTTGCCTGCCGGGTCGGTGCCGAAGCTGGCCGGCGCCCAGGCTGCGCATCCACTGCCCCAGCCATTGGCCGCCGTGAACTCCTGGCAGCGGATGTCGTGGTACTTGTGCAGCGCCGTATAGCTGGTCGGGTAGTCCTTGGCCAGGGAGACATCGGGCACATAGACGGCCGGCACGCTCTGACCGCCGAAGAAGTTCGTGAACGGGTGCAGGCGGGTCGGGGCGTTGAAGCGCGGGTCGCTCAGATAGGCCACGTCGCTGATGTCCCAGCCTCGCTGCCAGGTCTGAGTGATGGCCGACCAGTTGTAGTCCGGCACCGTCTTGGTGGTCATTGCATCCCGGTCGGTCAGGCGGATCCCGAAGGACAGGTCCTGCAGCACGGCATGGTCGAAGTTGAACTTGCCGTCCGCACGCCACGCCTTCTGCTCGGCCTTGCTGCGGTCCAGATGCTCCATCGTGAAGGCCCAGTAGTAGTTGGCCTTGTTCTGCAGCGCGGCCAAGTCGCTCGAGTCGAAGACGACGCGAGGCGTGGAGCCGGTCAGATCCAGGTTTTCCTTGGGCATCAGCAGGCCGGTGGCGACGGTGGAGTCGAAACCGCGCGTGTCGGACTTGACCAACTGCAGGTCGGTGCTGAAGCTCCAGCGGTCGCTGGCCTTCCAGGCCAGGTTCCAGGCCAAGTCCCGGGTCTTGGAGTTGCGCGTCATGTAGCGCGTGTCGGCGCCGAAGTTGACGCCGCCATCGGCCGGGGCGGTCAGCGTGCCGCTGACAAAGACGTTGTTGCTGTTGTACTTGGCATCGCTGCCGATGACGATGTTCCAGGGGTTGGTCTGCGCGAACAGCGCGTTCTCGTCCCACTGCATCTTGTACTTGGATTGGAAGTAGGTCAGCGAGCTGCTGACGTTGTCCTTTTTCCATTGCGCGGCCGCGTAGGCGCCGTCGCGGTTGCGCTCAAAGTTGGAGTCACGCCACTGCGCCCCCTTGGGGGCCCAGTGTGTGCCGTCGATCTTGTAATAGGGCTCGACCTGCCAAAGATCGGTGCGCGTGGTGCTCTTGCTGTGCGCCAGGCTCAGCAGCACGCCAAAATCGCCTGCATCCGTCATCCAGCGGTTGGACAACAGGCCCGAAGCGGAAGGGCTGAACCGACCTTGCAGCTTGTTGTAGTTCCCGCTGGCGGTGACCTGGCCCTTGAAGCCGGCATAGTCGAACGGCATGGCGGTGCGCAGGTTCACCAGGCCGCCGATGGAGCCTTCAATCTGCGCGGCCGTCGGGTTCTTGTAGACGTCCACCGCCGCCATCAGCTCGGGGGGCACGTCCTCGAAGTTCAGCGCGCGGCCGCCGTTGGCGGAAAAGGTGTCGCGACCGTTGACCTCGGAGCGCACGTAGGACAGGCCGCGGATGTTCACGCTGGAGCCTTCCACCGAGTAGTGCTCCGGGTCGCCCTTGGCCATGGTGCGATCGATGGTGACGCCGACGACGCGCTGCAGCACTTCTGTGACGGAGCGGTCGGGCAGCTTGCCGATGTCGTCGGCGACGATGGAGTCGACGATCTCGTCGGAGTTCTGCTTGATGCGCTGCGCCGACTCCAGGGCGGCACGGCGGCCCGTCACCACGACGGACTCGATCTTCTGCGTCTGCTGGGGTTTGGCGTCGGGAGCCGACGCGGCGGAGGCCGGGGCAGGCGCGGTCTGCGCGAAGGCCAGGCCGCTGCAGAGCAGGGCGGCCTGGGCAGCGGCTAGGGATACGGCGGTTCGGCGGTAGTGGTTCACTGTGTCTCCTCTCGTTGTCATCGGGGGGGCTCTTGGCCTGTGTGTCTTACTGCTGGTTCGTCGGGATGGCGGGGGTCAACATCGCCCTGACCCACGAGCGCGTGTCATGTGTGCGAGGGTGTTCGTCATTGGCAGCGCTGTCGGTCAGGGTGGGTTGGTCGGGGCGGTCCGGGCGTCGGGGGCCTCAGGCGCAGAAGCGATTGGCGAGGTTCTCCAGCACCTCCTGGCGTCCCGAGACGGGGGCCACGTCGGCGTTGGTTTCGAGGACTTGGTCGGCCAGTTCGCCCAGGCTGCGGTGGCCTCGCAGGATCGCCTGGCCAGCGGCCGTGTCCCAGCCGGCGTAGCGGGCGTCGACGGCGGCCTTGAGGCGGCCATCGTTGATCATCTTCTCGGCGATCAGCAGCGCCTGGGCGCAGACGTCCATGCCGCCGATGTGACCGTGGAAGAGGTCGGCCGCGTCAATGCTCTGGCGGCGGACCTTGGCGTCGAAGTTCAGGCCGCCCGAGCCCAGCCCGCCGGCCTGCAGCACGTGGTACAGCGCCAGGGCCGTTTCGGGCACGTTGTTGGGGAACTGGTCGGTATCCCAGCCCAGCTGCGGGTCGCCCCGGTTCATGTCGAGGCTGCCGAGGATGCCGAGTGCGCCTGCGGTGGCGATCTCATGCTCGAAGCTGTGGCCCGACAGCGTGGCGTGGTTGGCCTCGATGTTGACCTTGACCTCCTTCTCGAGGCCGTAGCGCACGAGGAAGCCGTAGACGGTCGCGGTGTCGAAGTCGTACTGGTGCTTGGACGGTTCGCGGGGCTTGGGCTCGATGAGGATGGCACCCTTGAAGCCGATCTTGTGCTTGTAGTCGACCACCATGGTCAGGAAGCGGCCGAGCTGGTCCAGCTCCTGGCCCAGGCGGGTGTTCAGCAGCGTCTCATAGCCCTCGCGGCCACCCCACAACACGTAGTTCTCGCCGCCGAGCTTGAGCGTCGCGTCCATCGCGTCGCGCACCTGGAGGGCTGCCAGCTTGAAGATCTCCGGGTCGGGGTTGGTGGAAGCGCCCGACATGAAGCGGCGGTGGCTGAACAGATTGGCCGTGCCCCACAGCAGCTTCAAACCGGTGGCTTGCTGCTTCTCGCCGAGCACGTCCACGAGGCGCAGGAAGTTCTCGTGGCTTTCACGCGGCGTGGCGCCCTCCGGGGCGACGTCGCGGTCGTGGAAACAGTAGTAGGGCAGGCCAAGCTTTGCGAAGAACTCGAAGGCCGCATCGGCCTTGGCATTGGCCAGCTCCATCGGTGTGCCGCCCTGAAACCAGGGGCGCTCGAAGGTGGCGCCGCCGAAGGGGTCCAGGCCGGTCCAAACAAAGTTGTGCCAGTAGCAGGCGGCGAAGCGCAGGTGCTCCTCCATGCGCTTGCCCAGGACGATGCGGTCCTTGTCGTAGTGTTTGAAGGCCAGCTCGTTCTGGCTGTCGGCGCCCTCGTAGCGAATGGGGGCGATGTGGTGGAAATAGCTCGTCATGGGGAAGAAGACTGAAGGTCAGGCACCGCGCAGGCGGCGGTACAGGTCACGGAAGCGCGCCAGGCGGGAAGCCAGGCGGGCATGGCGTTCGGGGTCGGGGACGTGGCGGGCCGCGATGCCGGGGCGGGTGCAGACGGCGTCGACGCTGGCGCCGGTGGCGAGCCAGCCGAGCCGTGCCGCACCGAGCGCGCCGCCGGCTTCACTGCCGTCATGAACGAGGATCTCGGCGTCCAGTGCATCGGCGATCAACTGGGCCCAGTAGGCGCTGCGGGCACCGCCGCCGACGAGCGACAGGGCGTGCACCTCCGTGCCTGCTTCGCGCAGTGCGGCCAAGCCGTCGGCGAGACCGAAAGCCACGCCCTCGAGCACGGCATGAGTGCAGTCGGCGCGCGTCGTCTGCGTTGTCAGGCCATAGAAGGCGCCGGGTGCAAAGGGGTCGTTGTGCGGCGTGCGCTCTCCCGCAAGGTAGGGCAGGAAGATGGGGGCATTGACTGCGCTGTCATTTTGCGAAAGCGAAGCCAGCAGGGTGGATTCGTCGGCGCCGGCGAGGGCGCAGAACCACTTCAGGCAGCTCCCTGCCGACAGCATCACGCTCATTTGGTGCCAGCGCTGCGGCAGGGCATGGCAGAAGGCGTGCACGGCCGACGTCGGGTTGGGCGCAAAGCGGTCGTTGACGACGAAGAGAACGCCCGACGTGCCCAGCGAGATGAAGCCGTCCCCCGGCTGGGTGGCCCCAATGCCAATGGCGCTAGCCGCGTTGTCGCCCGCGCCGCCGGCGATGAGGACTTCTGCACCGAGGCCCCAGGCCTTGGCCAGTTCGGGTCTCAGGACGCCGCCGGGCTCGCTGCTTTCGACCAGACGGGGCATGTGCGCGCGCGTCAGGCCGCAGGCCGCGAGCAGTTCATCGGACCAGTCGCGCCTTGCGACATCCAGCCACAGCGTGCCTGCCGCGTCCGAAGGATCGGAGACCTTCTCGCCGCAAAGTTGCAACCGCAGCCAGTCCTTGGGCAGCAGCACACTCTTCACTCGGGCAAACGTCTCGGGTTCGTGCTTGCGAACCCACAGAAGCTTGGGGGCGGTGAAGCCTGGCATCGCGAGGTTGCCGGCGATGTTGTGCAGGCGCGGCGCAGCCGTACCCAGCTCTACGCATTCGGCATGGCTGCGGCCGTCATTCCAAAGGATGGCGGGACGCAGGACGGTATTGGCCGCATCGAGCAGGACCGCGCCGTGCATTTGGCCCGACAAGCCGATGCCGCGCACGGCGGAGAACTCGGCAGGATGCGCGGCGCGCAGCTTGGCGATGGCCGCTTGCGTAGCCCGCCACCAGTCGTGCGGGTCTTGCTCGGACCACAGCGGTTCGGGGCTGGACAGCGTCAAGGCACTGCCCGCCGTGCCGACGGTGCGGCCTTCGCCGTCGAGCAGCAGGAGCTTGACTTCCGAGGTGCCGAGATCAATGCCGAGATACATCAGGCCGTTTCCTCGGCATCGGCCGTGATGGCCCCGCTGTCGGCCAGCGGCAGTGCGGGGCGGGTCAGGCGGTAGCGCGCCAGCGCGGCGGCGCCCACAGCGACGGCATTGGCACCGAACATCGACGTGCGCACACTGGGCTGCGGCAGGCTGGCTGCGGCCGCGTAGTCCAACAGCGTGTCCAGCGCTGGCTTCAAGAAGGGCTCGCCCAGTTCGACGACGCTGCCGCCCAGCACGATGCAGGCGGGGTCGTAAGCCGTGGCCAGGTTTTGCAACAGCACGCCGAGATAGCGGCCGGCGGAGTTGACGGCCTTCAGCGTCTCGGCGTCTTCGTCGACCAGGTGGACTCGCACCTCCGCCAGTGAGCGCAGGGCCGCCTCGTCGCCGCTTCCGTGCAGCATGGCGCGTGTCGCGATCAGCGCTTCGGCGCAGCCGCGGCGGCCGCAGGAACAGCGCGGCCCGTTGAGCTGCAGCACCATGTGGCCGACCTCGCCAGCGAAGCCGCGGCTGCCGGTCAGCAGACGGTCGCCGACGATGACGCCGGCGCCCAGGCCCTGATTGATGGACACGTACAACAGCGGGTCCGACGCTGGCGCGGGGTTGAACTCCATTTCGCCGAGCGCAGCCACGTCGGCTTCGTTTTGTATGAAGAGTGGCACTCCGGCGAGCGTCGTGTCCTGCAGCTTGGCGGCCAGCAGCGTGCCGAAGGGGATGTCGCGCCAGCCGAGGTTGGGGGCGAAGTGCAGTACGCCTCGCGCCTCGTTCACGCCGCCGGGCAGCCCGACACCGATGCCCAGAATCTGCTGGTCAGCGTCCAATTGCCTGCGTAGTTTGACCAGCGCCGTGGCCAAGCTGGCGATGCAGGCCTTGGCCGTGCGGGCGGCGCCATAGTTGGCCACGGTGCAGGCCTGAACCTCGCCGGTCAGCGAGGTGGCGACGACCCGCACCGACTCGATGCCAACCTCGGCACCCAGCAGCAGCAGGCGGCTTGGGTCGATGAAGAGCGGTGTGGGGCGGCGGCCCAGGTCTCCGGTGGCGACGACTTCGCGCTCGACCAGCCAGCCCTCGCCGATCAACTCGCGCACCAACAGGCTGACGGTGGACTTCGTCAGGCCCACGGCTCCGGCCAGATCGGCACGTGACAGCCCTGGGTTGGCACAGAGGTGCCTCACCAGCGCCATTCGATTGATGACCTTGAGCAGCTGTTGGCTGCCGGCGGCTTCGGCCTGCACGTTGTCTCCTGTGTCGTGTGGCCTCGGTGGGCGGGACCGGGGCTTTTGTGAATTCATATTAGTTCGGGCGTCGAACGAAGTAAATAGGGTGAAAGCACCTAGCGCGACGGGCGGGGCCTCGCCGAAGATCGCGCCGCCCGCCATTCCCGGTGAGGCCCATAAGAATCCCGGCCCCGAGACAGCCATGACAGATCCGTCCATCCGCAAGATTGTTATCGTCGGCGGCGGCACCGCCGGCTGGATGGCGGCTGCGCCACTGGCTCAGCGCTTTGCGCAGGCCGGTAGCCCGGCGGCTTGCGAGATCACGCTGGTGGAGTCGCCCGAGATTGGGACCATCGGCGTCGGGGAGGCCACGTTGCCGCCCATCCGCGCCTACAACCGCTCGCTGGGCCTGGACGGTGCGGACTTCGTCAGGAAGACCCAGGGCAGCTTCAAGCTGGGCATCGAGTTCCGCGACTGGGGGCGTGTGGGCCACAGCTTCTTCCACGGCTTCGGCGACTTCGGCCCGGCCATCGAGAACCGCACTCCCTGGCAGCACTGGCTGCGCCTGCAGCGCATCGTCGACAACTTGCCGAGCTACGAGGACTGGTCCACTTCCACGGTGATGGCCAGGCGCAACCGGTTCACGCCTCCCGAAGGTGGGGCGCCGTCGGCGGCGAACGCCTACTCCTTTGCCTACCACTTCGACGCTGGCCTCTACGCGACCTATCTTCGCGAGTACGCGATGGCGCGCGGCGCCCAGCGCGTCGAAGGGCTGATCGTTGATGTCGAGCTCCGGCCCGAGGACGGCTTCGTCGCAGCAGTCAAGCTCAAGGACGGCCGCCGTGTCGAAGGAGACCTCTTCGTCGACTGCTCGGGCTTCCGCGCGCTGCTGATCGGCGGCGCGATGCAGTCGCCCTTTGAGGACTGGACGTCGCTGCTGCCCTGCAACAGCGCCCTGGCCGTGCCGAGCGAACGTGTCGAGCCGTTGACGCCTTACACCATGTCCACCGCCAAGACTGCGGGCTGGCAGTGGCGCATCCCGCTGCAACACCGTACCGGCAACGGCCATGTCTATTGCAGCCAGTTCGTCAGCGACGACGAGGCCGCAAATACGCTTTTGGCAGGCCTGGACAGCAAGGCCCTCGATACACCGCGCCAACTGCGCTTCACGACGGGCCGGCGCAGGCAGGGCTGGGTGAAGAACGTCGTCGCCATCGGACTGGCGTCGGGCTTCCTGGAGCCGCTGGAGTCGACAAGCATCCAGCTCATCATGGATGCCGTCGGGCGGCTGATCCAGTTTTTCCCGGACAAGCATTTCAAGCCGCATCTGGCTGCCGAGTTCAACCGCCGCATGGCGCTGCAGTACGAGTCCATCCGCGACTTCATCGTGCTGCACTACAAGCTGACCGAGCGGCGCGACTCCGAGCTGTGGCGTTACTGCGCGGCCATGCCCATTCCGGACTCCCTGGCGCACCAGATCGAACTCTTCCGCAGCGCGGGCCGCGTCGCGATCTTCGACCCCGAGGGCTTTGCAGAGCCCTCCTGGGTGTCGCTTTTCCTCGGCCTGGGCCTGCAGCCTGAAAGCTACGACCCCTTCGTCGAGCACATCGAGCCGCAGGCCCTGCTGCAGCACTTCGTGCG
>NZ_DASWYS010000338.1:0-4020 GCF_036404855.1 Roseateles sp.
CTGACTACCAGCGTGGTGGTGACCAGCAGGAACGACAGAACCACCCATTGCACCTGCTGGAACGTCGCCTTGAATGCCTGGGCGAGCGTCGGCAGCGAGACGTTGGTGATGCTGGTGGCAAGGGACGGCAGCAGCATGAACAGCGACAGGCTCGCCAGCGCCCATCGGGCGGAGGGCGGCATCGCTGGCGCGGACGGCTTGGCTGGGGTGGGGGGCATGGTCGATCCCTGGACGCTGCTCGGGCTCAGGCGCGCTTCGCGCGGATGACGAGGTCGATGGCGACCTTCTCGCCGTCCGCGGCTTTGATGCGCCGCTCGACCTGGCCGGCCTTGTCGATGACGAGTTCGTCGCCCAGGGCGTCAATGACCTCCGGGACGGTGTAGAGCATCTCGGGGTGCTGCGGGCCGCCGAAACCCCGCGTCAGGTTCTCCAGGTCGTGCGCGATGAACAGCAGCGTGCCTCTCGGAGCGACAGCCTTGATGGCGCGCTTCAGAATGGGCGTGAGCTCGCCCAGCGGCATCTGGAGATATACGAACGTGACCAGGTTGAAGGTCTCGGCCGGCGACTCGAACTGGCGCAGGTCGGCGGTGTCGAACGCAACCTGCCTGTCGAGGCCACGGCGCTCGGCCAGGTGCCGGGCCTTCTCCATGGCGACGGCGGAGAAGTCGACCGCGCGTACCAACCAGCCTTGCGATGCCAGCCAGAGCGCGTTGCGGCCTTCGCCCGCCGCCATGTCGAGGGCCGTGCCAGGCGGCATCCCGGCGACTTCTTCGATCAGGCATGGGTTCGCGTCCGTGGTCCAGACGAACTCCTTGCCGGCGTAGCGCCGGTCCCAGTAGTTCGCTTCGAGCCCCGGAAGCTCGGTGGTTGCGGACGCGGGTGTCTGTTGGCCGCTGAGGGGGCAGACGTCGGGGGCGAATTCGGTGTGCATGGCGGCGTTCAATCAGCGATGTGGACGGTGTGCAGTCAGGTTAGTGATCAAGGTGGAGTGGCGGAAGACGCGCTGTCTGCACTGAATAGTTGCGCTTGACGCCATGTCACACGATGTGCACCCTAGCGGCATGAGCAATCCCGACCTGAACCTGCTGGTGACGCTGGATGTCCTCCTCACCGAGGGCAACGTGTCCCGCGCCGCGAAGCGCCTCCACCTCAGTGCCTCGGCGATGAGTCGTGCGCTGGCCCGGTTGCGGGAGACGACAGGCGACCCACTGCTCGTGCGCGCCGGCAGAGGGCTGGTGCCGACCCCCCGGGCGCTGGAGCTTCGCGACCGCATCGGCGCACTTGTTCAGGAGGCTCAAGCGGCCTTGTCGCCCGTGAAGCCGCTGAACCTCAGGAAGCTGGATAGGACGTTCACGCTGCGAACGAACGAGGGTTTCGCCGAGAACTTCGGTCCGGCACTGCTCGAGCGCATGGCCCAGAACGCGCCCGCGGTTCGGCTGCGGTTCCTGCCGAAGCCGGACAAGGACACCGGGCCGCTTCGGGATGGGCTCGTGGACCTCGAGACGGCGGTGGTTGGCGCGACCTACGGGCCAGAGGTGCGAGTCCGGGCCCTGTTCAGGGACCGTCTGGTCGGCGTGGTTCGGGCGGGCCATCCGCTGGCCACCGGGGAGATGACGACAGAGCGGTATGCGGATGCTGAGCACGTCCTCGCCGCCAGGCAGAACGAAGCGCGAAGCGCTGTCGATGACGCGCTGACGGCGCTGGGGCTGATCCGGCCGATCCGGCTGACAGTGGGTGGGTTTGCCGCTTCGTTGGCGTTGGCCCGAGCGACGGACATGGTGGCGACTGTGCCCGAGCGGCACACGGGAGCGCTGCGAGACGGCATGCACTCGTTTGCGCTGCCGTTCGCGGTTCCGCCGTTCACCGTGTCCCTGCTATGGCATCCGCGCATGGAGGCGGACCCAGGGCATCGCTGGCTGCGCGAGTGCGTGATTGATGTTTGCGCCCAGGAGCTCGAGTCGCTGGTCTGAGTTCTCGAGCGCATGGCGCCCGGCCCGTACGTCTGAAAGGTGCGTCAGTCATCCCATGATGTCTGCGCGCTCGACGGGGAAGTGCGCTTCCCGCGAAGTCGGCACGCCGCTCAGTGCGCACTCCCGACCAGCAGCAGCAGTCTGCTGATTCCGACAGGCTCCTCAGCCAAGAGCGGCACCAGCGCGTACTTGTCGGCGTGCCTGTGCGCGACTGTCTCGATGAAAGGCAACTCCTTGGCGGCTCGTGCGCGCAAAAGTGGTGAGCTCACTCCCGTCGCCGCCACGCTGTTGTTGATGATCCAGGCCCAGGGCTCGATTCCTGCCCGGCGGAGGTCTTCTTGGAGCGCAGCCGCTTCCTGCACGGGGGTGTTCTCGGCCAAGGTCGCGATGAGCACCTTGGTACGGGTCGAGTCCTGCAACTGCATCATGGGGGTCGTGAAATGCACGCCAGACCCGGACATTTGCCGCGCAATTTCCCGATGATAGGCGCCGGTGGCGTCGAGCAGCAGCAAGGTGTGGCCGGTCGGTGCCGTGTCCATGACGACGAACTTTCGGCCAGCCTCCCGGATGACCCGCGAGAACGCCTGAAAGACGGCAATCTCTTCAGTGCAAGGTGAGCGCAGGTCCTCTTCCAGCAGGGCGCGCCCCTGGGCGTCGAGGTGCTTGCCTTTGCTGGCCAGCACCTGGTCGCGGTAGCGTTGCGTCTCGACCTGCGGGTCGATGCGGCTGACGCTCAAGTGCTCCATCTGGCCTGCCAGCGTGTCGGTCAGATGCGCTGCAGGGTCGGACGTCGTCAGATGCACCGGCAGGCCGCGGCGTGCCAGCTCGACTGCTATGGCTGCAGCGAGAGTGGTCTTGCCGACGCCCCCCTTGCCCATCACCATGATGAGGCCGTGCCCAGGCCCGGCCAGGCCGTCCACCAGTCGGGCCAGGGTCGGCGCCTGAAGAGGGCGTGCCACTTCCATTGCGGCGCCTGCGGCAGGCGAGGAGGACCCGAAGAAGCCACGCAGCGCCTCCAGCCCGACCAGGTCGAAGGCCTTCAGCGGAATCTGATCCGTGGGCAGTTCCCGCAGCGCCTCGGGGAGGTTCGCAAGCGCGGCTTGCTCGCGCCTGACCACCGCAGCCGCCAGGGCGTCATGTGCTGCTTCTGCCTCAGGCATGACACCGTTGATGACCAGGTGCTGGCGCGTCAGCCCGATGCGCGCCAGTTCGTCGTGGGTGCGAGCCACTTCCTTCAGGGTGGACGCCTGCGCCCGAGCCACCAGGACCAGACGGGTGCGCCCCGGGTCGCCCAGCGCGTCAACTGCCGCCTTGTACTGGGCACGCTGCTTCTCCAGCCCAGCCAGCGGGCCCAGGCAGGAGGCGTCCCCTTTGCCGGCCTCCAGAAAGCTGTTCCAGGCGCCGGGGAGTTGCAGCAGTCGGATCGTGTGACCCGTCGGCGCGGTGTCGAAGATGACATGTTCGAACCTCGCCACCAGCGCTTCGTCGGTCAGCAGTCCCGTGAACTCGTCGAAGGCAGCAATCTCGGTGGTGCAGGCCCCCGAGAGCTGCTCCTCGATGCCCTTCACGACATCCGCCGGCAA
This sequence comes from Roseateles sp., assembly GCF_036404855.1. Lineage (GTDB taxonomy): Bacteria > Pseudomonadota > Gammaproteobacteria > Burkholderiales > Burkholderiaceae_C > Pelomonas. The sequence continues at coordinate 3,554 of NZ_DASWYS010000338.1, forward strand.
CACGCCGCGCACTGGGCCGACGATACGGTCACGGTAGCCCTGCGCCGCCGCCTGCGGGTCAATCTCCAGCGCCCAGAGGTTGTTCACCGCAGGCACCGCTGTGACCTGGTTGCCGATGCGGATGCCAAAGACCTGGCCCACGTTGGAGGCTGGATCGGTGCTGACCAGCAGCACCCGCTTGCCTGCTTCCGCCAGCTTGACCGCCGTGGCACAGGCCAGAGAGGTCTTGCCCACACCGCCCTTGCCGGTGAAGAAGGAGAACCTGGGCAATCCGTCGATGAACTTCATGGCGTGCTCCGGCTCAGCAGCACTTGCCGCCGCTGCAGCAGCTCGAAGCCCCCGCGGCCACGCCGGCAGAGCCAATGCCGGTCCATTGGCTCAGTTGCTGCCGGCTGGGGTAGCGCCCCGCCAGCACCACCTGGCCATCAAGCACGGTGATGGGCAGGGCATCCCGGCCGGAACGTTCC
>NZ_DASWYS010000339.1:0-21460 GCF_036404855.1 Roseateles sp.
CTCAACCAACCCTTCGGCGACGTGGTGAGCTGGGACCTCATCCCCAAGGCCGCCATCGCTTCGATCACGCTCAACCCCGGCTCCAACCCGCTGTTCGGGCTCAACACGCTGGGCGGCGCGCTGACGGTGCAAACCAAGGACGGCCTGAAGAACCCCGGCACCTCACTGCAGGCGACGGCCGGCTCGCACGGCCGCGGCGCGGTCGAGTTCGAGCACGGAGGCAGCACCGCAGAGGGCACGCACTGGTACGCCGCCAGCAACTGGTTCCACGAACGCGGCTGGCGCACCGATTCGCCCTCCAACGTGGCCCAGCTCTTCGGCAAGCTGGGCCACCGCATCGGCGACACCGACGCGGCCCTGACCGCTTCGTTTGCGGACACCCGGCTGCACGGCAATGGCCTGCAGGAGCAGCGCTTCCTGCAGCGCGACCGCGCCAGCGTCTATACGAAGCCCGACATCACGAAGAACCGATCGGCCCTCCTCAACCTCGCGTTGTCGCAGGCGCTCAACTCGCAATGGACGCTGAGCGCAAATGCCTACGCCCGCCACATCGGCACCCGCACCTACAACGGCGACCTCAACGACGACGCACTGGACCAGTCTCTCTACCAGCCCAACGCCACCGAGCGCGCCGCGTTGACGGGCGCGGGCTACACCGGCTTTCCCACCTCGGGCGAAACCGCCGCCACCGCGCCATTTCCGAAATGGCGCTGCATCGCCCAGGCACTGCTGCGCGACGAGCCGGGCGAGAAGTGCAACGGCGTCATCAACCAGACCCGCACACGCCAGAGCAACTACGGCGTCACTGCCCAGATCGGCTACGACGGCCCGCTTTGGGGCCTGCCCGCCCAATCCCTCATTGGCGCAGCGGCGGACTTCAACCGCAGCCACTTCCTCCAGAGCGCCGAGCTGGGCTACCTGAACGCTGACCACAGCATCACCGGTGTTGGCGCCTTTGGCGACGGTGTGACGGGCGGCGACGTGGACGGCGCGCCGTACGACACCCGCGTCGACCTGTCAGGCCGCGTGCGCAATCTCAGCCTCTTCGCCAGCACCGTACTCACCGTCGCAAACGGCACCCATCTGACGCTGTCCGGCCGCTACAACCGCGGCACGGTGCGCAACCGCGACGCCATCACCCCCGGCGGCGGCCCCGGCTCGCTGGACGGCGACCACCGATTCAGCCGCCTCAACCCCGCCATCGGCCTGACCTTCACGCCGACAGCCGGCGTCAACGCGTGGGCGGGCGTGAGCCAGGGCAGCCGCGACCCTTCTGCGATCGAGTTGGGCTGCGCCGACCCGGCCAACCCCTGCAAGCTGCCCAACGCATTTGCCGGCGACCCGCCGCTGAAGCAGGTTGTGACGACGACGATGGAGGCCGGTGTGCGCGGCGGGGGCACGGGCCAGCCGCTGACGTGGAGCCTGGGCCTGTTCCGCTCCGACAACCGCGACGACCTGCTGTTCGTCGCCGACAACGCCGCCGGCTTCGGCTACTTCAAGAACTTCGGCAAGACGCGCCGCCAGGGCGTGGAGCTGGGCCTGAGCGGCCAGCCCGCCAAGGGACTGGCGGTGGGTGCCAACCTGACCCTGCTGGACGCCACCTATCGCACCGCCGAGGTCGTCAACGGGGCGTCGAGCAGCGCCAACGACGCGGCCCGGTCCGGCCTGCCCGGCGTCAATGGCACGCTGGCGGTCCGCCCCGGCGACCGCCTGCCGCTGCTGCCACGCCGCATGCTCAAGCTCTACGCCGACCTCGACCTCGGCGACGCCTGGTCCCTGGGCGCCGACGCCGTCGCGATGGGCCGCGCATCGGCACGCGGCAACGAGAACGGCCTGCACCGGCCCGATGGCGTTTACTACCTCGGGCCCGGCCACAGCGCCGGCTATGCGGTGCTCAACGTGAACGCGGCCTGGCGGCCGACGAAGGGGCTCAAGCTGTTTGCGCAGGTGACCAACCTACTGGACCGCGCCTACAGCACCGCCGCCCAGCTCGGCCCCACGGCCTTCGACGACGCAGGCAACTTCCAAAGCCGCCCCTTCCAGCCCAATGCCAATGGCGAGCGCCCGCTGCGCCACGCCACCTTCTACGCGCCGGGCGCGCCGCGCAGCGTGTCGCTGGCTTTGAAGTACAGCTTCTGAGCCGACTCCAGGCCATGCGCCTGGGTTAGTCCTGGGAGGCTGCTGCGCGCTGCCACAACCGCGCTGCAGCGCGGCGCACCACGTCCCTGTGGTCGTGCGACGCACTGCCTACGGCAAGACCCGCGTGAACGTGCCAGCACGGCACGCACGGGTGTCACTGCTGCGCCGCTCCGCAACGGCCGCACGGCGACGCCGCTCCAGGGCGGCACTGGCACAGGCCTTGCGCAAAGGGCTGCGGCCACATCCCACCCAACGGAGACAACACCATGCACATCACACAACGCCACACGCTGTTCATCGCCGCCGCCCTCACCGCCGGCAGCGCCCAGGCCGCCGACTTCAAAGCCGGCGAATGGGACATCGGCCTCGGCGGCATCGTCAACGCCTACTACACCCACACCAGTTGTTCCGGCTCGCAGGCCATTAGCGGCCTGGCGCTGGCCAGCCAAGCGCTGGGCTGCGGCGGCACCACGGGCCGCACCGTCGTCGGCAATGGCCTGCTGCCCAACGCCCTCACCACCACGGCCAAGACGCGCCAGGAAGGCTTCGACATCGGCGCCACGCTGATGATCGGCGCGGCTGTCTCATCTGGTGACGCCATCTCCAACAACAGCAACGTCGACGTCCGCCAGGGCTTCTTCACCCTCGGTAACGCCGACATGGGCACCCTCAAGCTGGGCCGCGACTACGGTCTGTTCGGCGCGCCCGCCATCCTCGGCGACATGACGCTGATCGGGGCCGGTGCACCCGTCAGTGCCACGCAGCGCAACCGCGTCACGCTGGGCCATATCGGCTCCGGCTACACCTACCTCGGCACCTACGGCCAGGTGGCCTACACCCTGCCCACCACCGGCGGCTTCTCGGCCACCGTCGCGTTGATGAGCCCGGTGGACGCCAGCGGCACCAGCTTCACCGGCCGCAGCTCACCCCAGCTGCAGGCCCAGGCTTCGGTTGCCTTCAACGGCGGCAAGGTGTGGCTGGGCTTGAAGAACCAGAAGTTCGAAGGCCCCGCCAACGCCGGCTTCACGATGAACGGCGTGGAGGTGGGCGGCAGCATCACGGCTGGCGCGCTGGGCTTCGCGGCGAATGTGCAAAGCGGCAAGGGCCTGGGCGTGCTGTCCGACGGTGACAGCGGAAACCGCAAGCAGACCAATGTGCTGCTGCAGGCCACCTGGCAGGCCACGGCCAAGACCAAGCTGGGACTGAACTGGGGCGAGAGCCGGCTGAAGGACGGCACCTCCAGCGACCTGCGCAGCAACACCAACGTGACGGCAGGGCTGTACTACGGCCTCACCAAGAGCGTCACGCTGGTGGGTGAGCTGAGCCGCACAACATCCAGGCCGGTGACGGGTGAGCAGGCCAAGATGACCGGCGTGGCGCTGGGGGGCATCGTGTTTTTCTGACGGCGTGGCCGTAGGCGGCGCAGCGGTGCGCTGCCTACCCGCGCGAGGGGCCGCTCAAGCGTCGACAAGGCGTGCTGCCGATCTCCAGCAAACTTGCCCAGGGCTGCCCGAGTTCGACGACGCAGCTGGCTGGACCTGCTGGAAACCTGACACACATCAATACCCGCGCCAACAGGACACGCCCGCTGCGCCGGCGGGCCTCCTCGCAGGGGTTGCCGAATCGTCGCCGCGCGACGGAGATGGCATGCTTCGCACTTCCCCTTGCAGTTCCCGCAAACCATGCCCCGCACCCGTCCCCTCGCCGACCGCCCGCAGACCCTGGGCGAAGAGATTGCCAACGCCATCAGCCATGGCCTGGGCGCGCTGCTGGCTGTGGCGGCGCTGCCGGTCCTGGTGATCCAGGCCATGGACCGCGGCAGTGTGGCGGACGTGGCGGCGGCAGCCATCTTTGCGGCGACCGCCATCCTGCTGTACGGCATCTCGGCGCTGTATCACGCGCTGCCCGCATCCCTGGCCGACGGCCGCGTGAAGGCCTGGTTGATGCGGCTGGACCATGCCGCCATCTACGTGTTCATCGCCGGCAGCTACACCCCGTTCACCCTGGGCGTGCTGCACACCGGCCCGGGCTTGACGCTGTTCATCGCCGTTTGGGCCGCGGCAGCCTTCGGCGTGACGATCAAGCTGCTCAACCGGCTGCGCCACCCCATCGTCTCGACACTGCTGTACCTGGCCATGGGCTGGGTCGTGGTGTTCGCCATCGGGCCGCTGGTGGAGCGCATGCCCGCGACCGGCCTGGCGCTGCTGGTGGCAGGGGGATTGAGTTACACGCTGGGTGCGGCGGTCTTCCTGCTGGACAACAAGCTGCGCTACGCGCACTTCGTGTGGCACCTGTTCGTGCTGGGCGGCAGCGTGTGCCACTTCTTCGCGGCGCTCTGGTACGCCTACGGCTGAACGCCCGCGCCGCGTGCCGTGCAGGCCTGCCGGCGTGGGGGGATTGACACGGCTGGTAGACTAGCACCCATAGATTCGCGCAAGACCGTTTCCTTAAGGTCTTATCTGCAGCCCCGCTGGCCACCCCCTGGCCCCTTCTCGCGAGCGGCTCGCTTCAGCCAACTCCCGGTGAGTGTTCTTGAGTGTTTCTGTCTCCGCTCGGCGTGAGCTGGCGGAGGGTTCGCTGCACGCGCTGAGCGTGCCCTGGGCGCCCCGCGCCCCAACGGCTGCAGCCGGCAAAGACCGGCACCGCAGACAAAAGAAGAAAAACAACATGAAGAAGAACAAGAACTTCGAGGTGGGACGCTACCTGGTCTCGCCCATGACCCAGCCACGCGATGGCGGCGGTTTCGATGCCCTGGTGTCGATCCGCTCCGGTCGCGGCATGGCGAGCGTGGACCGCGTCATGCGTTTCACGCCGCAGTTCCTCAGCCCGCAGGCGGCCTTGAGCTATGCCCGGGCGGAAGGCCTTGCCTGGGCGCGCTGCCATTGAGCAGCGCGCGCGGTCCAGGGCCACAAATCACGCCGGCAGGGCCTCGTGCCCGGCCTCTTGCCTAATCTTTGCAACGGAGTCCCACACTTGGCCAAGGAAGAACTGATCGAAATGCAGGGCGTCGTGGACGAAATCCTGCCCGACTCGCGTTTCCGCGTGACGCTGACGAATGGCCACAAGGTCATCGCCTACACCGGCGGCAAGATGCGCAAGCATCACATCCGCATCCTGGCCGGCGACAATGTGTCGCTGGAGATGTCGCCCTACGACCTGAGCAAGGGCCGCATCACTTTCCGCCACCTGGGCGGCCCCCGCCCCTCGCCCGCGGGCCGCTGAGCCCCCGGGGCCGGCGCCGTCACTCGATGGCGCTGGTGGACTTGGCACGCTCGCGCAGCACGAACTTCTGGATCTTGCCCGTCGAGGTCTTGGGCAGTTCGGCGAACACCACGCGCTTCGGCACCTTGAAGCGCGCGAGCTGGCTTCGGCAGAACTCGACGATCTCGGCCTCGCTCACGGTGAAGCCGGGCTTGAGTTCGACGTAGGCACAGGGCACCTCGCCCCACTTGGCGTCGGGCAGCGCCACCACCGAGGCCAGCATCACGGCCGGATGACGGTGCAGCACATCCTCCACCTCGACGGAGCTGATGTTCTCGCCGCCCGAGATGATGACGTCCTTGCTGCGGTCCTTGATCTTGATGTAGCCGTCGGGTTGCACCACGGCCAGGTCGCCGGTGTGGAACCAGCCGCCGGCGAAGGCCTCCTCGGTGGCCAGCGAGTTCTTCAGGTAGCCCTTCATCACCACGTTGCCGCGGAAGCAGATCTCGCCCATGGTCTCGCCGTCGGCGGGCACGGGCTGCAGGGTGTCGGGATCCAGCACCGTGACGGCCTCCTGCAGCGGGTAGCTGACACCCTGACGGCCGTTGAGCCGGGCGCGCTCTGGCGCGGGCAGGCCGGCCCAATGCTCCTGCTGCACGCACACCGCCGCCGGGCCATAGACCTCGGTGAGGCCGTAGACATGGGTGATGGCCAAACCCGCGGCCTCGCAGCCCTCGATGACGGCGGCCGGCGGCGGCGCGCCAGCGATCAGGCCTCGGACGACGCGGTTCAGCTGGCCCCGCACGTCGGCCGGCGCGTTGATCAGCATGCCGTAGACGATGGGCGCGCCGCACAGGTGCGTGACACCATGCATGTGCATGAGCTGCCACACCAGGGCCGCGTCGACGCGGCGCAGGCAGACGCTGGTCCCACCCACCAGGGCCATGGTCCACGGAAAGCACCAGCCGTTGCAGTGGAACATGGGCAGCGTCCACAGGTAGACCGGATGGTCGGACAGTTGCCAGGCGATGACGTTGTTGGCCGCGTTGAGGTAGGCACCGCGGTGATGGGTGACGACGCCCTTGGGGTTGCCCGTCGTGCCCGAGGTGTAGTTCAGCGCGATGGCGTCCCACTCGTCGGCAGGCAACTGCCAAGGGGCCTGCGGGTCGCCCTCGGCCAGCAGCTCCTCATAGGTCAACGTGCCGAGGCGCGGTGCCTCGGGCGCGCCGCTGTCCAGCACGTCGATGACCAGTGGACGGTGGCGCGGTTCCACGGCCTGCAGCGCGCGGCCCACGACCGCTGCAAACTCCGGGTCCACCAACAGCACGCGCGCCTCGCCGTGCTCCAGCATGAAGGCGATGGCCTCCGCATCCAGGCGAGTGTTCAGCGTGTTCAGCACGCCGCCGGCCATGGGCACGCCGTAGTGGGCCTCGAACATGGCTGGGGTATTGGGCAGCATTGCCGCCACCGTCACGCCGGGACCGACACCGTGCCGGGTCAGCGCGCTGGCCAGGCGGCGGCAGCGGGTCTCGGTTTCGCGCCAGGTCTGGCGCAACTCGCCGTGAATCAGCGCGACGCGCTCTGGAAAGACAGCCGCGGCACGGCCGAGGAAGCTCAGCGGCGACAGCGGCACATGGTTGGCAGCGTTCTTGTCGAGGCCGATCTGGTAGGGGCTGGTACGGGTCATGGGTGTTCCTGGACTGCAAACAACTGCAGCCAGCTTAGGTCCAAGTGCTTACGCGGAAGCTGACAAGCCGCCGCGTTCAGCGCCGCACCAACGCCATGGCGGCCCGCCAGGCGGTCACCCCATCGGCGTCGACCCAGTCCCGGGCCGCATCGCCGATGACGATCTCCACCATCGCGCCCCCTTCCAGCACATGCGACGCGACGGCCCTCGCGCCGAGCCAGAAGCCGTCGCGGCGCGCCATCTCCAGCATCGCCTCTCGCAGCCCGGCCGGATCGGCCGGCAGGTGCAGCTGGAAGGCATTGACATGCGGCACCTCGGGCGAGACCCGCCAGCCGGGCTCGGCCGCGAGCCGGGCGGCCAGTGACTGGGCGCGCTGGCGGCTGGCCGCCATCTCCGGGAGGCGGCGGCGCAAGCCGTCGCGAGCGGACAGCACGAAGGGATACAGCGTGAATACATTGCCGGCCAGCCGCGTCTTCCACGGCGCCAGGTTGTCAACCATGGCCTGTGGCCCCGCGAGCACGCTGCCCGCCAGTCCGCCCAGCCCCTTGTAGAAGGACACGTAGACGGAGTCGGCCAACGCAGCGATGTCAGCCAGCGTGCGGCCGAAGTGCGGCGCAGACTCCCACAGCCGCGCGCCGTCGATGTGCAGCTTCACGCCGTTGCCGCGGCACCAGGCGCTGATGGCGACGAGCTCCTCCCACGCGGGCAGTCGGAAGCCGCCGCGGCGCAGTGGCAGCTCCACCACGACGACGGCGGGCTTCTCGGGCAGGTCGGCGAGGTCGGCGGCCGTGAACGGCGCGTCCGTCGCGCCGACCGCCAGGCCGCGCAGACCCATCAGTGCCTCCAGTGCACCGGCCTCGTCGATTGCGATATGGCTTTGCGGATGCAGGGCCACAGGACCTGCACTGCCATCGCCGCACCACACGCGCAGCGCGGCGAGCTGGGCCGCCACGCCTTTGTGGAAGAAGCTCGCGGCGGGCTTGCCCAGCAACGCAGCAACGTCCGCCTCCAGCGCCTGCAGCACCACGCCGTCGCCGTAGACGTCCAGCGGCTGCGCCGCCTCGGGCAGTTCGGCCAGTGCGAGCAGCGACTCGCGCATGGTCCGCAACGGCCGATGACCGCTGAGCCAACGGCTGCAGCCATTGCGCAGCTCGATCTCGGCGTGGGAGGGTTTGATGGCAGGCATGTCAGAGGGTCATGATCTGTGCGGGGCAAGCACCGGGTCGGCAGGGACCGCATGCTCCTCGCCGGGCGTGCGACTCTATGCCTGGCAGCCGGGGGCGCGATGGCGGCGAAAAGACAAACGGCCACCGAAAGGTGGCCGTCCTGCTGAGCGCAACAACTCAGGCGCGGCGGCGGCGCGCAAAGCCGGCGGCGAGCAGCGCGCCGGCCGCCAGGGCCAGCGACGCGGGTTCTGGCACCGTGTTGGGATCCACCGAGGCCAGCTTCAGCGACGTCGTCATCGTGAAGTTGGAGCCGGTGGTATGGCGCTCGGCCTGGAACACGTCCAGCGTGTAGCTTCCGCCATCCGTGAGGCCCAGGGTCGCGGCCATGGCGTTCAGGTCGACGCTGCCGCCGATCGCGCCATGCACGCCGCCAAGGTCGATGGCAAGGACGCCGTTGATGAACACCCACACGTCGTCGTCACCGCTGAAGGCGAAGGTGTCGTTGTTGGAAGCCTTGTAGGTGAACGCGGTGTGGAACTCGGTCGTGAAGCCGAAGTTGTGACCATTGAAGTTGTTCTGCGCCAGCAGTTGCCCATCGATGGGGAAGAAGTCGTTGCTGCTGAACTGGTAGGTCGTGGGCGTGATCTGGTCCAGCGTGATGGTGATGCTGCCCGTGCGGTTGACGGTCGGGTCGTCGTGATACCACTGGTAGAACGACGCGGCGCTGCTCACGCTCGGGTGGTTGCTCGACAACACTGGCTTGCCGTCGGGGCCCAGCGTGCTCTGAACGATGCCTTGGGCCGAGGACAACGAGTTCTCGAAATCGACGTGGCCGGCGACACCGTTGAAGGTGCTGCCCCAGGCGTTGAAGTCGCGAATCGTGCCTGTCAGCGTGATGGGCGCGGCCTGCAATGCCAGCGGCAGGGCTGCAGCGGCAGCCGTGATGAGAGAGCGCAACTTGGACATGTTGATCGCAAAAGTCAGGAATGCGCTGCGAGACGCAAAACCGGTGCCACGATCATTATTTCCTTTTAAATCAATAACTTGCCCAAACAAACTCACGCCCTGTCGACCTTGGTGTCAAGGTCTCCGACACCTGTCTCGGCGTCGATCGCGGTCCGTCAAGGCCCGATCCGCCCGTCAGACGCTCAAGGCGTTGCGCACCGATTGATCTCGACGGTCGCGTGAACAATCTCCTCGTGCACGGCCAGCCACTCGCGCACCTGGCGCGGCGTCAGCTGCGTGTCGTGGGTGACGAGGCTGAGTGCGCAGGCGTACGTGGCGCGGCCAACGCGCCAGACATGCAGGTCGGCGATCAGCGTCTCGCCGGCCGCGCCGCGCTCGGCGACGACCTCGCGGATCTCTTCGACGACAGGGTGGTCCATCTCGCGGTCCAGCAGCACCTTGGCCGTGTCGGCGATCAGGCCTTTGGCCCAAAGGGCCACGATGATGGCGCCGACGATGCCCATCACCGGGTCCAGCCAGGCCCAGCCCAGCCACCAGCCGCCGGCCAGCGCTGCGATGGCGGCCACGGAGGTGGCGGCGTCGGCGATGACGTGCAGGTAGGCCGACTTCAAGTTGAGGTCGTGGTGGTGGTCATGGTCGTGCCCGTGATCGTGCCCATGGTGGTGGCCGTGATCATCGTGATGCGCGTTGCCGAGGATGAGCGCGCAGCCCAGGTTGACCAGCAGGCCCAGCACCGCGATAGCCATGGCCTCGGGGTAGTGGATGGGCTCGGGCTGCAGAAGCCGCTCGACCGAGCCGTACACCATCAACGCGACGATGACGAGCAGGAACACCGCGCTCGCGAAACCGCCGAGCACCTCGATCTTCCAGGTGCCGAAGGCGTAGCGCGGGTCGCGCGCATGGCGGCGCGCAGCGGCGTAGGCGAAGGCGCTCAGGCCGATGGCGACGGCGTGGCTGCTCATGTGCAGCCCGTCGGCCAGCAGGGCCATGGAGTTGTAGAACCAACCCGCGACGATCTCGACCACCATCATCGCGGCGGTGATCCACATCACCCTCCGCGTGCCGCGTTCAGCGGCCGCGTTGCCGGTGTCAAAGACGTGATCGTGCCTCCATTCGGCGAGGTCGTGGGTATGCATGGACGGCATTCTGCGCCGCCCGCCGGGTCCGGGCAGGCGGCCCATGCCGACAGGCTCACTAAAATCCCGCCCTTTTTCCTCGCGCGCCCGCACGGGCGCGCCGGACCTTCCGATGCCCGCAACCCCACCGCCGCAACCCGCGTCCGAGCCCCTGGCCCGGTTGCTGCTGCAATGGGGCGTGGCACCGCCGCCGTCGCTCCCCGTGGCCGAACGCCTGGGCGGCTGGCTGGGCTGGGCGGATGCAATCGGCCTGTCGCAGGTGCTGGCCACCGCGCCGGCCACCGCATGCAACGACGCGGCCCACCGCGAGGCGCAAGACTGGGCCGGCGCTGCACTGGAGCGGCTGCAGGTCGAACTCGCAGCCGCTTTCGACGACGCCCTGCTGGCGCGAGAATCCGCCGAGGCCGCACCAGACGGCGTCCCGCTGGCCGACCTGCTGGCCCCCTACCGGCTGCACCACGCGCAGCAGCAACGCGGGATGGCCGCCCGCATCGCCACGCTGCGCGAACGGCTGCGCCCGCGTCTGGCAGAGTCCTCCGGCGCCCTGGCCCGTCTGGCCCAGCTGGACGCGCTGTTCGAGCGCGCCATCGTGGCCCAGGAGCGCGCCCTGCTGGGCAGCCTGACCGCGCTGCTGACCCGCCGCGCGCAAGCCCACCACGCCGCCGACCCGCGCCGCTGGCGCGTCCGCTTCTGGGCCGACCTCCAGCGCGTGCTGCGCGCCGAGCTCGACCTCCGACTCCAACCGGTGCAGGGGCTGATCGAAGCCCTGCACGACGATGCCCCCCGATGAACCGTCTCCTGAACGCCCTCTACCCCTTTGCGCTGGCCGCCGGCTTCGCAGGCATTGCCGGCGCCGCACTGGCCGCCGCCCGCCACCATCCCGTGGCGCTGGCGATGACGCTGTTGATCGCGGCCTTCTTCGGGCTGGGCGTGATGGAGCTGCGCGCCTTCCGCCGCGCCACCCGCGAGCTTGACGCGGCACTGTCTGCCGAGCCCGGCCCCGCCTGGGTCGACGGCCTGCCTGCCATGCTGCGCCCCGCCGTACTGCAGCGCCTGGAAGGCCAGCGCACGGCGCTGCCCGGCCTTGCGCTGGCGCCGGCCCTGGCCGGACTGCTGGTTTTGCTGGGCATGCTGGGCACGTTCATCGGCCTGGTCATCACGCTGAGCAGCACCGCCTCGGCGCTGGGGCAGACGGCCGACCTCGCCGCGCTGCGCAATGCGCTCGGCGCACCGGTGCAAGGCCTGGGCCTGGCCTTCAGCGCCAGCGTGGCGGGCGTGACGGGCTCGGCCATGCTGGGCCTGATGGTGGCTCTGGCGCGGCGCGAGCGCGCGGCCACGGGCGCGCGGCTGGACGCAGCACTGCTGGACCGGCTGCGCCCGCTGACGGCCGTGCACCGCCGCGCCCTCGAACAGCAAGCTGCAGAGGCCGCCGCCGTGCAAGCCGCACGGCAGCACCAGCACGACCTCGTCGCCCAGCTGCAGCAGTTCTCGCAGCAGATGGCCGAGCAGCTCGCGACTCAGAACGACCGCTTCCACCGCGAGACCAGCCAGACCTACACGGCGCTGGCCACCAGCGTGGACGCCACACTGCGCGCCAGCCTGGCCGAAAGCGCCCGCCTGGCCGGCGCCGCGATCCAGCCCGCTGCCGAGGCCGCGATGGCCGGCATCGCCCGCGAGGCCGCCGCCCTGCACGAGCGCGTGGGCGCGCAGGTCACCGGGCAGCTCGACTCGCTGAGCGCCCGATTCGAGGCCGGCGCGGCTCAGATCGGCCAGCAGGCCGAGGCCGCTGCCAGGGCCCAGGCCGACAGCCTGGCCCACCAGGGCGAGGCCGCACTGAAGCTGTTGGCCGACAGCAGCACTTCGACGCAGCAGGCCGTTGAGCGCCTCAGCGAGCGCTGGACCGCCGAGGCGCGGTCTCTGCTGGCCGCGCTGAACGAGGCCGCGTCGCGCCAACATGCCGCGCAGGCGGAACACGACGCCCAGCACCGCGCGGAGATGCGCGCCGAGGTCGAGGCCCTGAACCAGCAACGCAGCGCCAACGAGCAGTTGCTCGCCCACCAGCGCGAGACCGCGCAGCAGCTGCTGGCCGACAGCGGCGCCCGCGCTCAGGAGGCGCTGACGGAGCTGGCCACCAGCTTCACGGCACAGACGAAGGCTCTGTTGGACCGCATCGCCGACGCACAGGCCCGGCACGCCACGATGCAAGCCGAGCTGGACGCCGAAGCGCGTGCACAGGCCCGCGCCGAGGCCGAATCACTGGCACGGCAACGCGAGGCCAACGAGCAGCTGCTTGCTGCCCAGCGCGAAGCCGCCCAGCAGTTGCTGGCTGCCAGCGGCCAGCGAGCGCAGGATGCGCTGACCGAGCTGACCGCCAGCTTTTCGACGCAGACGCAGGGCGCCATTGCCGCGCTTGCCGAGGCACACACGCGACTGCAAGCGGCCCACACGTCCAACGACGCCGAGCGCCTGGCCCACTGGCGCGCCGAGTTGCAGTCAGCCGGCGCTGCACAACTGGCTCAGCAGCAGCAGCTGGCCGACAGCCTGCTGCAGAACACGCGCAGCCTGGTCGCGCAGAACGAGGCGCAAGCCAGGAGCACGCTGACGGAAGCCGGCGAACTGCTGAAGGCCGCCGGCGAGGCACCTCGGGCCGCCGTGGAGGTGGTTGCCGCGCTTCGCGAGCAGTTGGCCCAGAGCCAGGCCCAGGATCGCGCCGCGCTGGCCGAGCGTGCCGAGCTGATGCAGACCGTGTCCACGCTGCTGGGCTCGCTGCAGCAGGCCGCCGGCGAACAGCGTGCCGCACTGGACACACTGCTGGGCGGCGCCGGCTCGCAGGTCCACGCGCTGCTGGACGGAGCGGCAACGCAGATGACCGCACTGCTGGACAGCACCACCACCCACGTCAACACGCTGACCGCCAGCGCTGCCTCGCAGGTGCAGACACTTCTGGGCAGCTCCGCCATGCAGCTCGAAACGCTGGAGCAGCGCTTCACGGCACGGGTCGACGCGACCGGTCAGGCCCTGGCCGAGGCGGCGACGACCATCGCCGCAAGCGCCGCCGAAATGGGCAGCCTGGGCGAAGGCTTCGGTGCTGCGGTGGAGCAGTTCCAGGGCGCAAACGCGCAGCTGGTCCAGCACCTGGCCGCCCTGGAGGAACGTCTCGCCGGCGCGATGACGCGCAGCGACGAGCAGTTGGGCTACTACGTGGCCCAGGCGCGCGAGGTCATCGACCTCTGCCTGGGCTCACAGAAGCAGGTGCTGGACGCGCTACAGGGGGTCACCGCGAATGGATGAGCCGCTGGAGATCGAGCAGGAAGGCCAGGTTGAAGGTCTTGGCCCGCCCGCCTGGGCGGCCTTCGGCGACTTGATGGCCGGCGTGCTGGGCGCCTTCGTGCTGGTTCTGGCAGCTGCACTGGTGGGTCAGCTGGACCTGGCCAACCAGCTGGAGGCCGAGGTGCAGCAGCGGCAGGCCGAGCAGGCCCGTCGCGAGGCCCTGGAGCGCGCGCTGGCCGGTCCGCTGGCGGACGGCCGCATCACGCTCGTCGAGGGGCGCATCGGCATCAGCGGCGCCGTGCTGTTCGCGACGGGCTCCGACGAGCTGCATGCCGATGGCCACACGCTGCTGAAGAGCCTGGCCGTGCCGTTGCGCACCTATCTCGCGCAGCGAGACGAGATCCTGATGGTGAGCGGCTTCACCGACGATCGGGGCCTGATCGCCGGCAAAGGCGCGCCCCGATTCGCGGACAACCTGGAACTGTCTGCGCAGCGCGCGCTGACGGTGACGCGCGCGCTGATGGCTGAGGGCCTGCCGCCCGACGCCGTATTCGCCGCCGCTTTCGGGCCGCAGCAGCCGGTGGCTTCCAACGTCGACGCGGCCGGGCGCGCGCTCAACCGCCGCGTGGAGATCGCACCAACACCGCGGCCCCGGCGCGCGGCCGCATCGGCGCCTTGATGGACGCGCTGGACGATCCCGTCGGCTGGGTCGCGGCACAAGCGGGGACAGACCCCGTGCGCCGCCGCGTGCTGGACGCACTGGCACGGCGCGCGTCTGCCCAGCCACCGGGAGCGCTGCGTGACCAGCTCGTGGCCCGGCTCGTGCAGCGGGCGAAGGCCGAGCCGGTGGCGCTGCCGGCTCGGAGATCCGCGCAGGCCCCGAGCCCGCTGACTGAACTCGTCGCCGCGCTGCAGGCTGACGCCGGCCCCGAGCTGCGCAACGTACAGGCCCACCGCCGCACTTGGAGCGCGCTGCGGCTGACGCGCCGCATGGCCGAGGTCGCCGCACCGGTGCCCGAGCATCTCGGCCCGCTGAACAGCCAGGTGCTGGTCGCCCGCGCGCTGCAGCAGCTGCAGGACCTGGCGCCGGACTATCTGCAGCGCCTGCTGACCCAGCTCGATGCACTGGCCGCACTGGCGCCACTGCACGCCGCAGTTGAGGTGGACAAGCCGACGCGCCCCGCGGCGAAGAAGTCGGCCGCACGCAAGCGTTAGGGAGGCCTCCGCCCGTTGAAGCCTGGGCGCTGATTGCCGACACTCACGGGCAACGCGGCCATGGCATTGCAGATGACGCCCATCCTCTACTTCTCGCGCAACCCCAATCCGCGCCTGGCAGTCGCCACGGCCAGGCATCTGGGGGCGCCGGTCATCTACGAGTTCGCCGCGCCGCTCGCGCCGGGCCAGGCGGAGAAGTTCCTGCCGCTGAACCCCTCGCTGCGCGTACCCATCCTGGCCGAGGCGGGCGGCTCGCTGTGGGAGGCGGACGCCATCGCCTGCCGGCTCTCGCAGCTGGTGGGCTCGGAGTTCTGGCGCACGGGGACGGAGCAGCCCGACATGATCCGCTGGCTCAGCTGGAGCCGCGACAACTTCATGCAGGCTTGCGACATGGTGCATTTCGAACGCGGCACCAAGCTGCGCTACCGGCTCGGCACGCTGGACCCGACGGAGGTGGCGCGCGGCCTGGCCCGCTTCCGCGAAACGGCCGCCATCCTTGAGGCCCACCTGCGCAGGCAGAACTGGCTGCTCGCCAGTGGCCTCTCCTACGCCGACTTCCGCATGGCCGTCTTCCTGCCCTACAACGACGTGGCGCGCCTGCCGCTGGCCGAGTACCCCGCCGTCGCGGCCTGGCACGACCGGCTGATGGCGCTGCCAGCCTGGGCTACGCCCTTCGAAGGCCTGGACGCACCGGAGCTTCCGTCAGTGGGCTGAGACCCGGACCGGGCGCCACCACGGCCCGTTCAGCCATCACCTGCCGGCATACCCGCTGCGACGTCGGGCATGGATACCTGCGGGCTCACCCGCACAGGCCGCGCGCATTGCGCTGCAACAATCCAACCTCGGCCACCGCCCTCTCGAGCATGAAGTACCTCTCCCGCGTTCTCGCCGCCGTTCCCGCCCTGTTGCTCGCTGCCTGCGCCAGCGTGCCGACGCCGACGGCGACGCCCGCCCCGGCTGCACCCGGCTCCGCCGCGCTGCCCCCGTCGGCGGCCGTCGTGCGCGCGCCCCACATCGACCGCAGCTACACCTCGCAGAACCAGGACAGCCGCGCGCTCTACATCGTGCTGCACTACACCGTGCTGGACTGGGAGAAGTCGCTCAAGGTGCTGACGACCGGCGGCCAGGTGTCCAGCCACTATCTGGTGCGCGACAACCCGGTGGCCAGCTACGCGCTCGTCGACGAGAACCGCCGATCCTGGCATGCGGGCGCCAGCTACTGGGCCGGCAACACCAACCTGAACTCGGCCTCCATCGGCATCGAAATCGTCAACGCGGGCTATGTGGACGGCCCCGGTGGCCGGGTCTACGCCCCCTTCCCGCAGGCGCAGATCGACGAGGTCATCGCGCTGGTGCGCGACATTCAAAAGCGCCACAACATCCGGCCCGAGCGCATCATCGGCCACGCCGACATCGCGCCCGGCCGCAAGCAGGATCCGGGACCCAGCTTCCCGTGGAAGCAGTTCGCCGACGCCGGCATCATCCCGTGGCCGGACGGCCCGCTGGTGACGGTGAAGACGCTCGAGCACGAGGTGGCGCCGCGCGACGTGGCCTGGCTGCAGGATCGCCTCGCACGCATCGGCTACAACGTGTCGCGCTCGGGCCAGATGGACGTACTGACCAAGGAGGTCGTCTCGACCTTCCAGATGAAATACCGCCCACGCGACATCTCCGGCGTGCTGGACGCCGAGACGGCTGCGCTGATCGACGTGGCGTCCACGCCCAGCGCGATGCGCGTCAGCGGCATGTCCGACACCGAGACGCGCCCCTATACCTCGCGCTGGTAAGCACTGCGAATGCTCGGCTTCCTGCTCAAACGCCTGGCCACGCTGGTGCCGACACTGATCGGCATCACCATCGTCGCCTTCGGCCTGATCCGCCTCGTGCCCGGCGACCCCATCGAGGTGATGATGGGTGAGCGCCGGTTGGACCCGGAGGCCCATGCCGCGCTCGTCAAGCGCATGGGCCTGGACCAGCCGCTACCGGTGCAGTACGCCGACTACGTCGGCAAGCTGCTGCACGGCGACCTGGGCCAGAGTCTGGTGAGCCGTGAGCCGGTCAGCAAGGAGTTCGCCGCGCTGTTCCCGGCGACGGTGGAGCTGGCGACAGCCGCGCTGGTGTTTGCGGTAGGTTTCGGCCTGCTGCTGGGGGTCAGTGCCGGGCTCAAGCGCGGCTCGCTGCTGGACCAGGGCGTCATGGGCATGGCCACCGTGGGCTACTCCATGCCGGTGTTCTGGTGGGGGCTGATCCTGATCATGTTCTTCTCGGTGCAGCTGGGCTGGACACCGGTATCGGGGCGCATCGGCATCGAGTACGACCCCGAACGCGTGACCGGCTTCATGTTGATCGACGCCTGGCTCAGCGACGAAGAAGGCGCGTTCAGGTCCGCACTGATGCACCTGATCCTTCCGGCGTTGGTGCTGGGCACCAGCACGCTGGCCGTCGTCGCGCGCATGACGCGCTCGTCGATGCTCGAGGTGCTGCGCGAGGACTATGTGCGCACCGCGCGCGCCAAGGGCCTGTCGCCTCAGCGCGTGGTCGTCGTGCATGCGCTGCGCAACGCGCTGATCCCGGTGCTGACAGTGGTGGGACTGCAAACCGGCAGCCTGCTGGCCGGCGCCGTGCTGACCGAGACCATCTTCTCCTGGCCCGGCATCGGCAAATGGCTGATCGACTCGATCGCGCGGCGCGACTATCCGGTGGTGCAAGCGGGCATCCTGATCTCGGCGCTGACCTTCATCGTGGTGAATCTGGTGGTGGACCTGTTGTACGGCGTGGTGAATCCGCGCATTCGCGGCGGGGGGCATTGATTCCATGGCCCACCTTGAGCGATCCGCCGCTTGCCTGCACATCACGGGTGACGACCTGCAGCGGGAGATGATCTCCATGTCACTCGGCGTTGCTCCGAACACATCGCGACGCATCGGCGAAGGCAACGAAGGCGCCGTGATCGCCCCCCGAATCCTGAAAGCGCTGGGCGAACGCGTCACCAGCCTTGGTCTAGACATCCACGTGCCGACTTCCGATGAATAGCCCAGCCACATCCCTCGCACCCGTCGAGCCACCTGGCCCCTTGCGCGAGTTCTGGCTCGGCTTCGCGGCCAACCGGGGCGCCTTCGTCGCGCTCATCGTGTTCGCCTTGATCGCGCTGGCATCCCTCTTCGCGCCACTGATCGCGCCGCACGACCCCATCGAGCAGTACCGCGACTTCATGTTGACGCCGCCGGTCTGGGCCGAAGGCGGCAGCACGCGCTTCATGCTGGGCACGGACGAGCTGGGTCGCGACATGCTGAGCCGGCTGCTGTACGGCGGCCGCGTGTCGCTGGGCATTGGCCTGGCGGCGGTGACGATGTCACTGGTACCGGGCGTCATGCTCGGTCTGTGCGCGGCCTTCTTCCAGCGCCTGCTGTCGCCCGCCATCATGCGCGTGATGGACATCGTGCTTGCGCTGCCCGCGCTGCTCCTGGCCATTTGCGTCATCACCATCCTCGGCCCCGGCCTGGTCAACACCGTCATCGCCATCGCCATCGGTGCGCTGCCGGGCTATGTGCGACTGACGCGCGCCGCGGCGCTGGCCGAGATCGGGCGCGACTACGTGACGGCCAGCCGCGTGGCGGGCGCCAGCGTGGCGCGGCTGATGTTCGTGACGGTGCTGCCCAACTGCATGGCGCCGCTGATCGTGAACGCGACGCTGTCGTTCTCGTCGGCGATCCTCGAGACCGCTGGCCTGGGCTTCCTGGGCCTGGGCGTGCAGGCGCCCACACCCGAGTGGGGCACCATGCTGTCGGCCGCACGCGACTACATCACCCGCGCGCCCTGGGTCGTCACGCTCCCCGGCCTGACCATCCTCGTCACCGTGCTGGCCATCAACCTGATGGGCGACGGTCTGCGCGATGCGCTGGATCCCAAGTTGAAGAAAGTGTCTTGATGCCGCTGTTGAACATCAGGAACCTCAGGGTCCAGTTCGGCAACTTCCCCGCCGTAGACGGCGTGGACCTGACCCTGGAAGCGAGCGAGCTGCTCGGCATCGTCGGCGAATCAGGTTCCGGCAAGTCGGTGACCATGCTGGCCCTGATGGGTCTCATCGACGCGCCCGGCAAGGTCACGGCCGATGCTGTCGAGTTCCAGGGCCGCGACCTGCTGAAGCTCTCGCCCAAGGAGCGCCGCGCGCTGATCGGCCGCGACGTGGCCATGGTGTTCCAGGACGCGCTGACCAGCCTCAACCCCAGCTACACCGTCGGCGCCCAAATTGCCGAAGTGCTGAAAGCCCACTTAGGCCTGCGCGGCAGTGCGGCGAAGAAGCGCGTCGTCGAGCTGCTGGAGCAGGTGGAGATCCCCGATGCAGCCAATCGCGCCAACGCCTATCCGCACCAGCTCTCGGGCGGCATGAACCAGCGTGTGATGATCGCCATGGCCATCGCCTGCGGCCCCAAGCTGCTGATCGCCGACGAGCCGACGACGGCACTGGACGTGACCATCCAGGCCCAGATCATGTCCTTGCTGCTGAAGCTGCAGCGTGAGCAGGGCATGGGTCTCATCATGATCACGCACGACCTCGCCGTGGTGGCCGAGATGGCCCAGCGCGTGGCCGTCATGTATGCAGGCCAGGTCGTCGAGACGGGCCGCGTGCCGGACCTGTTCGATGCGCCGCGCCACCCCTACACGAACGCACTGCTGGCCGCGATTCCCGAGCACAACAAGGGCGCCACTCGGCTGTCAGCCCTGCCCGGCATCGTGCCCGGTGCGCTGGACCGGCCCACGGGCTGCCTGCTGTCGCCGCGCTGCCCGCGCGTGCAGGACCGTTGCCGCGCCGAGCGCCCGGCGCTGGAGGGCGGCGTGCGCTGCTTCTTCCCCGTCGAGGAGGCTGCGCATGTCTGAATTGCTCTTGGAAGCCACCGATCTGGCCCGGCACTACGAGGTCAGCCGCGGCCTGTTCAAGCCCAAGGCGACGGTCAAGGCGCTGAACGGCGTGAGCTTCACGCTGGCGGCCAGGAAGACGCTGGCGGTGGTCGGGGAATCCGGGTGCGGCAAGAGCACGCTGGCGCGACAGCTGACCCTGATCGAGGCGCCGACGCGCGGCGCGCTGAAGATCCGCGGCACCGATGCCGCCACGGCCGATGCTGCCACGCTTAAGGCTCTGCGCCGCGACGTGCAGATGGTGTTCCAGAACCCCTTCGCGTCGCTGAACCCGCGCAAGACCATCGAGACCACGCTGGCCGAACCCCTGCTGATCAACACGCCGATGACAGCGCCGGAACGACGCGAGCGCGTCGCCGCACTGGCCGCCAAGGTGGGCCTGCGGCCGGAGCATCTGCGCCGCTATCCGCACATGTTCTCGGGCGGCCAGCGCCAGCGCATCGCGATCGCGCGGGCCATGATCCTGAATCCCGGCATCGTCGTCGCCGACGAGCCCGTCAGCGCGCTGGACGTGTCCATCCAGGCCCAGATCCTGAACCTGTTCATGGACCTGCAGGACGAGTTCGGCACGGGCTATGTGTTCATCTCGCACAACCTGTCGGTCGTGGAGCACGTGGCCGACGAGGTGATGGTGATGTACCTCGGCGCAGCGGTTGAGGTGGGCGACAAGAAGCGCCTGTTCGCTTCGCCGCTGCACCCGTACACGCGTGCGCTGATGAGTGCCACGCCGGCGCTGCGCAAGGCCGATCGGCGCGAGCGCATCGTCATCCACGGCGAGCTGCCCAGTCCGCTGAACCCGCCCAGCGGCTGCAGCTTCCACAAGCGCTGCCCGCTGGCCCAGCCGCGTTGCGCGCAGGAAGTGCCGCAGCTGCGCGAGGTGGAAGGCCGACAGGTCGCCTGTCACATGGTTTAGGGACAGCCCCCGGGCAAGGCATAACGGCGACGCATGCCTGCGCGCCATTCCGTCATGCGCGCAGTGTTGCTTGGGTGCCGACTTTCCAGGCTCCGAGCCTCGCGCGTCCCCTCAAGCATCGCAAGAATCTTTGCGATTGGAAATCTGCGGAGACATTCATGAAGTTCAAGACCACACCGGTGAGCCAGGGCCTTGCCTGCCTGTTCGCCCTGATGCAGGGGGCGGCCTTCGCCCAGCAAGCCGAAACCCCGGACGCCGACAAGGCCAAGGCCCAATCGCTGGAGGCCGTCGTCGTCACCGGCATCCGCGCATCCAATGAGCGCTCGCTGTTGATGAAGCGCGACGCCTCCGCCAACGTCGACGTCATCACCGCGCTGGACGTGGGCAAGATGCCCGACAAGAACCTGGCGGACTCGCTCCAGCGGGTCGTCGGCGTGGCCGTGCGCACGGACTACGACGAGGCCGAGAAGGTGTCCATGCGCGGCACCAACCCGGACATGAGCCTGATCCTGTTCAACGGCCACACGGTCAGCGGCGGCGACTGGTATCTGGCCGACCAGAGCAGCAGCAGCCGCTCCACCTCGCTGAGCCTGATGCCTTCGTCGGTGCTGAACGCCGCCACGGTCTACAAGACCTCGCAAGCCAACATCGTCGACGGTGGCCTGGCCGGCACCATCAACGTGACGACGCGCAAGCCGCTGGAGCAGAAGGAACGCTTCGGCGGTCTGATCAGCGCGGGTGGCGTCTATGCCGACCTGCCGGGCAAGACCAGCCCACAACTCAACGCCAGCCTGAACTGGAAGAACGAAGCCAACACTTTCGGCGTCATCGGCCAGCTGTTCGCGGAGAA
>NZ_DASWYS010000340.1:0-5717 GCF_036404855.1 Roseateles sp.
CTGGCCGTGCCTCCCAAGCCGTGATCGCCTGCCCGACCTGTCCTCGTTGTCTTTCCCTCTCTGGAGTACTCATGAACGCAAAACCGCATCTGATCGCCATCGCCGTGCTGGCGCTCGCCACGCAGGCGCAAGCGCAGGCCACTATGCCGAGCACCGATGCAGCCCCCAAGCTGGAGCGCGTTGAGGTCACCGGCAGCATGATCAAGCGCACGGACCGGGAGACGCCCACCCCGGTGTCGGTCATCACGCGGGATGACATCGAGCGCAGCGGTGCCACCACCTTGGACGAGCTGATGCGCATGGACCCCAGCGTGGGCATGGGCGGCCTGGACGACCTGAGCTCCGGCAACGGGTTTGCCGCCGGCACGTCATCCATCTCCATGCGCGGCATGGGTTCGGCCGCTACCCTGGTGCTGATCAACGGCCGTCGCATATCGCCCGCCGCCGTGGTGGATGTCAACAGCGGCCAGTCCACCATCTTCAACGTCAACTCCATCCCGATGTCGGCCATCAAGCGCATCGAGATCCTGAAGTCCGGCGCCTCCTCTTTGTACGGATCGGACGCGTTGGCCGGCGTCGTCAACATCATCTTGCGTGATGACTACGAAGGCCGCCTGATCGAGTTCAACGCCAAGCAGCGCGTGGACGACGGCCTGTTCAAGACCCATACGGTGACGGGCGTGTTCGGCTTCGGTGACATCGCGAGGAACGGCTACAACGTGATGGCCGGCGTGGAGCTGTTCAAGCGCGACGGCGTGGGTATCGCCGAGGCGCCGGACCTGGTGCAGAGCGAGCTGCTGACCAAGCTCTACAACCGCATGGTGCCGAGCTCGACCTCGTCGTGGCCTGGCAACCTCTACACCTACAACAACGGTTCCTCTGGCAGCTTCCGCGGCATGTTGTCGTCCGACTGCCCGACGCCGGCGCCGTACTCGTCGACCGTCAGCACGCCGCGCTGCCTGTGGGACTCCGACCGCTTCGATCAGTACACCGGCGGCCAGGACCGCATCTCCGGCTTCCTGCGCGGCAGTTGGTCGGTGAACGCCAACAGCACTGTCACGGCCGAGCTGATGGCCTCGCGCACGCGCAACCAGTACGAGGACTCGCCGACCAGCCGCACCGAGTCGCTGACCACCTGGGGCGACTCCAAGGGCAACTCCATCCAGTTCCGTGGCTTGGCCCTGCCGGCCAACCATCCGCAGAACCCCACGCGCCTGGCCAGCTCCGCCAATCCGGTGCTGCTCCCCAACTCCAGCGGCACCACCACGCGCTACACAACGCCTACCGTACTGGGGCTGCGTTACCGCTTCGCCGACCTGCCCTACGACCGTGAGACCCAGGCTGATAACCTTCGCGCGGTCGTCAGCGCCAGTACCGTCATCGCCGGCTGGGATGTGGACGGCGGCGTGCTGGCGCACCGCCAGAAGAACAGTGTCCAGCTCAATGGTCGCCTGAGCCTGTCGGGGCTGAACAAGGTACTGGCAGACGGCAGCTACATCTTCGGCGGCGTCAACAGCCCCGAGGTGCTGGCCATCCTGTCGCCGAAGATCAATGACGGCGGTTCGTCGCAGACCTCCTCGATCGACTTGCGCGGCTCGCGCGAGATTGGTCGTTTGGCCGGTGGCGCGGCCATGCTTGGCCTGGGCAGCGAGTTCCGCCACGAGGGCTTCGAAGTGAGTGCCGACCCCGTCACCGCTTCGGGTGACATCATCGGCCGCGGCATCGGAGAAGCTCGTGGTTCGCGCAACGTGGCCGCCGCCTATGCCGAACTGCAGCTGCCGTTCGTCAAGGATCTGGAAACCCAGGCGGCCGTCCGTGCTGAGCGCTACACCGACTTTGGCAGCGCCATCACCGCCAAGCTGGCCGGCAAGTACAAGATTGCCTCCGGCCTCGCAGTGCGCGGCACCTGGGCCAACGGGTTCCGTGCGCCATCGCTGTCGCAGGTCACCAAGTCGTCGGTGTTCGCCTTCGGCTCAGGTTACCGCGATCCCAAGCTGTGCCCGGTCGTCGATAGCTCCAACGGCAACTGCTCGCTGAGCTTGTCCACGGTGTCGCTGGCCAACCCCAACCTGGAGGCCGAGAAGTCCGACTCCTACACGGTGGGTGTGCTGTTCGAGCCCACCAAGTCGACCGACGTGGTGGTGGACTACTGGTACATCGAGCGCCGCGGCGAGGTGGACCGCCTGAGCGCCCAGGACATTCTGAACCGCGAGGCGGAGTTCCCCGGTGCGGTCATGCGTCTGGAAAGCACCGAGCCGGGCGAGCTCGGCCGCGTCTATCAGGTTCGCCGGCCCTACCTCAACCTGGCCAAGTCCAAGACCCATGGCGTGGACTACGAAGTCAGCCACCGCATCCCTCTGGCCGACTACGGCCGCCTGCGTCTGACGCTCAAGGGCACGCACACGGCGACGCGCAAGGAGCAACTGGAAGCGGGCCGTGCGTTTGTCGAGACGCTGGGCTTCTACAAGATGCCGCGTAACAAAGGCAGCGTCAGCGCCAATTGGACCCTGGGCGCATGGTCCACGTCGGCGAGCTACAACTTCCAAAGCGGCATGCAGAGCTTCTACAACGGTAGCAGTTGCGATGCCACACTGACCGCCGGCGGCTATGCCGACCTGTGCCGCATCAAAGCCTGGAACACCGTCGACGCCTCCGTCAGCTACAAAGGCTTCCGCGGCATGCGCCTGAGCGCATCGCTGCGCAATCTGGCCGACAAGCGCCCGCCGCTGGACCCGAACCAGACCACCAGCGGCTACAGCAGCAGCGTGGCCAATGCCTATGGCCGCTATCTGTCCGTGTCGGGGTCGTATGAGTTCTGACCGTGCCGCAGCGCCACGCTGGCGCGTCGGCGCGCTGGCCTGTTGGTTGCTGCTGCCCGCGCTGGCGGCAGCGGCGCCGATGGTGCCGGGGCCACAGCTGATCGCCGACGGCATCCCGCCCTTCGAGGAGCACGCGACTGCGGCGCGCTTGGAACCGAGTGCGACTCGCTTTGTGGGATGGCATCCGACGCGCGCGGAGATGCTGGTGCTGGCGCGCTCCGGAGCGCGTACCCAGCTGCATGTGCTGGATGGACCTCAGCTCAAGCGGCGCGCGCTGACGACCGGGGCCGATGCGGTCAACAACGCGCAGTGGGAGCCGTCGCGTGGCGACTATCTGGTGTTCAGCCGTGACCATGGAGGTGACGAGGCCTACCGGTTGTTCCGCCTGCAGCCGGGCACCGGCCCAGCGCTGGCCACGCCTGTGGCCATCACGCCTGCCGACGCGCGCGTGTCGGACTTCGAGTTCCTGCCCGGGCGCGGCAAGGCGCCAGCGGGGCTGGTCTTTCTGCTAGAGCAGCTGGATCGCCAAGTTGCCAAGGCAGGGGAGCGCGTGTCGGTGACGCGGTTGATGTGGGTAGACCCTCTCCAGCCGGCACTGGCGCGCCAGCTCGGCGAGGTGCGCGGTGGCCGTTTCACGGGCCTGCGCGTGACGGCCGGCGGCGCCATCGTCGTGACGCGCAGCCAAGGCGGGCGCAGCCAGCTGCTGCGCTTTGGCCTCGACGGTGCCGAGCCCCGGGCGGTCGGGACGTCGGTCAAGGCAGGCGACTCCGGCGACCTGCTCATTGACGGTGACGACTCCGGTGAGGACAGCGGGAATCTGCTGTGGCAGCGCCAGGCCGCACAGGGCGATTTCCGCCACTTGCAACGCCTGGACGTCGACAGCGGCCGCCGTGACGCGCTGCTGACCGACTTCCCGGCCGACCTCGAGGCGCTGGCCGTGCCGCGCGGGACGGACCGGCCGCTGGCGCTTGTGCACAACGAGGCCGGGGTGTCGGTGCTGCGGCTGTGGCAGCCCGGCGGCTCGGTGCCTCAGCGCATCGACGGCTCGCTGGCCAGTGGCGTCATCAGCAATCCGCGCTGGCATCCGACGCTGCCACTGCTGGCCTTCGGCCATGCATCAGCCAGCAGCCCGGGCCGCATCTACGTCTACGACAAGTCCAAGGCGGCGATGCAAGTCTGGGCGGAAGCCGATGCAGATGAAGCTCGCGAGCCCACCGAGTACACGACGCTGCGCTGGAAGAGCTTTGACGGCCTGGAGATCAGTGGCCTGCACATCGCGCCACCGGCCCGCTTCAAGGGGCCACGGCCCGTCTACGTCAGCATCCACGGCGGGCCGGCCTCGCAGTCGCGGCCCGGCTACCTGGCCAAGGGGCTGTACCAGCTTGTCAATGAGTTGGGCATGCACGTGATCCTGCCCAACGTGCGCGGCTCCGAAGGCTTCGGTAGGCGATTCGTGAACCTGGACAATGGCCGCCAGCGCGAGGACTCGGTGCGTGACATCTCGGCTCTGCTGGATCTGATCGGCGGACGCGCCGACATGGATGCCGCCAAGGTGGTCGTGGCCGGTGGCAGCTATGGCGGCTACATGTCGCTGGCCGTGGCCGTGCGCGAGTCCGCCCGCATCGTTGGCAGCATTTGCCGCGTGGGCATTGCCAACTTCGTGTCCTTCCTGGAAAACACCGAGAGCTACCGGCGCGACAACCGGCGCGCCGAGTACGGCGACGAGCGCGACCCCGAGATGCGGGCCTTCTTGCAGCAGATCTCGCCACTGACGCATGCGTCGGCGGTGAAGAAGCCACTGTTTGTCGTGCACGGCCGCAACGATCCCCGCGTGCCCTACAGCGAGGCGCAGGCCATGGTGCAGGCGGTGCGTGCGGCCGGGACGCCGGTGTGGTTCCTGACGGCCGAGGACGAGGGGCATAGCTTCACGAACAAGGGCAACCGGGAATTCCTGCAGCAGGCCACCTTCGAGTTCGTGCGCCGCTTGGTCAACGGCCAGCCGCTGCAGCCGGCGCAGGCAGCCACAGGTGGTTGATACCAGCTCGCCAAGGCGCGCCACCATGACAAGGATTGCCAGTTCAACGGGAACCTGAACGCGCCTGGCGTCAGCCGCCCACTGTCGGCCGCCGCCCCACGGCGCCGAAAGTCAGGGCGGCCGGCCCCCTCGTTCGGGGGCGCCCGTCCGGACCCATCCCATTTGGCAGGGGGTGTTCCTTGGCGTTCTCGCCTAGGCTGCGGGCCGTCTTTAAGCCCTCATGCCGCGATGAACGTCTTTCGCCTGTCCACCCTGTCCCTGATGCTGCTGCTGGGCACCGCCGCCCTGGCTGCCGAGCCCCGTTCCGGCCTTGACTTGGCCGGCTTCGACCGTGCAGTGCGCCCGCAGGACGACCTGTTCCGTGCCGCCAATGGCTACTGGTTGGCGACGACCGAGATCCCGGCCGACAAGTCCAACTACGGCAGCTTCATCGAACTGGCCGATCTGTCCGACCGGCGCGTTCGTGAAGTCGTCGAAGCCCTAGCCGCGAGCAAGCCCGCGGCCGGTTCGGCCGCGCGGAAGATCGTCGACTACTACGCCACACACCTCGACACCGCGGCCATCGACAAGGGCGGCATGGCGCCGCTGAAGCCGCTGCTGGACAGCATCGACGCGATCGCCAGCCGCGAGCAATTCGCGGCCTGGCTGGGGACTCGCGTCGGACAGGTCGCCGGCCTTGTCCGCCTTGACATCGACGCCGACGTCAAGCAGCCCGGCATCAACCGCCTGCAGATGCAGCAGGCCGGCCTGGGCCTGCCCAGCCGCGCCTACTACCTCAGGCAGGACGACGCGCGCATGGCCAAGACCCGCGCTGCCTACCTGGTCTACCTGGAGGCCCTGGCCCGCGAGGCTGGCCTGGCGGA
>NZ_DASWYS010000341.1:0-2219 GCF_036404855.1 Roseateles sp.
CGAGCCCAGCGCCTCGATGTCCTCGCGCTCGATCGGGGTGATGTAGCTGTCCACCAGCGCCTGGCTGATCTTGTCGGCGGCGGTGCGCTCGCGCAGGCGGGCCAGCTTGAAGGCGTCCAGCGCCGGCTGGCGGTCGGCCTCCTTCATCATGGCGTGCAGGGCCTTGGCGCTGTCGAGGGCGGCGGCGGCGGCATCGTCCAGCAGCGCGTAGAACTGCGTGCCGGAGCCGAAGATGGTTTGCAGGGAGAACATGGGCGGCCCGGTCTCGATGTGTAGAAATGGTTGCAACGATAAGGCGCAATTATGACGGCTGGATGACAAGCCGGCATGCCGGCCGCCGCCGGGCCCCGCCACAGGACGGCCGGGACGCCCCTGCTATGATGCCCCCGCGCCGCCGGCGCAACACATGGACGCCTCCTTACCGCCGCCGCCCCGCTTCCCGCTCGCCGCGCCGCCTGCCGCGGCCGCCTCGCCGTGGCGCGTCCCCCGCCCCTTCCCAAGCCTCCGGTGAAACCCCGTGCTGGAACTGTTGCTCCTCGTCCTCGCCCTGATCCTGCTCAACGGCTTCTTCGCATTGTCGGAGATGGCCGTGGTCACCTCGCGCAAGGCGCGGCTGAAGCAGCAGGCCGCCACCAGCCGGGGCGCGCGCAAGGCGCTGGAGCTGGCGGAACGCCCGGAGCGCTTCCTGTCCACCGTGCAGGTGGGCCTGACCCTGATCACCATCGTCACCGGCATGCTGGGCGGCGACGCCCTCGGCAGCCTGATCGGCCAGTGGCTGGCCGCGCACGTGCCCGCGCTGGGTGAATACGCGGGCACGCTGGGCACGGTCCTGGCGGTGGGCCTGATCACCTACCTGAGCATCGTGCTGGGCGAGCTGCTGCCCAAGCGGCTGGCGCTGCTGGCGCCGGAGCGGCTGGCCGCCGCGGTGGCGCTGCCGATGCACTGGCTGTCGCGCATCGCCAGCCCGGTGGTCTGGATGCTCAGCGCCACCGTGAGCGCGCTGCTGAAGCTGATGCGCGCCGGCGACAGCAGCGGCTCGCAGGTCACGGAAGAGGAAATCCAGCTGCTGGTGAGCGAAGGCCACGAGCAGGGCGTGTTCGATCTCGACGAACGCAACATGCTCAACCGGGTAATGCGGCTGGGCGACCGCACCGCCGACAGCCTGATGACGCCGCGCACCCGGATCGCCTGGCTGGACGCGTCCGCGCCGCTGGCGGACAACCTGGCGACGATGCAGGAGCACGAGTTCTCGCGCTATCCGGTCTACCGCGGCGACGACAGCGACGTGGCCGGCGTGCTGGAAGTGAAGACCCTGCTGGACGAACTGGGCCGGCCGCAGCCGGA
The DNA here is from genome assembly GCF_036404855.1 of Roseateles sp. GTDB lineage: Bacteria > Pseudomonadota > Gammaproteobacteria > Burkholderiales > Burkholderiaceae_C > Pelomonas. Next base: position 1,345 of record NZ_DASWYS010000341.1, read on the forward strand.
GCTGTTCCGCGACATCCGCCCGGCGCTGTTCGTGTCCGAATCCACCCAGGCGATGAAGCTGCTGGAGATCCTGCGCGAGGAGCAGCAGTCGCTGGCGCTGGTGGTCGACGAATACGGCGACATCCAGGGCATGGTCACGGTCAGCGACATCGTCGACGCGGTGATCGGCCGGCTGCAGACCGGCGGCGACGGCGACGGCGAGGAGGCGCTGGTGGTGGAGCGCGACGACGGCTCGCTGCTGGTCGACGGCGGCCTGCACGTGGACGAGCTGCGCGAGCTGACCGGCGAGCGCCTACCCGACGCCGAGGAACTCGAATACCGCACCGCCGCCGGCCTGGCGATCGCCCGCTTCGGCCGCATCCCGCACGTGGGCGAGCATTTCCGGATCGGCCCGTGGCGGGTGGAAGTGGTGGACCTGGACGGCCCGCGCATCGACAAGCTGCTGCTGCAGCGCGACCCGCCCGCGGCGCGGGTCGAAGGCGACGGTTGACGCGTCCCGCGCTCAGCCCAACAGCGCGGTGAACTCCTGCCCGGACTGCGGGTGGCCCAGCCAGTAGCCCTGCACCAGGTCGCAGTCGCGCTCGCGCAGCAGGTCGAACTGCCCCACCCGCTCCACGCCCTCGGCCACCACGGTTACGCCCATCGAATGCGCCATCGCGATGATCGCGCTGGTCAGCGCCAGGTCGTCGGGGTCGCGCAGCAGGTCGGTGATGAAGCTGCGGTCGATCTTCAGGCCGTCGGCCTGCACCCGGCGCAGGTGGCTGAGGCTGGAGTAGCCGGTGCCGAAATCGTCCAGCCACACCTTCACGCCGAGCTGGCGCAGCCGCCCCAGCAGCGCGACCGCGTTGGCCTCGTCGCTGATGACCGCGGTTTCG
>NZ_DASWYS010000342.1:0-32608 GCF_036404855.1 Roseateles sp.
GTGCCGCCCAAGCGGGCGCCTTGATCACCGCCTCCACCGCGCTGTCCAGCCTCGTCGGCTGCGGCGGCGGCGGCGATGCCGGCACGCCCATCCAGCCGCTGCCGACCACCTTCCCGGGCAGCAGCACGCCGCTTCCGGCCACGCCCGCCGCGAGCGGTGCCTACAAGTTCCCGCAGTCGGTCGCCTCGGGTGACCCAAAGCCCGACGGCGCGGTGCTCTGGGCCCGGGTCGTGCCGACCTCGGCTGACGACGTCACCAGCGCCAACGGCGCTGGCAGCTTTACGGTCAAGCTCTCCATCAGCAGCGCCGCCGGCAATGCCGCCCTGCTGGGCACGACCACGGCCCTGGCCGGCACAGCCGACGCCACCGCCGACGTGCCCGTCTACGAGTTCTACGACCACACGCTGCGCCATCGCATCAGCGGACTGAAGCCCGACACGGTCTACTACTACCAGTTCACCGCAGGCAGCAACACCTCGCGGGTTGCTCGCTTCAAGACGGCCCCGGCCGCGGAGACCGACAACAACGCGCTCAACTTTGCCTTCATCTCCTGCCAGGACTGGAGCGTGAACCACTGGGCGGGCATGGAAACGCTTGCTGCGGAGAACATCGACTTCATCGTCCACCTGGGCGACTACATCTACGAAGCCGTCGGCGCCGACTACCAGGCCGGCGGGGTCGAGAGCGCCCACGCCACGCTCAGCCTGCCCAACGGCACGGCCCTGCCCACCGGCGGCAAGTACGCGACGACCATTGCCGACTACCGCTATCTCTACAAGCGCTACCGCACCGACCGCCGCCTGCAGAACCTGCACGAACGCTTCGCCTTCGTTGCCGTCTGGGACGACCACGAGTTCAGCGACGACTGCTGGCAGGACCGGGAAACCTACGACAACGGCACGTTCAACGCCGCCACTGGCGTGGGCGACAACACTGCCCAGACCCCGCGACGCCTGGCCGCCAACCAGGCCTGGTTCGAGAACATGCCGGCCGACATCAGCTTCACGCTGGATCCCGGTCAGGGCATCACCGGCATCCGCATCTACCGCGACCTGAAATTCGGCAAGCTGATGCACCTGGTCATGACCGACCAGCGCCTGTACCGTGCCGACCACCTCATTCCCGAGGCCGCGCCCAGCCCGTTGACAGGCCAGCCGGTCGGCTCCATTGGCGCGCGCTACATGGTGCCGCAGGCGACGCTGTCCAGTGTCGAGACCGCCAAGCTGCAGGCCGGTGCCGCGCTGCCCGACCCGCTGGCCCTGGTCAGCGTGCTCGGCGGCGCGCAGCGCCAGTGGTGGGTGCAGACCATGACGACGTCCACCGCGCAATGGAAGATCTGGGGCAATGAGGTGTCCTTGCTGCGCATGGGCATTGACGGCAACCAGATCCCCACCGCGCCGGCCGCCTTCAAGGCCAAGTTCGTGCTGAACTGCGACCAGTGGGACGGTTTCAACGCCGAGCGCAAATACCTGATGGGCCAGTTGCTGGCCAAGGGCGTGAAGAATGTGGTCGCCGTGACGGGCGACATCCACGCCTTCTATGCCGGCGTGGTGATGGCCGACTACGACGCCGCCACGCGCGTGCCAGCCATGGTGGACCTGGTCACGGCCGGCGTGTCCAGCAACTCCAACTTCAGCTACTTCTACGGCGCCGCCACGCAGCCCAGCTTCGCCGCGCTGAAGCCGTTGGTGGCCACCAGCGAGTTCGAGGCCGAGGCCATTGCCATCCAGATGCTGAGCGCGGCCATCGCGATGGCGGCCGGCGTGACCGACTTGAGCAACACCGCCGCCATCCAGGCCGCCGTGCAGGCCGCCGTCATGGCCGGCAAGGTGCCGGCCGCGGCCTTTGCGCCGACAGCCTCCCTGTCACGCGCCATCGTCAACACCTTCGATGAGACGCAAAACGGCGCGATGGGCACACTGGTCGCCAGCCTGATCGCCAACCTGGCCGCCACCGGCAAGTCTGTCGCGGCGATGACGCTCTACGGCCTGATCCAGCAGTCCCTGGCCACGGCACTGGGCATCCCAGCCAACCTGGTGCCGGCCGCCGAGATCGTCAAGCGCCTGAACCCCTTTGCCAACTCGACGACGGGTGCGGCACCGCCGGTCAACAACCCCTGGATCCGGCATGTCGACAGCGACGCCCAGGGCTATGCCGTCGTGTCGCTGACCAAGACCGACCTGGTCTGCACCTTCAAGAAGATGGCGCGTCAGGTCGGTGGCGTGGCACCGGCCACGGCGGTGGCGAGCACGAAGACCGTGCGCGTTGTGGCCGGCGTGACGGATGTGAGCGTGGTCTAGGGCGAATCGCTCCAGACCCATACGCCCGGCCGGGCGTCTTCATCCAGCGACTGCCGCGGCCTGGCGTTGTCAGGCCGCGGCAGTCTGCCTTCAGGAGCCGGTGGGTGGGTGGCGATCCTTTACTCTCCCAGGTACGCCGCGCGGACCTTGGGATCGTTCAGCAGCGCCTGGCCCTCGCCGTCCATCGTCACCTCGCCCGACTCCATCACGTAGCCGCGATTGGCGAGTTGTAGCGCACGGCTGGCGTTCTGCTCCACCAGCAGGATCGTGACGCCTTGCTGGTGAATGTCGTTCACGACCTCGAAGATCTTGTCCACCATGATGGGCGACAAGCCCATGGACGGCTCGTCCAGCAGTAGCACCTTGGGACGGGCCATCAGCGCGCGCCCCATGGCCAGCATCTGCTGCTCGCCGCCGGACATGGTGCCAGCCAGCTGCTTCGCGCGTTCCTTCAACCGCGGGAACAGGCCGAAGACCTTGTCCATGTCGGACTCGATCTCGCCGTCGTTGCGGTTGTAGGCACCCATCTGCAGGTTCTCGACAATGGTCATGCGCGTGAAGGTGCCACGGCCTTCCGGCACCATCACGAGGCCCTTCTTGGCCAGATCCCAGGCGCCCTTGCCCTTGATGGACTCGCCCAGATACGTCACCTCGCCGGCCGCCACGGGCTGCAGACCGGTGATGGCCTTCAGCGTCGTCGTCTTGCCGGCGCCATTGGCTCCGATCAGCGAGACCAGCTCGCCCTCGCGCACCTCGAAGCTGACGCCCTTGACGGCCTGGATGCCGCCGTAGGCCACCTTCAGACCGCTGACCTGGAGCAGGGTTTGCTTTGCTTCTGCCATTTCTTGGTCCCTGCTCAATGAGGCTTGTGACCGGCGCCGAGGTAGGCCTCGATCACCTTCTCGTTGTTCTGCACCTCGGCCGGCGTGCCCTCGGCGATCTGCTTGCCGTAGTCCAGCACGGTGACGCGGTCGCACAGGCCCATCACCAGCTTCACGTCGTGCTCGATGAGAAGGATGGTGCGGCCATCGTTGCGGATGCGGTCGATCAGCTCGCGCAGCACGACCTTCTCGGTCGCGTTCATGCCGGCGGCGGGCTCGTCCAGCGCAATGAGCTGCGGGTCGGTGGCCAGGGCCCGGGCGATCTCGAGGCGGCGCTGGTCGCCGTAGCTCAGCGTGCGGGCCTTGTAGTCCGCGTACTTGCCGATGCCGACATAGTCCAGCAGCTCCTGGGCACGCGCCTTGATGGCGGCCTCCTCGGCCTTGAAACCGGACGTGCGGAAGACCGCACCGATCAGGCCGGACTTGGTGCGGATATGGCGACCGACCATGACGTTCTCGATAGCCGTCATGTCGGCGAAGAGGCGGATGTTCTGGAACGTGCGCGCGATGCCGGCCTTGGCAACCTGGTGCACGGCCTGCGGCGTGTAGGGTGTGCCGCCCAGCGAGAAGCTGCCGCCGTCGGGTGTGTACAAGCCGGTGATGACGTTGAAGAAGGTGGTCTTGCCGGCCCCGTTGGGGCCGATGAGGCCGTATACCTGTCCACGCTGGATCTGGATGCCGACGTCGGACAGCGCCTGCACACCGCCAAAGCGCTTGGACGCACCGCTGACGTGAAGAACGATGTTGTCGTGGTTGCTCATGTTCGGTCCCTCATCACTTGGCGGCGACCGGGGCCGCCTTGCCGTGTTCCGGCGAGGGCCACAGCCCGCGCGGACGGACAAGCATGATGGTGATCATGGCCAACGCGACCAGCAGTTGTCGCAGGATGGACGCGTCGATGCGGCCGCCTGTCATGCTCTGGATATCCCCCGCCACATAGCGCAGTACTTCTGGAAGGGCGGCCAGCATCAGCGCGCCCAGGATGACGCCGGGGATGTGTCCGATGCCGCCCAGCACCACCATCGCGACGATCATGATGGACTCCTGCAGGCTGAACGACTCGGGCGACACGAAGCCCTGGAAGCTCGCGAACATCGAGCCGGCCACGCCGCCGAAAGTGGCGCCCATGCCGAACGCCAGCAGCTTGAGGTTGCGGGTATTGATGCCCATAGCCTTGGCGGCGATCTCATCTTCGCGGATGGCCATCCAGGCGCGGCCGATGCGCGACTGCTCCAGGCGGTAGCAGATGACGACGCTGCCGACGACCAGGGCGAGGAAGAGGTAGTAGTACAACGTCACCGACGGCAGCGTGTAGTCGCCGATCTGCAGCGACTTGCCCAGACTGACACCGAAGAGGTGGAAGGAGTCGATCTGGCCGATGCCGCGCGGGCCGTTGGTGATGTTGAGCGGGTACTCCAGGTTGTTCAGGAAGACGCGGATGATTTCGCCGAAGCCCAGCGTGACGATGGCGAGGTAGTCGCCGCGCAGCTTCAGCGTCGGCGCGCCCAGCACGACGCCGAACAGCGCAGCGATGCCGGCGGCCAGCGGGATGACGATCCACAGTGGCGAATGCAGTCCCTGCGGGAATGCGGCCTGGAAAGCCTCGAAGTTCTCGCTCAGGTGCGGGCTGGCCAGCAAGGCGAACATGTAGGCGCCCACCGCGTAGAACGCGACGTAGCCGAGGTCCAGCAGGCCCGCGTATCCGACGACGATGTTCAGGCCCAGCGCAAGCAGCACGTAAAGCAGGGCCAGGTCGATGATGCGCACCGGACCGTTGCCAAACTGCTGTGCGAACAGCGGCACGACCAGCAGACCGATGGCCGCCAACAGGAAGGTGATGAGTTTCTTGGTTTGCATGGCGTTCCTCCGTCAGGCGCGATCGGCCACGCGCTCGCCCAGCAGGCCCGAGGGGCGCAGTGTCAGCACGAGGATGAGGGCGATGAAGGCAAAGATGTCGGCATAGTGGCTGCCCAGCACCCCACCGGTGAGATCGCCCAGGTAGCCCGCGCCAATGGCCTCGATGAGACCGAGCAGCACCCCGCCCACCACGGCGCCCGCCAGGTTGCCGATGCCGCCCAGCACCGCGGCCGTAAAGGCCTTCAGGCCGGGCATGAAGCCCATGGTGTGCTGCACGGTGCCATAGTTGGCCGCCCACATCAGGCCGGCCACGGCGGCCAGCGCAGCGCCGATCACGAAGGTGGTCGAAATGATGAAGTCGGGTTTCACGCCCATCAAGCCGGCCACGCGCGGGTTCTCGGCGGTAGCGCGCATCGCGCGGCCCAGCTTGGTGTAGTTCACCAGATACATCAGGCCGGCGAGGATGCACACGGTGAGCCCCAGGATCAGGCACTGCGTGACCGTGATCACAGGCCCGCCCAGGTCGAACGGCGTCGTCGGCAGCAGCAGGGGGAAGGGCTTGGGATTGGGCTTCCAGATGATCATCGCGAGCACCTGCAGCAGCAGCGACATGCCCATCGCGGTGATCAGCGGCGCCAGCCGCGGCGCGTTGCGCAGCGGCCGGTAGGCGATCTTCTCGACCGAGAAGTTCAGCACCGCGCAGACGATCACGGCGCAAGCCAGGCCGATCAGCATCAGCAGCCACCCGGGCAGGCCCGCGTCGCCCAGCGCCGTGACCACCGTCCAGCTGACCATGGCGCCGACCATCAGGATCTCGCCGTGAGCGAAGTTGATGAGGTTGATGATGCCGTAGACCATCGTGTAGCCGAGCGCGACGAGGGCATACATGCTCCCCAGCACCAGGCCGTTGATGATCTGTTGAATCAGAGTCTCCATGAGGGCTCCCGAATTTGTTGGGGCGCAGCATGCGCCAACGGACCCGACGTAAATCGCAACCCTCGTGCCAATCACGAGGTTTCAAGGGTATTCACCGACGGCCCGAAACGACCGACCGTTTGATCCGTCCTACGGGAGCGGTACCGGTCAGATTTCACGAGTGTCTGCCACGAAAAACCGGGCGGAAATCCGCACAAACCGCACACGTGGCGGGCGGTTCTCCGCCAAGCCCCAAAAAACCGTCCGCAGGCCTGTCGTCCCCCCCCAGGCATGGGCACACTAGACGGCCCTTCTGCCATGGTTGTGCTCGATTCTTCCCGCCCACGCGCGCTGCACCTGCTCCGGCTGCTGAGCCGTCCGGGCTTCCATCTGTTCCTGGCCGGCCTGCTGATGGTGCTCGGTTTCGTGCTCGCGCACCGCTTGAGTGAACGCAGCGGCCGCGAGCAGCTCTCGGCCCTCAGCACCGAGCGGCTGGAGCTCTATGCCAGCAACCTCGCCGCGGAGCTGGGTCGGCATGCCTCGCTGCCAAGCCTGCTGGCCATTGATCCGACGCTGCAGGCACTGCTCCAGGCCCCCAACGACGAACAGGCCCGCCGCGCGGCCAGCCGCATGCTGGCCCGCGTCAACGTGCGCGCCGGCACCCACCAGATCTTCGTCGCCACGCCGCAGGGCGAGGTGCTGGCCGCCAGCGAGACGCTCAGCGCCCCGGCTCGCCTCGCCGAGGCCCTGGCCCAGGGCCGGGTGCACTTCTTCGCCGCCGATGCCGGCACGGGCAGCACCGATTTCTACCTGCTGCACCCGCTGCGCCAGGCAAGCCAGCCGGCGGGCGTCATCGTGGTGCGCTTCAACCTCGCGCCGCTGGAGGCAACCTGGGTGGACCTGGGTCTGCGCTCCCAGGGTGAGCGCATCCTCGTCGCCGACGACCAGGACGTCGTCATCATGAGCTCGGTGCAGGCCTGGAAGTACGCCGTGCTCGACCACGCCGACCCGTCGCGCCGCAGGGCCCTGCAAGCCAGCGCGCGCTACCCCCAGGCAATCGGCCCCGACCTGGACCTGCCGGCCTCGCTGGAAGTGCACCAGGGGCAGCAGGTGAAGCTGCCGCTGCCCGGCACCGGTGGGGCGTCGGGCGCCAAGCCCATGCTGGCACAACAGCGGCAGATCGTGCCGCTGGGGCTGCGCCTGGTGGCGCTGTCCGACCTGACCGAGGTGCGGCAGCGCGCCCAGTACGCGGCCTGGGGCGGCGCGGCCTTCGGCGCCAGCATCGGCCTGCTAGTGCTCTATCTGTCATCGCGCCGGCGCGCGCTGCGCCAGTTGACCCAGGCCCAGGCCGCCCTGCGCCAGACCCACGCCCAGCTGGAGCAGCTGGTGGACAGCCGCACCGCCGAACTGCGCCAGACCAACGCCGCGCTCAAGACGCAGATCCAGCAGCGCCTGCAGACCGAGGGCGAGCTGCTGCAAGCCAGCAAACTGGCCGTGCTGGGCCAGATGTCGGCAGGGCTGTCGCACGAGATCAACCAGCCTCTGACGGCGCTGCGCGCGCTGGCACGCAATTCCATCCGCCTGCTTGAGAACGGCCGCCAGGATGCCGTGAGCGGCAACCTGCAGATCATGGACGACATGGTCGAACGCATGAGCCGGATCACCAGCCAGCTGAAGAGCTTTGCGCGCAAGGCCGACGAGCAGCTGGCTGGCGCCGTCGTGCTGCTGGATTGCGTGCACAACGCGCTGCTGCTGCTGGAGCACCGCAGCCGCACCCTGGGCCTGCAGACCGAGATGGACGTGCCCTCGGGCCTGCGTGTGCGGGCCGAGGCCAACCGGCTGGAGCAGGTGCTCGTCAACCTGTTCGGCAATGCCATCGACGCCATGCAGCACGAGGCCGAGCGCCGGCTGCGCGTGCGGGCCGTCGCGCAGGACGGCGGGCGACGCGTGCTGGTGCAGGTTCAGGACAGCGGCTCGGGTGTCGGCGAAGAGGATCTGACACATCTCTTCGAGCCCTTCTTCACGACCAAGCCGCCCGGCGATGGACTGGGCCTGGGCCTGGTCATCTCGGCCAAGATCGTGCAAGAGTTCGGCGGCACGCTGCGTGCCGAGCGGCTGGGCAACGGAGAGCAAGGCATGAGTTTCGAGTTCGACCTCGCTGTCGAATCCTGGGAAGCGATGGAGCAAACCGATGTTTGAAGGCTACAAGGTCGTGTTCGTGGAGGACGATCTGCCCGTGCGGGTCAGCCTCACGCAGACGCTGGAGCTGGAAGGCCTGGCGGTCGTTCCCTGCCGAAGCGCGGAGGAGGCACTGCCCCACATCCAGCCCGGCGCGCAGATCGTCGTCATCACCGACGTGCGCCTGCCCGGCATGGACGGCCGCGCGTTGCTGGCCCACGTGCAGGCCACCGACCCGGCCATCCCCACCATCCTCATCACCGCCCATGGCGATGTGGCCATGGCCGTGAAATCCATGCGCGCAGGGGCCTACGACTTCATCGAGAAGCCCTTCGCCCCCGAGCGCCTGCTTGACGTGACCCGCCGCGCGCTGGACCTGCGCACGCTGCGCCATTCGGCCGACGAGCTGCGTGCCCAGCTGCAGCGCGCCAGCGGCATCGAAGCGGCGCTGCTGGGCCAGTCGCCGGCCATGCAGCAGCTGCGCCGCCAGGTGCTGAACCTGGCTGGCACCTCGGCTGACGTGCTCATCGTCGGCGAGACCGGCACGGGCAAGGAGCTGGTGGCGCGCTGCCTGCACGACCAAAGCCTGCGTCGCGACCGCCACTTCGTGGCCATCAACTGTGGCGGCCTGCCCGAAGCGCTGTTCGAGAGCGAGTTGTTCGGCCACGAACCTGGCTCGTTCACGAGCGCCGCGAAGCGCCGCATCGGCAAGATCGAACATGCCAACGGTGGCACGCTGCTGCTGGACGAGATCGAGACCATGCCAATCGCGTTGCAGATCAAGCTCCTGCGCGTGCTGCAGGAGCGCCGGGTCGAGCGACTGGGCTCCAACGAGGAGCTGCCCGTCAACGTGCGCTTCATCGCGGCCAGCAAGTCCGACCTGCGCGATCAGGCCGCGCGCGGCGACTTCCGCAGCGACCTCTACTACCGGCTCAATATCGCCACGCTGCAGCTCCCGCCGCTTCGCGAGCGCCGCGAGGACGTGCCGCTGCTGTTCGAGCACTTCGTCGCCCTGGCCTGTGCCCGCTACGAGCGTGCGGCACCAGAGTTGACGCCCGACAAGCTGCGCGAGCTGATGGCCCACGACTGGCCCGGCAACGTGCGTGAGATCCGCAACGCGGCCGACCGCTTCGTGCTGGCGCTGGACGATCTCGACCCCCAGGCGGCGCTGCAGGCGGTGCCGTCGCTGAACCTGGCGAGGCAGATGGACGTCGTCGAGAAGGCCCTCATCGAACAGGCCCTGCGCCGCACCCAGGGCAAGGTGCCGGCGGCGATGGAACTTCTCGGCACGCCGCGCAAGACGCTGTACGACAAGCTGAACCGGCACGGCATCCAGCTGGACGCCTTCCGCTGACGGGCCCGATCAACGGTAGCGCTCGGGATCCGGAGAATCCGTCGGGTTCGCGATCACACGGCGGAAGGCCGCACTCATCGGCAGCTTCAGGTTCAGGCCCTGCGACGGCAGCGGCGACTCGAACCAGCGCCGGTAGATCGCATGGATCTCTCCGCTGCGGTACAGCCCGGCCAGCACCTCGTCGACCAGCGCCTTGAACTGCGGATCGCCCTTGCGCAGCCCGATCGCGTAAGGCTCGATGGTCAGCGCCTGGTCGGACAGGCGGTAATCGTCCGCGCCCGGCCCCTGCTGGGCGAGCAGGCTGCGCAGCACCACGTCATCCATCAGGAAGGCTGCCGCGCGGCCGCTGCGCAGCAGCTGGAAGCCCTCTGGGTCGTCCAGGCCGCCGAGGATGCGGATGCCGAGGTTCTGCTGCTCGTTGACCTTGGCGAGGTGCTGGATGCTGGTGGTGCCGATCGTGGATGCGACGGGCCGGCCGCGCAGGTCCGCGAGGCTTTGCACACGATCGCCGGCGCGCGCCAGCAGCCGCGTTTCGGCGACAAAGATGGTCAGCGAGAAGGACTGGCTGCGGGCGCGTTCGGCGGTGTGTGTCGTGATGCCGCACTCCATGTCCAGGGTGCCGTTGATGACCAGCGGCATGCGCGTCGCGGACGCCACCTCGACGCGGCGCACCTCGAGGTCGGGCAGGCCCAGTTTTTCGCGCACCGTCGCGATGACGCGCTCGCAGAGTTCCACCGAATAGCCCGTGGGCCGCAGTTGCGCGTCGAGATAGGAGAACGGCAGCGACGCCGGCCGGTAGCCGATGACGATGACGCCCGTTTCGCGCACGCGGCTGAGTGTCCCGCCCTCGGCGCCACGCGCCGTGGCCGCCGGGATCAGCCAGGCCAGCACGGCCAACCAGATTGCAGCGCCTCTAAACCATGCCATCGGGCAGCCTCCGGGACACCAAACCGGAGATTGTTCCATGGTGTCCGGCGCTCGACCGGCCCAGCCCAACCATCGCCGCGACCGCCAAGGACGATGCGGCGGTGACGATCGCCTGAGCGTGGCGGGCTCAGGTCACGTCAGTGGACGGGCCGCCGGCCTCCTCGTCCAGCCGGCGCAGGAAGGCCAACTTCTCTGCAATCTTGGCCTCCAGCCCGCGGGGAACGGGCTGGTACCAGCCCGGCTCAGGCATGCCGTCGGGCAGGTAGGTCTCGCCCGCTGCGTAGGCATGCGGCTCGTCGTGGGCGTAGCGGTACTCGTGTCCGTAGCCCAGTTCCTTCATGAGCCGGGTAGGCGCATTGCGCAGGTGAACTGGCACCTCGCGGCTGCCGTCCTGCTTCACGAAGGCACGGGCCGCGTTGTAGGCGTTGTAGCCCGCGTTGCTCTTGGCGGCGCAGGCCAGGTAGAGCACCGCCTGCGCCAGCGCGAGCTCGCCTTCAGGACTGCCCAGCCGTTCGAAGGTGGCAGCTGCATCGTTGGCGATTTGCAGTGCGCGCGGATCCGCCAGGCCGATGTCCTCCCAGGCCATGCGCACAATGCGGCGCGACAAATAGCGCGCGTCGGCGCCGCCGTCCAGCATGCGGCACAACCAGTAGAGCGCGCCATCCGGGCTGGAGCCGCGCACCGACTTGTGCAGGGCCGAGATCTGGTCGTAGAAGTTGTCGCCGCCCTTGTCGAAGCGGCGCACGTTGAGGCTGAGCGAGCGCGTGATGAAGGCCGCGTCCACGGCACTGATGCCGGCCGCGAGCGCCGCCGTGTGGCATTGCTCCAGCAGGTGCAGCAACCGGCGGGCATCGCCGTCCGCGTAGCCCACCAGCGTGGTGAGCGCGGCCTCGTCCAGCGTCATCGGCTGCAGTGCCTGCCGCAGCGCGCGGTCGGCCAGCTCGCGCAGCTCGTCCTCGCTCAGGCTCTTGAGCACGTAGACCTGGGCCCGCGACAACAGCGCGGAGTTCACCTCGAAGGACGGGTTCTCGGTGGTAGCGCCGATAAAGGTGAACAGGCCCGACTCGACGTGCGGCAGCAGCGCGTCCTGCTGCGCCTTGTTGAAACGATGGATCTCGTCGACGAACAGGATGGTGCGTTTGCGCTGCGCCGCGTACTGCTGCGCGCGCTCGACCGCCTCGCGGATGTCTTTCACGCCCGACAACACGGCCGACAGCGCGATGAACTCACAGCCGAAGGCGCTGGCCGTAAGCCGCGCCAGCGTCGTCTTGCCGACGCCCGGCGGGCCCCAGAAGATCATCGAGTGCGGCTTGCCGGACTTGAACGCCAGCCGCAATGGCTTGCCTTCGCCAAGCAGGTGGCTCTGACCGATGACCTCGTCCAGCCGGCTGGGTCGCAGCAGTTCTGGCAGCGGCACCACCGGCGGAGCGATCCCGGCCGCAGCGGCAGCCGGCGGCGTGTCGTCGTCGAACAGCGAACCGCTCACTGCTCGATCAGGTCTGCCCCGGCCGGCAGCTTGAACTGGAAGCGCTCGACCGGCACGGCCACGTTGGCCTGCACCGCACTGAAGTCCAGCCGCGAGCGCTGGCCGAAGCCGTCGACGATCTCCATCGCCGCCAGCTCCTTGGCCTTGAAGCCGAGCTTGAGGGACTGGATGGTCGACTCCGCCTGCTTGGGACTGGCCTGTACCCAGTCCAGCCCCGCTTCCGCCGGCAAGGCCTTCAGCGTGAAGTCGCGTTCGAGATTCGTGCCGGCCAGCAGCGCAGCAGGTGTGGCGCCCAGCGCGTCGGCCAGCTTGCGAGAGCTGGCCTGATTCAGGTCGGCGTCGTAGATCCACACCTTGTGGCCGTCTGCCACGATGACCTGCTCGAAGGGCTTGGCGTAGGCAAAGCGGAACTGGTTGGGGCGCTGGAACTCGAACGATCCGGACGAGACCTTCTTGCGCTTGCCGTCAGGCGAAGTGACGGTCTGCGTGAAGTTGGCCTTGCCGCTCTTCACATCGCGGGCGAAGTCACGCAGCGAGTCAACTGCGTCGGCATGGGCCGCCGCGGCGATCAGCAGGGTCAGGGACAGCAGGAGTTTCTTCATTCGTCTCGGATCACTCGTCGCGTTTGGGAACAATCAATTCACGGCTGCCGTTGGACGCCAGCGCGCCGACCAGTCCGGAGTTCTCCATCTGCTCCAGCAGCCGAGCGGCGCGGTTGTAGCCTATGCGCAGATGGCGCTGCACCAGCGAGATGGACGCCTTGCGATGTTGTAGGACGATGGCCACAGCCTGGTCGTACATGGGGTCGCTTTCACCATTGGACTCGCCCGGCGCCGGCGCCTCGCCACCCATGTCGTCGAGCACGCCGCCTTCGAGGATGCCCTCGATGTAGTTGGGTTCACCCTGGGACTTGATGTACTCCACAACGCGGTGGACCTCGTCGTCGCTGACAAAGGCGCCATGCACGCGGATGGGCAGACCGGTGCCCGAGGGCATGTACAGCATGTCGCCCATGCCCAACAGCGCCTCGGCCCCCATCTGGTCGAGGATGGTGCGGCTGTCGATCTTGGAGCTGACCTGAAAGGACAGGCGGGTCGGGATGTTCGCCTTGATGAGGCCCGTGATGACATCGACCGACGGACGCTGCGTGGCGAGGATCAGGTGGATGCCGGCCGCGCGCGCCTTCTGCGCCAGGCGGGCGATCAATTCCTCAATCTTCTTGCCGACCACCATCATCAAGTCGGCCAACTCGTCGATGACGACGACGATGAAGGGCAGCCGCTCCAGCGGCTCCGGCTCCTCCGGCGTCAGGCTGAACGGGTTCGGAATGCTGACACCGTTGGCCTTGGCCTCGTCGATCTTCTTGTTGTAGCCGGCGAGGTTGCGCACCCCGACCTTGGACATGATCTTGTAGCGGCGCTCCATCTCGCCGACACACCAGTTCAGCGCGTTGCCGGCCTGTTTCATGTCCGTCACGACCGGTGCCAGCAGGTGCGGGATGCCCTCGTAGACGCTCATCTCCAGCATCTTGGGGTCGATGAGGATGAGGCGAACGTCGCGGGCCTCGGCCTTGTAGAGCAGGCTGAGAATCATCGCGTTGATGCCCACCGACTTGCCCGAACCGGTCGTGCCGGCGACCAGGCAGTGCGGCATCTTGGCGAGGTCGGCCACGACGGGCATGCCCACGATGTCCTTGCCCAGGCCCATGGTCAGCTGGGACGCGGCGTCGGCATAGACCTGGGAGCCGAGGATCTCGGACAGGCGAATGGTTTGGCGGCGCGCGTTGGGCAGCTCCAGAGCCATGTAGTTCTTGCCCGGGATGGTCTCGACGACGCGGATGGACGTGAGACTGAGCGAGCGCGCCAGGTCCTTGGCCAGGTTGACGACCTGGGAGCCCTTCACGCCGGTGGCCGGCTCGATCTCGTAGCGCGTGATCACGGGCCCCGGCGACGCGGCGACAACGTGCACCTCGACGCCGAAGTCGCGCAGCTTCTTCTCGATGAGGCGGCTGGTCATCTCCAGCGACTCGGGCGTGACCGTCTCCTGACGGCCCGGCGCGGCGTCCAGCAGATCCACCTGGGGCAGCTTGGCGTCGCCGGCATCGACGAACAGCGTCTGCTGGCGCTCCTTGGCGACACGCGTGGACTGCGGCACCTCGACGACCGGCGCCTCGATCACCAGCGGCGCGTGTTCGGCTTCCACCTGGCGCTCGATCTGGCGCTCGACCTCGACCTCCTGCTCGCGCTCCTTCACCGCCTGCTCGCCGGCCTTCTGGTCGGCCTTGATCTCGCGACGCTCGATGCGTTGCTCGCGCAGTTGCTCGATGCGCTCGCCAATGGACTCGGCCACATGACCCCATGAGAAGCGCAGCGCCCAGGACATGCCCGTCAACAGCAGCACGATCCAGACGACGCCCGAGCCGGCGAAGCCCAGGCCCTTCATGCCCAGCGGCCCCAGCGCATAGCCGACGATGCCGCCGGCGTGACCCGGGAGACGGGGCTCGACAGCGTAGAGCCGGCTCCATTCCAGCGCACAGCTGGCGCCGATCAGCAGCAGCACGCCGCCCCACCAGCGCAGACGTCTGCCCCAGCGCACGGGCTCCGGCGTGTCATGGCGCAGCAGGCCTGCCAGGCCACGCAGCCAGGCGCGCAACGCCAGCAGCGGCAGCCACCAGGCCGAGAAGCCGAACAAGAAGAGCAAGCCGTCAGACACCCAAGCGCCCAGGCCGCCGACACGGTTGCCGACGAGGTCGCGCTGGCCGCTGGTCGAGAAGGCGGCATCGCGAACGTCGTGCGTGGCCAGGGCCAGCACGAGCAGTGACAGCGCGAGGGCCGTCAGGGCAAGCCAAAGCGGCGTGCGCAGCAGCCTCGAAGCGGCGGAAGGCGGCGCCGACGCGCGCTTGGGCACCTGGCGGCGGGTGGCTTTGGCGGGGCTGGCGGGCTCGCTGGCGGTGCCGGATTCGTCCTGACCGCCCAGCAGGGAACCGAGGGGAAAACTCATTCCCCCATTGTCGCGCTCAATCGTGGGTCAGGCGTTCCTTGATGACCACCGATCCGTTCTCAAGCGTTTCAATGACGCCGCGCTCCTCCAGGTCCTTCATGACCCGGCTCACCATCTCGCGCGACGCGCCGACGACCTTGGCCATGTCCTGACGTGACACCTTGCCGCGAATCAGCTTGATGCCCTTCTCGTCCTCGGACATGTCCAGCAGCGTGCGGGCGACACGGCCGTAGACGTCCAGCAGCGCGAGCGACTCGATCTGGCGGTCGGCATTGCGCAGCCGCGCGACCAGGCCGCGCAGGATGCCGTACGACAGGCTGCTGCTCTCGGGCAGGCAGCGCGCGAACTCCAGCCGGCCCAGCACCAGCATGTCGGTCTGCACCTCGGCGCGCACGGTCGCGGAATGGGGCTCGTTGTCGATCAGGCTCATCTCGCCGACGTAGTCGCCCGACTGCAGCACGGCCAGGATGACCTCTCTGCCACGATGGTCGGCCGTCAACACGCGCGCGCGCCCGTTCAGCAGGATGAAGAGCGCGTTGGACTTGGTGCCCTGCTCGACGATCAGTTCACCGCGCTTGAAGCGGCGCTTGACGACGCTGTCAGCGATGGACTGGGCCTGATCGGTGGTCAGCATCGAGAACAGCGGAACCCGGCGGATCAGGTCCAGGTTGGAAATCATCGCCATATGCAATCTCCAGGTTTGGGGCACAGGCCGACAGCCGAAAAGGTGCCTGCCTAAAATGGCGTGCATTTTGCACACGTGGCAGGGCTTGCCTCAATGGTTGTTGTCGGGGTTTTCACCCCGCAGCCGACTTGCAAGCCCCTCCACCGCCCTCATTTCCCCTGCCATGACCGCTACCACCCAACACCACGGACTGCTCATCCTCGGCTCCGGCCCCGCCGGCTACACCGCCGCCATCTATGCCGCCCGCGCCAATCTGAAGCCCACGCTGATCACCGGCATGGCCCAGGGTGGGCAGCTCATGACGACGACGGAAGTCGACAACTGGCCGGCCGACGTGATGGGCGTGCAGGGGCCCGAGCTGATGCAGCGCTTCCAGCAGCATGCCGAGCGCTTCCAGACCCAGATCGTCTTCGACCACATCAACGCGGTCGATTTCTCCAAGCGCCCCTTCACCCTGACCGGCGACAGCGGGACCTACACCTGCGATGCGTTGATCATTGCGACCGGCGCCTCTGCCAAGTACCTGGGCCTCGAGTCCGAGCAGACCTTCATGGGCCGCGGGGTCAGTGGTTGCGCGACCTGCGACGGCTTCTTCTACCGCGGCCAGGAAGTCTGCGTGGTCGGGGGCGGCAACACGGCCGTGGAGGAGGCGCTGTACCTGTCCAACATCGCCAGCACCGTCCATCTGATCCATCGCCGCGACAAATTCCGCGCAGAGCCCATCCTGATCGACAAGCTCAAGGAAAAGGCCGATGCCGGCAAGATCGTGCTGCATCTCTTCCAACAGCTCGAAGAGGTGCTGGGCGACGACTCCGGTGTCACCGGCGTGCGCACCGTCAGCACCCTCGATGGCAGCAAGGCCGACATCCCCGTGCACGGCTGCTTCATCGCCATCGGCCACCACCCCAACACCGACATCTTCCAGGGCCAGTTGGAGATGAAGGACGGCTACATCATCACCAAGAGCGGCCTGAACGGCTTCGCGACGATGACCAGCGTGCCGGGCGTGTTCGCCGCCGGCGACGTGCAGGACCACGTCTACCGCCAGGCCATCACCAGCGCCGGCACGGGCTGCATGGCTGCGCTGGATGCGCAGCGTTTCCTGGAGCAGGAAAACGGCTGATCCGGCAGGGGGCGCACAAGCCCTTCCGGAATTCCGGGTTTACCGCTATACTCGCGGGCTTGCCTGCCGGATGGACCGCATCCTGAGCTTTAAGCGACGGATTTAGCAGGCATTTGCGGTCAAAGGGTTGCCCGAGCTGTTTGGGCAACTGGTCAGAGAAATCAAACCGGAGAAGCGTCATGGCACGCGTCTGTCAAGTCACGGGCAAGAAGCCCATGGTCGGGAACAACGTTTCCCACGCCAACAACAAAACCAAGCGTCGGTTCCTGCCGAACCTGCAATACCGTCGTTTCTTTGTGGAATCGGAAAACCGCTGGGTGCGCCTGCGCATCAGCAATGCCGCTCTGCGTTTGATCGACAAGGTCGGCATCGACCAAGTCGTCGCCGATCTGCGCGCCAAAGGCGAGCTCTGATCGTCATCTGACCCACTAAAGGAATACGACCATGGCATCCAAAGGCGGCCGCGAAAAGATCAAGCTGGAGTCCACCGCGGGCACCGGCCACTTCTACACGACGAACAAGAACAAGAAGACCACGCCCGAAAAGCTCGAATTCATGAAGTTCGACCCGAAGGCGCGCAAGCACGTCCTGTACAAGGAAATCAAGCTGAAGTGATGTGCCGGGCGGCTCGACCGCCCTGCCCTCCCGGCAAAACAAAACCCGCCAAGCGGCAACGCTGGCGGGTTTGTTCTTTTGGGCGTCCGGCGGCTGCGTCAGTTGGCCGGCGCCGCTGCCATGGCCGGGCTGAACTCGCGCTGCATCCAGCGATCGATCATGCGCTTCTCATAGCGCAGCGTATCGCCGCTGTAGTAGCTGTTGAAGCCGTCCTGGTAATTCATGTCTCGCATGTATGTCTTGCCCTGCTGCACGACCTTGTCGCCCTCACGGACTTCATAGCTCAACTCGATGGACGGCGACGTGACCGAGCGCATCACGCGCAGCCACTGGCCACGCCACAGGAAGGGCTCCACCTCGCCTGCGAGATCCACATCCAACACGTCAACACGGACATCGCGCCCAGGCAGGCGCTTCTCGAACTGCGCCACCAGATGCGCCTCGATGTCCTTCAGAACGTCCGGATCCCGGAAGCCGTTACTGTCCTTGATGTCCGAGAACTTCTCGGAGTGGATGAAATTCACCTTCACGTCCGCCTGCGCGGCAGCAGATGCGAGGGCCATCACGGCCAGGGCAATCCAGCGGGTCTTCATGGCAAACCTCCTGTTCAGCGACGACTGCATGTCTCAAGTCTAGGCCAGCCCAAGAAAAAGGGCGTCCTTTAGGGACGCCCTTTACGCGGGGAAACGAGAGGCCTCAGGCGTGGACGGCACGCAGCCGCATCGAGAAGGCACGCAGCTCGGCGATGCCGCTTTCCTCGGCGCGACGGCACCAGGCCTGGAGATCGGCCACCAGTTGCTCGGCGGACACGTTGGTGCGGGTCCACATCTGGCGCAGCTCTTCGCGCATGGTCACCAGCTTGTCAATCACCGGGCTGGCTGCGCGGGCATTGGCGAGATCACCATGCACGGCCGCCGGAATGCGCTCCTCATCACGGTGCAGCCAGCGTTGGGCCTGCTTGAACTGCGCGAAGCGCTCACTGTGCTTGCCACCCTCTGCCTGGATCTTGGACAGCTCGGCAGCGCAAGCGGCCCTCATATCGCGGGCATAGCTCGCCATGACCTCGTAGCGGTTGGCGATCAGGGCCTCCAGCGTACGCGCATCGGCGGGCTTCATCTCGCCCAGGCTCAGCTTGGGTGCCGTCTTGCGGACCTTGGCCCAGCCCAGCATCTCCAGGCCGCGGATGTACATCCAGCCGATGTCGAATTCGTAGGGCTTGACCGAAAACTTCGCCGACGTCGGGTAGGTGTGGTGGTTGTTATGCAGCTCCTCGCCGCCGATGATCAGCGTCCAGGGCGTCAGATTGGTCGACGCATCGGGCGCTTCGAAGTTGCGGTAGCCCCAGTAGTGGCCGATGCCATTGACGACGCCAGCAGCCCAGATCGGGATCCACGCCATCTGGATGGCCCAGATGGTCGCGCCAAGGGCGCCAAACAGGGTCACGTTGATGATCAGCATCAGCGCCACGCCTTGCCAGCTGTACTTGCTGTAAAGGTTGTTCTCGATCCAGTCGTCCGGCGTGCCGCGGCTGTACTTGGCGATCGTCTCAGCGTTCTTGGCCTCGGCGCGGTAGAGCTCAGCACCCTCGGCAAGCACCTTCTTCAGACCGCGGGTCTGCGGGCTGTGCGGGTCCTCCTCGGTCTCGCACTTGGCGTGGTGCTTGCGGTGGATGGCGACCCACTCGCGAGTGACCATGCCCGTGGTCAGCCAAAGCCAGAAACGGAAGAAATGGGACGGGATGGGCCCGAGATCCAACGCACGGTGCGCCTGTGAACGATGCAGGAAGATCGTGACCGAAGCGATCGTGATGTGGGTCACAACCAGCGTGTAGATCACCAATTGCCAGACGCTGAAGTCTGCAAGGCCGTTGGCCATCCAGTTCAGCAGCGCGTTCAAGAAGTCATTCATGCGTCCAGGACCTCGGCCAAAGCGGCCATGCGAAAGAACTCCAATTGTAGGGGAGCGTCCCAAAAATCAAGGGATTCGGGGTACCGCATTCGGGCGGACACGTGCGAATCGGCGCGTTCCTTGATCGCCATCAAGCCGTTTTCAGGCGGCCCGCTCCCATGCGACGGCGAAAAACCCGTCCATGGCGTGACGGTGGGGCCACAGCCGGAGTGCGCCGTTTTCCACAAGCTCTCCCGCACGTTCGACCTGCACCTTGCCCAGCACCTCGTCCGCGGCCAACGGCTTGAAGTCGGGGTGCGCGGCGGCGAATTCAGCCGCGATGACCTCGTTCTCGGCGTCAAGCAGGCTGCAGGTGGCATAGACGAGCCGGCCGCCCGGCTTCACAAGGCGAGCCGCGCTGGCCAGAATGGCGCGCTGTTTGTCCTGCAGCTCGGCCACGCCCTGGGGCGACTGGCGCCATTTCAGATCCGGGTTGCGGCGCAGCGTACCCAGGCCCGAGCAGGGGGCGTCGACCAGCACGCGGTCGATCTTGCCAGCCAGACGCTTGATGCGGTCGTCGCGCTCATGGGCGATCTGGGCTGGGTAGACATTGGACAGGCCGCTTCGCGCGAGACGCGGCTTGAGTGCGTCCAGCCGATGGCCGGACACGTCGAAGGCATAGAGTCGGCCCGTGTTGCGCATCGCCGCGCCCAGCGCCAACGTCTTGCCCCCAGCGCCAGCGCAGAAATCCACCACCATCTCGCCGCGCTTGGGCGCCAGCAACAGGGCCAGCAACTGGCTGCCCTCATCCTGCACCTCGACGGAGCCATTGGTGAACAGTACCTGCTTGTTCAGCGCCGGCTTGCCCTCCAGGCGCAGACCCAGCGGCGAATACGGCGTCGGCGTGGCGACGATACCCGCCTCGGCCAGCTGGGCCTGGGCCTCCTCGCGCTTGAGCTTGAGCGTGTTGACGCGCAGGTCCAGCGGCGCGGCCTCGTTCAGCGCGCCGGCGAGCTTCCAGAACTCATCCTCGCCCAGGCGCGCCAGCAGCGGCTCAGCCAGCCAATCGGGCATGTTGTGGCGCAGCTTGGGCGCCAGGCTCTCGGGTGCGATGGCCTGAACCTGCTCCAACCACTGCTTCTCGCTCGGGCTGAGCGCGCCGCGCAGAAAGGTGTCGCTGCCTCGCCAGGCCAACATGGCCAGGCGGCGGTTCAACGGCCCGCTGCCGCTCTGGGCCAGGTTCTGGAACTTCAGCCGCTCGCGCAGCAGCGCGTAGACGGTTTCAGCCAGGCTGGCACGCTCCCGCTGGCCGAGGTTCTTGTGTTGACGGAAAAAGGCCGAAACGGTGGTGTCGGCAGGCGCGTCGAGCTTGTTGACGACGGCGATCAGCTCGGCGCAGAGCTCCAGCAGGGCATTAGGATGCATCGCGCCATTATCCCAAGGCCCATTCGCTGCCCCGCATGAACTTCTGGTCCCAAGTGCGCCTGCGCCCGCGATTGCTATTGGCGATCCTGTGTGGCAGTGCATTGGCGGCCCTGTGGCCGGGCCCGTTGCCGCTCACGGCACGGCTGCTGCTGGGGTGGGACCTCACGCTGTGGATCTACCTGCCGCTGGCACTGTGGATGATGCTCGGCCGCAGCGGTTCAGTGAACGTGCAGCAGCGCGCCAGCGCGCTGACCGAAGGCGTGCCGGTCATGCTGCTGCTGGCCGCCACCGGCGCGTTGGCGAGCTTCGGCGCGATCGCGCTGGAGTTGGGCAACGCCAGGCAGGCGCACGCCGCCGAGGGCCCTGCCCTGATATTCGCGATCGCCACCGTCTGCAGTTCGTGGCTGCTACTGCCGGTGGAGTTCGGCATCGCCTATGCATCGCTGTACCACAGCGGCGGCAAGGCCTCTCACGGGCTGGAGTTCCCGGGCGACGAGGACGGGCCGCCGGATTACGGCGACTTCTTGTACTTCTCCATCACCGTGGCCGCCACCTCGCAGACCTCCGACGTCGTCGTCAGCTCGCGTGCGATGCGCCGCCTCGTGCTGATCCAGGCCCTGCTGGCCTTCGTCTTCAACACCGGCGTGCTGGCGCTGACGATCAACATCGTGGCCGGCTTGATCAGCTGAGTTCGATGCCTCTCGCCCCCAATTGCCACGCCGGGTGCGATGCCACGCCGGGTGCGAGCCGGCCGACGTCGAATCCCCAGGGGGCGGCGATGCCTGCGGTATCGAGCCTCACCTTATCGCCCGCAGGGGGCCTGCGCCTAACTGAGGAAAAGGTGCTGAGCCGCACCGTCGCGGTGGCTGACGACCTCGCCATTCCACACCAGCGCCCCTTCCACGAACCAGCGCACCGATTGCGGATAGATGCGGTGCTCGGCCGCCAAGACGCGGGAGGACAGCGCCTTGGCGTCGTCACCCGGCAGGACCGGCACGGCGGCCTGAATGACGATGGCGCCATGGTCCAGCTCGGCAGTCACGAAGTGCACCGTCACGCCAGCGATCTTGCAGCCCATCGAGATGGCGCGCTCGTGCGTGTGCAGGCCGGTGAAGGCCGGCAGCAGTGACGGGTGGATGTTGAGCATGCGGCGCGCGTAGCGGGCCGTGAAGCCAGGTGTGAGGATGCGCATGAAGCCGGCCAGCACGACCAGGTCGGGCGCGAAGCCGTCGATGACGCGGGCCAGTTCGGCGTCGAAGTCCTCGCGGCTGGCGAAGGCCTTGTGGTCGACCACCGCCGTGGCGATGCCGTGCCGGGCCGCGAACTGCAGGCCGGCTGCGTCGGGCCGGTTGCTGATGACGGCGGCAACCTGCGCCGGCCAGCCCTCGGCCTGGGCGGCCTTCACGATGGCCTCCATGTTGGAGCCCCGCCCCGAAATCAGAATCACCAGTCTCTTCATGGGCTGGCAGTGTAGGTTGCCACCCCTGCCGTTCGGCAGGCCCGCTCCCCTTGAACGACAATCCGCGCCCCATGTCGACACCCGTTCTCACCCGCCCGCGCGTCCTCTCCGGCATGCGCCCCACCGGCGCTCTGCATCTCGGCCACTACCACGGCGCCATCAAGAACTGGGTCGCGCTGCAGGACACGCATGAAGGTTTCTTCTTCGTCGCTGACTGGCATGCGCTCACTACCCAGCGCACCAGCGGCGAGGCGTTGACGCGCCATGTCTACGAGATGGTCACCGACTGGCTGGCCGCCGGCATCGACCCCGAGCGCTGCACGCTGTTCCTGCAGAGCCGCATGCCCGAGCACGCCGAGCTCTTCACGCTGCTGGCCATGTGCACGCCGTCGAGTTGGCTGGCCCGCATGCCCAGCTACAAGGACCAGGTCGCTGCCGACACCGAGCTGGCCACCTACGGCTTTCTCGGCTACCCGCTGCTGCAGGCGGCCGACATCCTGCTCTACAAGCCCGCCGGCGTGCCGGTCGGCGAGGACCAGACCGCCCACGTGGAGGTAACGCGCGAGGTCGCGCGCCGCTTCAATCGGGTGTATGCCGAGGCCTCACCCATCTTCGTCGAACCCCAGGCGCTGCTGACTGAAACCGCCCGCGTGCCGGGGCTGGACGGTCAGAAGATGAGCAAGAGTCTGGACAACGCCATCGCGATGCGCGACGAACCCGAGGTCACGGCCGCCAAGATCCGCACGATGCCCACCGACCCGCAGCGCGCGCGCAGAACCGACGCCGGCGACCCGGCGCGCTGCCCCGTCTGGCCGCTGCACCGGATCTACAGCGACGACGCGACGCGTGCAGCCTGTGACACCGGCTGCCGCACTGCATCCATCGGCTGCCTGGATTGCAAGCAGCCGCTGATCGAGGCCATCCAGCGCGAACAGGCGCCCTGGCGCGAACGAGCTGCCGCCCTGGACCCGCAGCAGGTCCAATGGACGCTGGAGGTGGGTACGGAGCGCGCCCGCGCCGTCGCTCGCAAGACGCTGCGCGAGGTGCGCGGAGCGATGGGGCTGGTGGCTTGACTGCGAGGATTCACGTCATCGACCTCGAAGCCGCCATCAACTGGTGGCGCGAGCGCTCGCCATCGCCCGATGGCATCAGCGCCGCACGCGAGGTTCGCGCCCTTGCAGAGGCCTACGCGCTGCTGGCCTGGCAGCGCGCCAGCGAGCTGGACATCGATGCGCTGAGCGACGAGGCGCTGGGCGCCTGGCTAACCTGGTACGAGACCACCCCGGACTCGCCCTGTATCGCCATCTGCTCCACGGCCCAGGGCGACCCCGTCTGCAAGGGCTGCGGCCGCACCTTCGACGAAGTGCAGCAGTGGCCGGCGCTGGACCCGTTCGAAAAGCGCGTCGTCTGGCACCGCATCACGCTGGATGCCACGGCCTGGCGCTTCAACCGCTACGCCGAACGCGCCGGCCAGGCCGCTGCGGCGGACGAGGGGTCGGCATGAGCCGCATCCGCTTCATCGACAGCGCCCGCCGCATCGTCCCGCTGGCCTGGCCCGTCCTAGTGGGGCAGATCGCGGTGATGATGTTCAGCACCATCGACACGCTGATGATGGGCCGCGTCAGTCCCGAGGATCTTGCCGCGCTGGCCGTCGGCTCGGCGGCCTATGTCTCCATCTTCGTTGGCCTGATGGGCGTCGTGCTCGCCGTCGGGCCGATTGCGGGCAGGCAGTTCGGCGCCCAGGACCTCGCCGGCGCCGGCAGCAGCTTCGTGCAGGCGCAGTGGCTGGCGCTGCTGCTGTGCATCCCTGGCTGCCTGGCGCTCTGGTTTCCCGACCCCTTCACGGCCCTGGCCCAGTTGGACGCTGCCCAGGCCGCAAAGGTGCGCGCCTACACGCGACCTGAGGCCTTCGCGCTGCCGGCCGCCCTGCTCTTCACGGCCTTCCGCGGCTTCTCGACCGCCGTCAGCCGCCCCAAGGCCGTCATGGCGATGCAGCTGACCGGTCTGGCGGCCAAGGTGCCCCTGAACGCCATGCTGGTGTTCGGCTGGGGGCCGATCCCGGCGATGGGCGTGGCGGGCTGCGGCTGGGCGACGGCCATCGCCCTGATCGGCCAGGCAGGAGTCGCGCTGCTGCTGCTCCGGCGTGATGCCTTCTACCGGCCCTTCCAGATCCCGCAGCTGTGGCGGACCCGGCCACACTGGGGAGAGCTCGCTGCGCTCGTGAAACTGGGACTGCCCATGGGGGGCTCCATCCTCGTCGAGGTGACGGGCTTCACATTCATGGCCTTCTTCATCGCTCGCCTGGGCGCGACGCCCGTGGCCGGCCATCAGATCGCCGTCAACCTCGTCGCGATGATGTTCATGATCGCGCTGGCGTATGCGACAGCCGCCGGCACACTGGTCGCCCAGCATCTTGGCGCTGCCGAGAAGCGCGAAGCGCGCATCGTCGGCCGGCACGCAATGTCGCTGGCCGCGCTGACCGCGGCGGCCGTCGGGGGCGTCGTCGCGATCGCGCGCGAACCCATCATCGCGCTCTACACCAACAACCCCGCGACGGCTGCCGCCGCGCTGCCGCTGCTGGTGTGGGTCTGGTTCTTCCACCTCGGCGACGCGCTGCAGACGGTGGCGGCCTACGTGCTGCGCGCCTACCAGGTCGCGACACTGCCGATGGTCATCTACGTCGTCGCGCTGTGGGGCCTGGGCATAGGGGGCGGCTATTTCCTCGCCTTCGGCCGGGACGGTGTCGGCGCGGTGGGCTTCTGGCAGGCAGCGACGGCGGGACTGATGATGGCCGGACTGCTGCTCAGCCTTCTGCTCAAACGCGTCTTCGACGAAAACCGCTAGACATCAGGTTCTTGACGCCGGCAGGAACAGCACGAAGCGGCTGCCGCCGCCGTCGCGCGGCATGCAGCGCACGCCGCCACCGTGACGCTC
This sequence comes from Roseateles sp., assembly GCF_036404855.1. Classification (GTDB taxonomy): domain Bacteria; phylum Pseudomonadota; class Gammaproteobacteria; order Burkholderiales; family Burkholderiaceae_C; genus Pelomonas. The sequence continues at coordinate 25,027 of NZ_DASWYS010000342.1, forward strand.
GGCGATCTGCTTCACAAGGCTGAGCCCCAGGCCCACCCCACCTGCCATCTCGGCATGGCCTGGCAGGCGGTAGAAGGGCTCGAAGATGCGGCCGCGCAGCTCGGCCGGCACGCCGGGCCCACGGTCGGCGACGACGAATTCGTAGCCGCCAGCCACCCGGCGCAGGCCCAGCTCCACCTCGGGTCCGCCATAGCGGCGGGCGTTGTCCAGCAGATTGCGCAGCGCACGACGCAACAGGCGCTCTTGGCCGTCGATGTGCGCGGTGTCGGTCTCGGGCTCGAAGACGCTTTCGGCACGGGCGGCCTCTTCGGCGCCCAGGGCCAGCAGGTCGACCGGATGGGACTCGCCGACGGCGCTGCCCGCTTCCAGCCGACTGGCCAGCAGCACCTCCTCGACGAGGGCGTCCAGTTCGGCGATGTTGACGTCGATCTCATGCGCCAGGCGCTCGCGCTGGGCCGGCGCCGCGTCCTCCAGCATCGCGAAGGCCATCTTCAGCCGCGCCAGCGGCGAGCGCAGCTCGTGACTGGCATTGGCCAGCAAGGTCTGGTGGGAGCGCAGCAGGGTTTCGATGCGGTCGGCCGCCTGGTTGAAGCTGGACGCCACTGCGGCCACCTCGTCGCGACCACTGTCATCGACGCGGTGAGCCAGTTGGCCCGCGCCAAATTGCTCGACGCCGCGCTTGAGCGTCTCAAGACGCCGCGTCAGCCGACGCACCACCGGGTAGGCGCCGGCGGCCACGCCGACGAAGAGCAGGACCAGCACGACGGCCAGCGTCGACACGGCCGGCGCGCCCGGCGAGACGGGGCGGTGCAGCCAGGGGCCGGTCCAGGGGCCTTCGTCCAGGCGTGGCGGGCGCGGGACGGCCGCTGCGCCGGTTTCTGGGCCGACACCCAGGCGTGTGGGGCCGGCTGCCGGACCGGACGCCGGGCCGGAAACCAGGCCAGATGCCGCCCCCTGCGGGCTGGGCGGCCGGATGGTGCGCACCATCTCCAGGCTGCGCCCGTCGCCCAGGCTGGCGCTCACGATGATGGCGCCCGGGTCGTCGGCCCGACGCTGGAACATCTGTGTCGTGGCGATGCGCTGGCCGTCGGCGTCTTCCAGCGCAAGCGGCATGCGCAAGCGCTGCCCCCAGTCGACAAAGACCTCCGCCTGCTCCCTGCGTGGCGCCGTGGCGGGTGGCAGGGCGAGCTTGAGCAGGCCTGCCATCGCGTTCAGGCGCTCGCCGGCCGCGAGTTCAACGTTGCCGCGCTCCTGCTCGATATGGCGCTGGAACAGCCAGGCCGAGCCGAAGGCGAAGGCCAGCAGCAGCGCAACCAGCGTCAGGTAGATGCGGACGTAGAGGGATTTCAAGCCGGGGCGTTCAGGCGGCGTCCGCGTCGGCGTCCTGCTTGCGGGCAAAGACATAGCCGGCTCCACGTACGGTCAGCACGCGGCGGGGGTTCTTGGGGTCGTCCTCGATGACGGCGCGAATGCGCGAGATGTGCACGTCGATGGAGCGGTCGAAGGCCTCCAGCGGATGGCCCTTGAGGGCGTCCATGATCTGGTCGCGGCTCAACACGCGGCCCGGACTTTGCGCCAGCACGACGAGGAGGTCGAACTGGTGGCTGGTCAAGTCGCAGATTTTGCCGTCCAGGCGCGCCACGCGCGCGGCCAGGTCGATCTCCAAGCGGCCGAAACGCAGCACCTCGTCGCCGTCGAGCTTGGGCTCCAGGCGGCGCAGCAGTGCCTTGATGCGGGCCTGCAGCTCGCGCGGCTCGAAGGGCTTGGCGAGGTAGTCGTCGGCCCCCAGCTCCAGGCCGAGGATGCGGTCCATGGGCTCGCCGCGGGCCGACAGCATCAGCACCGGCTGGTGGCGCCAACGCGCGTCGCCGCGCAGCCAGCGACAGAAGTCCAGGCCGTCGCCATCGGGCAGCATCAGGTCGAGCACCAGCAGCTCGAAGCGGCCATGGGCCAGGGCCTCGCGGGCCTGGGCCAGGCTGCCAGCCGTGCTGACTTCGAAGCCGGCGGCACGCAGATAGTCGCCCACCATGCCGGTCAGCCGGGCATCGTCATCGATCAACAGAAGTCGTGCGCTACTCATCACCGGACCGAGAGAAGGAAAGGGAGACCGGCGCGTCTCGGCGCCGGCGGAACGGGGCTCAAGCATCGCAGAACTCCTCGGCGACGGCCAATCAGCCCGCGTGCCGCCCCGCCATGCGGGCCTGGCGCTTCTTCATCAGCTCGGCAATCTTGGCACGCTGTTCGGGCGTCAGCACACGTGCGGCGTCGATGCTCGCCTGGCTGAGGCGCTTGGAGGCGGTCTCTCGCTGGGCACTGATCTGCACGCGCAAGGCCTCGATAGCGGCCGCGTCGATGTTGGTAGCCGTGTAGAGCGCTGCCATCTGCTGATGCAGCTTCATGCCGGCATCGCGCTGGCCGGAGAGGTCTTGGCGGGCGGCCTTGAAGATGGCGTCGATCTGGCTGCGCTGGCCGTCCGTCGCGTTGACCGCGTCGAGCAGGTGCTCCATGTGGCCGCCGAAAAGACCGTCGGGCGCCATCATGGCCGGGCCGCCGCGAGGACCGTGGCCGGGCTGAGCCTGGGCAGCAACGCCAGTGACGGCCAGGGCCACCGAGACGGTGGCCACACGCAACAGGTTCTGGATCTGGAAGGCTTTCATCAGAGGTCTCCTGGAAGAAGAGGGCGTGAAGTCATCTTCCAGGCGGCCTGTGAGGGGTCTTTGGGGGCGGGGTAAAGAACTGTGAAAGCTAACAGGGTCAGTTTTGCTCTCGTTGAACCGCCCCACCCCGGGGCAAGCCGGCCCTGGCCTTACTTGATGGGCTTGAAACGCATGCGCTTGGGACGTGCGCCTTCCTCACCCAGGCGCTTCTTCTTGTCGGCCTCGTACTCGTGGAAGTTGCCGTCGAAGAAGAACCACTGCGAATCACCCTCGCAGGCCAGGATGTGCGTGCAGATACGGTCCAGGAACCAGCGGTCGTGGCTGATGACCATGGCCGAACCGGCAAACTCCAGCAGCGCTTCTTCAAGCGCGCGCAGCGTTTCGACGTCCAGGTCGTTGGAGGGTTCGTCGAGCATCAGCACATTGCCGCCCTGGGCCAGCGTCTTGGCCAGGTGCAGGCGGCCGCGCTCACCGCCGGACAACGCGCCGACGAGCTTCTGCTGGTCGTTGCCCTTGAAGTTGAAGCGGCCCAGGTAGGCGCGGCTGGGCATGACGAACTTGCCGACGACGATGTTGTCGAGGCCGCCCGAGACGTCTTCCCACACGGTCTTGTCTGCCGCCAGGCTGGCGCGGCTCTGGTCCACGAATGCCAGCTTGGCGGTCTTGCCGATCTTGACCGTGCCCGAGTCCGGCTGCTCCACGCCCTGGATCATGCGGAACAGCGTCGACTTGCCGGCGCCGTTGGGGCCGATGATGCCGACGATGGCGCCGGCAGGCACCTTGAACGACAGGTTGTCGATCAGCACGCGATCGCCGAAGCTCTTGCTCACGTTCTCGAACTCGATGACTTCATTGCCCAGGCGCTCGGCCACCGGGATGAAGATCTCGTTGGTCTCGTTGCGCTTCTGGTATTCGACGTCGCTCAGTTCCTCGAAGCGGGCCAGACGCGCCTTGCTCTTGGCCTGGCGGCCCTTGGCGTTGGAGCGCACCCACTTCAGCTCTTCCTTCATCGCCTTGGCGCGCGCGTCCTCGGACTTCTGCTCCTGCTCCAGGCGGCGCTCCTTCTGGTCCAACCAGTCGGAGTAGTTGCCCTTCCAGGGAATGCCGTGGCCACGGTCCAGTTCCAGGATCCACTCGGCCGCGTTGTCGAGGAAGTAGCGATCGTGAGTAATGGCCACGACGGTGCCCGGGAAGCGCTGCAGGAACTGCTCCAGCCACTCCACGCTCTCGGCGTCCAGGTGGTTGGTGGGTTCGTCGAGCAGCAGCATGTCGGGCTTGGACAGCAGCAGGCGGCACAGCGCGACGCGGCGCTTCTCGCCACCGGACAGCACGCCAATGACGGCATCCCACGGCGGCAGGTTCAGCGCGTCGGCGGCCAGCTCCAGCTGCAGGTCGGTGTTCTCCGAGCCGGCGGCGGCAATGATGGCTTCCAGCTCGCCCTGCTCGGCGGCCAGCTTGTCGAAATCGGCGTCCGGCTCGGCGTAGGCGGCATAGACCTCATCCAGGCGCTTCTTGGCGGCCAGGACACCTCCGATGCCCTCTTCCACCGCCTCGCGCACCGTCTGCTCGGGGTTCAGCTTGGGCTCCTGCTCCAGGTAGCCGATCTTGATGCCCGGCATCGGGATGGCTTCGCCCTCGATCTCCTTGTCGACGCCGGCCATGATCTTCAGCAGGGTCGACTTGCCGGAGCCGTTCAGGCCAAGCACGCCGATCTTGGCGCCGGGGAAGAAGGACAGCGAGATGTCCTTGAGGATGTGGCGCTTGGGGGGAACCGTCTTGTTGACGCGGTTCATCGAGAAGACGTACTGGGCCATGGGCAAATCCTGTGAGGCTGAAATGGCGGCAGGCCCCGGAAGAGGCCTGCGTTGCCTGCTATTGTCGCCGAGCCCGCGTTTTGAGGAAGTCAGATGCTCCGTCTCGTCATTGCCGTGCTCGCCCTCGCCACCGGCTGTACCCAGGCCCAGACCTTGCGCTGGACCAGCCAGGGCGACATGCAGACGACGGACCCGCACTCGCAGAACGAGGTCACGACCAACAGCCTGAACAGCCAGGTCTACGAGACGCTGACACGGCGCATGCAGGACCTGAGCATGGGGCCGTCGCTGGCCACCGAATGGGCGCAGGTTTCGCCGCTGCTGTGGCGGTTCAAGCTGCGCCCGGGTGTGAAGTTCCACGACGGCACGCCCTTCACGGCCGACGACGTCGTGTTCTCCATGCAGCGGCTACGCGACCCCAATGCGCCGCAGCGCGTCTATGCCAACGCGGTGGGCATCCCGAAGGCTGTCGGCCCACTGACCGTGGAGTTCGCGCTGGACAAGCCCAATCCCATCGTGCCCGAGCTGCTCGGCAACCTCTACGTGATGAGCCGGCGCTGGTGCGAGGAGCACCGCGTGACGCGGCCCTTGAACTTCAAGCAGCAGGAAGAGTCCTATGCCAGCCGCAACGCCAACGGCACCGGCCCCTTCATGCTGGTCAGCCGCCAGCCCGGCGTGAAGACAGTCTTCAAGCGCAACCCGAACTGGTGGAACAAGTTCGAAGGCAATCTGCAGGAGTTCGTCTACATGCCGATCTCCAACGACGCGACACGCACCGCGGCGCTGATCTCGGGCGAAGTGGACTTCGTGCTCGACCCGCCGCCGCGCGATGTGGCCAGGCTGCGCACCCTGCCCCATCTCAAGGTGCTGGACGGTGAGGAGAATCGCCTGATCTACATCGGCATGGAGCAGACGCGCGACAAGCTGCCCTACGGCCGCGCGCCCGACGGCAAGAACCCGTTCAAGGACCTGCGCGTACGCAAGGCGCTCTATCACGCCATCGACGCGGAGGCCATCAAGGTCAAGCTGATGAACGGCTTCGCCGTGCCCACCGGCGGCCTGACGCCGTCGCCGCGTGGCGCCTACGGCGACGCCAAGCTGGAAACCCGCCTGCCTTACGACGTGGGGCAGGCGAGGAAGCTGCTGGTCGAGGCCGGCTATGCGGACGGCTTCGACGTCACGATGGACTGCCCCAACAACCGCTATGTCAACGATGAGCGCATTTGCATCGCGCTGGCCAGCATGTGGGCGCAGGTCAAGATCAGGGTCAAGGTCAATGCCATGCCGCGCAACCTCTTCTTTCCCAAGATCGAGAAGTTCGACACCAGCCTTTTCCTCACCGGCTGGGGCGGCGGTTCCACCGATGCCGAGATCGTGCTGACGCCCGTGCTGCGCAACCGCGGCGAGCAGGGCGTGGGTGTGGCCAACTACGGCGGCTCCATCAACAATGAGGCCGACGCCCTCGCGGCCGCCTCCACCATCGAGACCGATCCGAGGAAGCGCGAGGCCCTCGTCAAGTCCGCACTGCAGGCCTTCCGCGAACAGGTCAACATCATCCCGCTGCACAGACAGGTCATCCCCTGGGCAATGAAGCGCGAGGTCAGCATCCCGCACTCGCCCAATAACTGGGCCAACATGGACTGGGTCACGATCTCGAAATAAAACCGGCGGCCGCAGCCGCTAGAATGCCTCCAACGCCGCGCCTCTCAGTCTTGCGCGGCGTTTCATTTTTCTGCAGCCCCGCACGCGGCCTGGCTTGCCCGAAGACTGGTGTCGCCTCCCCGGCGGCACGGCGAGCCCCGGTGATTGTCGGCGTGCCCTCCCCACTTTGGATTCGATGAGTTTCGACACCCTCGGCCTGGCAGCTCCGCTGCTCAAGGCCATCGCCGACGCCGGCTATACCACCCCCACCCCCATCCAGGCCCAGGCCATTCCCGCCGTGCTCAACGGCGGCGACCTGATGGCCGTCGCCCAGACCGGCACCGGCAAGACCGCCGGCTTCACGCTACCCATGCTGCACCGCCTCGCCACCGGCGAGAAGCTGCTCAACAAGCGCGGCAAGATCGCCATCCGCGCCCTCGTCCTGACGCCCACCCGCGAGCTGGCCGCCCAGGTCGAGGAGAGCGTGCAGACCTACGGCAAGTACCTGCCGCTGAAGAGCATGGTCATGTTCGGCGGCGTCGGCATGCAGCCGCAGATCAACAAGCTGCGCGACGGCGTGGACATCCTCGTTGCCACGCCCGGCCGCCTGCTGGACCACGCCCAGCAGGGCACGCTGGACCTGAGCCAGGTGCAGATCCTCGTGCTCGACGAAGCCGATCGCATGCTGGACATGGGCTTCGTGCACGACATCAAGAAGGTGCTCGCGCTGCTGCCCGCCAAGAAGCAGAGCCTGCTGTTCAGTGCCACCTTCAGCGACGAGATCAAGAACCTCGCCGACCGCCTGCTGAACCAGCCGGCCCTCATCGAGGTGGCCCGCCGCAACCAGACCAATGACCAGATCGCGCAAAAGGTCCATCCGGTCGGCCGCGAGCGCAAGAAGGAACTGCTGGTCCATCTCATCAAGAGCGGCGACTGGCACCAGGTGCTGGTCTTCACGCGCATGAAGCATGGCGCCAACCGCCTGACCGACTACCTGAACGACCAGGGCATCAGCGCCATGGCCATTCATGGCAACAAGAGCCAGGGTGCGCGCACCAAGGCACTGGCCGACTTCAAGTCGGGCGACCTGACCTGCCTGGTGGCCACCGACATCGCGGCCCGCGGCATCGACATCGACCAGTTGCCCCACGTCGTCAACTTCGAGCTGCCCAACGTTCCCGAGGACTACGTGCACCGCATCGGCCGCACCGGCCGCGCCGGCGCCCAAGGTGAAGCGGTGAGTCTGGTCTGCGTCGACGAGAACGGCTTCCTGCGCGACATCGAGAAGCTCATCAAGCGCGAGATCCCCAAGGAAGTCGTGGCCGGCTTCGCACCCGATCCCAACGAGCGTGCCGAGCCCATCGTGCTGGGCCGCACCGTGCTCAACCCCAATGGCAGCCGTGGCCGCAATCCCAACCCGCCTCAGCATGCCGGACGCGGTGGTCGCCCAGGCGGCGGAGGCGGCGGTGG
>NZ_DASWYS010000343.1:0-27847 GCF_036404855.1 Roseateles sp.
GGCCTGTTCGGTCCCACGGCCGGCCGTGTGCTGGCCAACCTCAAGGCCTCGGGCTATGCGCCGGAGCAGGTCGACGAGGTCGTCATCACGCACATGCATGGCGACCACATCGGCGGTGCCGGCGCCTTTCCCAATGCCACGCTGCGCCTGGACAAGCGGGATGCCGACTTCTGGCTCGCGCCTGAGCAGGTCGCCAAGAGCGACGGCGCCAAGGCCATCGCCGCCGTCGTCAAGGCTTATGCCGACACGGGCCGCTTCAAGCCATTTGACGGCAGCGTGGACGGCGTCGAGATCGTGCCTGGCGTGAAGGCCTTCCCGGCCTACGGCCATACGCCCGGTCACAGCAACTACGTCGCCGAGAGCAAGGGCCAGAAGATGATGTTCTGGGGCGATCTGATGCACGTGGCCGCTGTGCAGTTCAAGGAGCCGGCGGTAACCATCCAGTTCGACTCCGATCCCAAGACTGCCGCCCCGGCCCGCGAGAAGGCCTATGCCGCTGCGGCCCAGGGCGGCTATTACGTGGCCGTCGCGCACGTCAGCTTCCCCGGCATCGGCCGGCTGCGCGTCGACGGCAAGGGTTATGACTGGCTGCCGGTGAATTACTCGGCCAACCGCTGAGCCTCAGGCTCAGCCCGACACGACGCGGTTGCGCCCGCTGCGCTTGGCCTCGTACAGGGCCGTGTCGGCGCGGCCCAGCAGCGAGGTCATGTCATCGTCCGACCGATAGGAGGCGGTGCCTACGGACACGGTCGCCGTGACGCCCGCCACCAGCGGCGCGGCGCTCACGGACGCGCGCAGCCGTTCGCCCACCTCCTCCGCGGGCTCGAACGGTGTGCCCGCGAGCAGCACGACGAACTCTTCGCCGCCGTAGCGGGCGCACAGGTCCGAGCGGCGCAACTGCGACTGCAGGCGTCGCCCGAAGGCGCGCAGCACGGCGTCGCCGACGGCATGGCCATGGGTGTCGTTGATGGCCTTGAAGTGGTCGAGGTCCAGCATCAGTACGGCGCAGGGCCGGCCTTCGCGTCGGGCCAGCGCGCACTGCGCGGCCAGGGCTGTGTCCAGCGAGCGCCGGTTGGGCAGGCCCGTCAGGGCGTCGGTGCCGGCCTGGCGCTCCATGGCGTCCAGGGCCTGCTGCAGTTGCGTGGCGAGCGCGGCGTTGGCCAGCTGCAAGCGGATGCCGTCCACCACCCGTGCGCTGAAGCCGTGTAGATAGAAGTACAGCAGCGTCAGCAGCACGGCCAGGCCCAGCGCGGCACCGTGCGCCATGGGCGGCATCGGGTCGCGCAACGCGTTGGCCAGCACCAGCAGCCACATCGCGATGCTCTGGCAGAAGAACAGGCGGATGCGCGTGATGTAGACCGGCGCGTTGACGGCTACCACGCCGCACAGCATGGCGCCGACGCCCACGTTCAATATCACGTCGGTGCCCATCAGGCAAAGGGTCATGGAGCCCCAGCACAGCCCGTCGATCACGGCGGCGGCCGTCACTGCCGGGCCATGGCGCGTCACGTCCGCGCCGTGCCTTCGCACGAACGCCAGCAGCAGCAGGCTCAGCACCCAGCCCGTGGCCACCAGCCCCAGCCAGCCGGGCAGCAGGTGGGTGGCCTTCAGCTCCCAGCACAGCCATGCGGCCAGTGCCCAGCCCAGCGGCGCCGTCAGCATTGCGCGGCGCATGGACGTCACGCATTGACTGAACGCGATGCGCTGCACGTCGATCTCGGCAGGGGTGACCGCCGGGATCTCTGCCCCGGAGGGCGGCAGGGTGGTGGGAGGTGGTGCGGCCTCGACGGACTGTCGTTCCCGCGCCAGCGAGGAATGCAGCTCGGTCATGGCTCGCCAGTATCGGCGTCCCCCTGGGCGTGACAGCCCAGGCCGGCGGTTCAGTCGTGCAGTTTGCCTGCAACAGCGGGACCGATTGCGCGCACCGTGCCGGGGCGTCAGCGGGCGGCGCCCCCACGTCCGCGCCGCAGCATGCGCCAGATGGTGCCGAGATTGACGGCGGCCACCACCAGCTCCAGCGCCGTGCCGCCGATGGAGCCGGCGATCAGGTTGTTGGCGATCCACAGCCCAGTGCCGCACAGCATCAACAGTCGCATCGGGATGCCCTGCAGCGTGAAGAGGGCGAGGGTGCCCAGGCAGGACGCAGTCAGCGGCAGCCAGTCGCTGGGCTTGGTCGCGATGGCCAGGCCGAAGGCGATGTTGGCCGAGACGATGCCCACCGCCACCCAACGCGAGCGCGTATGCAGCGACAGCGCCGAGCGCAGCATGGACAACAGCGAGCTGGCCACCGCCGTCGGGTTGCCCAACAGCGCGAAGTGCGCGACATAGGCGATGCACTCTCCGGTCATGAAGAGCTTGAAGCGCCGGTCATCGGTCTGCAGAAAGCAGCCGACGCCCAGTACAAAGGCCGCGTAGCCGAAAAGCTGAGCGGGCGAGAACCAGTCGGAGAGGGGCATGCAGCGCGCGTGGAGATCGATGCCCCCCAAGAACTTGGGGGGAGGATGGGACAGGGCCTGGATTGTCCCGCCCACGCCAGGAAAGCCCGCCGCTGCGCGGCGCGAAGGCGCATACCCAGTGGTTATGCCGCCCGCTCGAATTGGCAGGCGCGTTGCGGACTAACCCGGTGACGCGTGCGCAGCCAGTTTGCAGACCATGCGCCCCGCCTCAGCTTTGCGACGCCGTCGCATCCGTCATGACCTCGTTCAAGAACACGATGCTTGCCACCCTCGCCCTGACGGGCCTGTTGATCGGAGGCCAGGCCCGGGCCGAGCTCCAGCTGCGCGCCAACGGCAGCATGGTCTACGACACCGTCTCCAACCTGACCTGGATCACCGACGCCACCCTCGGCGGCTTGCGCACCCAGGCCGATGCGGCGCAATGGGCGGACTCGCTGAGCTTCGGCGGTTTCGACGACTGGCGCCTGCCTGCCGTGCTGCCGGTCAACGGCCTGAGCCTGCAGCTCGACTATTCGGAGGACGGTTCGACCGACGTGGGCATCAACAACGCGGGTTTGAACAGCGAACTCGGCCACCTCTACTACGGCAGCCTCGGCAACACGGCGGCCGGCCTCGCGAACTCGGGCAGCTTCAGCGGGCTCGTGGACCCCGGCAACCCCATCGGGCCCGTGTTCTGGACGGGAACGGCCAGTCAGCCCGGCTGGGGCTTGGCCTTCTTCATGGGCATGGGCGCCCAAGACGAGCTCTCCGCCGACACGCTGGGCGTGGCCTGGGCGGTGCGCGTGGGCGACGTGGCCGCCGTGCCGGAGCCCGGCAGCGTCATGCTGCTGCTGGCCGGCCTGGCCGCCGTCGCGGGCGTTGTCCGTCGTCGTTCGATCTGATCCGGAGGCCCGCCATGAAACAACTCGCCTTCTTCGCCGTGCTGTGCCTGGGCCTGGCCGGCAGCGCCCAGGCGGCCTACACCGCCACCCCCAACGACTGGGCCTGCACGAACAAGGTCGGTGGCACCTGGACCCACGGCCGCGCGCCCTCCGGCTGCGACGCCTCGGCCTTCGGCCCTGACATCTTCGTGCGCGGCAACTACACGGGTGTCGTCTTCAACGACGCAGCCGCCAGCCTCGTCGACGAGCGCAAGCGCTACATGCAGGCCATGTACCCGGTCATCCGTGACGCGAGCGAACGCTATCTGCGCTCACGCAAACCCGCTGTGTCGGTGCGCGAGCTGGAAGCCTTCCAGCGCGGCACTTACGCGACGCTGCGTCAGGAGACCTTCTGGTCGCACTACCGCGACGCCCAGCTCGCCGCCGGCCAGCCCTATGTGCTGAAGATGATGCGCGGCGACAGCGGCCACGGTCACGGCATGATGCAGGTCGACGATCGCTACCACTTCGTCCAGCTCCAGCAAGGCAAGGGCTGGAACATGATGCAGAACTTCACCTACGCGATCGACATCTACTATGCCGCGTGGGAGTCTGCGCCGGCCGCCTGCTTGGGTGGCGTGGCTGAACCCACCGGCACGACGGCCCAGATCGACGAGTACTGGCGCGGCCGCGCGCGCTCGGCCTGGTCGGCCTACAACGGCGGCCCCACCAAAGTCTGCCGCTGGCAGAACCCGGCCGATGCCAACGTCGCCAAGGACAACGGCTACCGCGACAACTACGACAACCGGCTGTGGCTTCCCGACGTGGCGGACCTTGCCAAGGCTGCCGCCATCGACGTCGCCTGTCTGATGGACGACGGTCCGTCCTGCCCGGTACCCACGGGAGGCAGCGTCGAGCCCGGCCGGCTGCTGCAGGTGGGCAGTGCTGCTTGCGTGCTCAATGGCGCGACGCTGGAATGCGTGGATGACGTGCGTGATGCCGCCTGCCTGGCGGGACGGGCCAGCTTCGACGAGGCCAGCATCACCCCCGTCTATGTTGCGCAGACCACCGGTTATGCGCGCATCGACCACAACCGCCACGAGCTCTGCCGCGCCCAGGTGCCGGGGCTGCAGTCGCTGGCCAGCGCCATCGCCACGCTACAGCCTCTGGAGCTGCGCTCCGCGCCCAACGGCATGGTGCTTGGTCAGGCCGCGGCCGCCACGTATCAGGTGCTGGACTTCATGGTGGTTGGCGCTCAGCAGCAGACCCGTCTGTACCGCATCCGTGCCCTCGTCAACGGCGTACTGACCGATGGCTGGATCGACGCCGGTACCACTGCCACCCAGGCCTCACTGGCCGTCGGCGCGGCGCCCACCGAGGCCGGTGCCATCGCCTATGCCGGAGACTGGGTCAAGATCGTGCCCAACCTGAACATGCGCGCCACGCCCGGCGGTACGCTGTTGGTGGCCATCCCGGCCAACAGCGTCGTGCAGGTCAAGGAGGTCTTCGGCACGGCGTCGGCCAACAACCTGTACTACCGCGTCGAATACACGCACATCGATGGCGTGTTGCGCGAGGGCTGGGTTTTCGCCGGCAACCTTTACCCGGCATCGACGCTCGGCAACTGGGCTGTGCCGGCGGCTGCGCCCTCTGCGGCCAAGCATGCCCACTGCCCCAACGGCACGCGCTACGACAATCACCTGCGCCAGTGCATGAGCGCCAGCCAGACCTACGGCCCCTTCACCGCGGCCAGCACGCAGGCTTGCGTGAGCGCCGGCGGCGGCGCGGTCTGCACGGCCAACCGGCCCACCGTGGTGGACGGCGTCGCCGTCACGATGCCGATCTGGAGCAAGGCCCTGGCGCTGGCTGCCACCGGCAACGGCGACTGTCCGCGTGGCGCGGCCCGGTCCATGGCCCACCGTTTCCACTGCACCGAGACCGTCACGCGCAACGGCGCTGCCGAGACCGATGTGTACGGGCCGTTCGGCACGGCATTGGTTAACGCATGCCTGGCGCGTACCGGCAACTCAGCCTACTGCCGCGGCAACCGTTGGCCGGCGGCGACCTTCCTGGCGCTGCAGCCCTGAGCGGCGATGAGGAAGCTTCTCGCGCCGGTCCTCGCTGCGATCGTGGGGCTGGGCCTGTGGTGGGTCTTGCACGACGAGGCGGCCGCGCCGGACGAGCAAGCGCCCGCTGCGGCGGGCGCCGCGTCCACGACCCTGCCGGCCGCCTCGCCTGTGCCGGTCGAGGCCGACGCGGCCAGTGCAGTGGCGGACGGGGTGGTCACGCCGGCTGCGCTCGCCCACGTACCGCCGGCGCAGGCGCTGCGGGCGCTGCAGCAGTGCTACGCCGCCAATGCTTGTCGCGTCAGCAGCCGCGAGGGCATGGACGAGCATTTCGAGGTCGTCGCGGGGGTGCTCCAGCAACTGGAGCGCCTGGCCGCGCAGGGCACCACGGCCGAGCAGGTGGCGGCCGTGCGCGAGCTGCTGGCCTTCCCGGACGGCCACGTGCAGGCGGCGGCGCTGGCGCTGGCGGCGAAGCTGCCGCCCTCGGCCGAGACGGTGTCCGCCGCCGTGGCGGCGCTGGGCAAGAGCTATGACGCCGTGCTGCTTGGCAAGGCTTATCCGGTGCTGCAGCAGTGGCAGCAGGTGGGCCTGTCCAGCGGCTACGACGACATGTTCACGGGCCTGGTGCACACCGGCGGCTGGCAGGCCGCGCAGTCCGTGGCCGAGAACGTCGGCCCGTTCCTGAACGCTGGCAATGTGGCCCGCTTCGAGCAGGTGGCTCGCCAGCTGCCGCCGGGGGCGCGCCAGCAGGCGTTGCTGCGGACGCTGCGGGATTACCGACTGCAGCAGTCTGGCGGTTGAGCCTGCAGCTGCCCGTCGGGCGAGCCGTACTTCAAGAAGGTCGCGCCGGCGGATTCGCGGCCGGCTGCATCCCCTCGTCGCCTTCCTTTGAGATCGCCACGCCTTCGCTCGCGCTGAACCTGTTCGTCCTCATGGCCGCCCCTCCTGCTTGAGGCAGCAGGCTTCGGTTGCGGACGTCGGCTTCTGGGAACCTGGCGCGTGCGGTTGACCCCGCAGTGCCCCGCGTCAGAACCGGGCCACCCAACTCGCATTTACCGCCCGCAGCGTATTGCGCCACGTGCTGCTACCAGCCGAGAAACCGTCCAGGTCTTCCACCGCGTTGCTCGCCACGTTGTCGCGGGCCAGCAGGTTGGTGAACCCCACGCGCAGCTGCGAGAAGCGGTCCACCTTCCAGGCGGCGAAGGCGTCCAGCGTGCGCACGGCGCTGCGGTGCGCGACCTGCAGGTCGGTCTGGTTGGTCGCGTAGCCGGGCTGCAGCACCAGGCTGGCGCCCACGGTCCAGCCGCTGTTGGCGATGCGCCAGTCGAAACCCATATTGGACAGCCACGGCGGCTGGGCCTCCAGGCGGTTGTCGGGGCCATCCACCTGCTCGACCGCGGAGCGGTACAGGTTCAGCGCCGCGCGCAGGTTGACGCCGCTGTCCTTATCGAACAGCGCCGGCAGCCATTCCTCGCCACGGCCCTTGATCTCCAGCTCCAGCCCGCGGGTAGTGGCCCGGCCGATGTTCATCGGGCGCGAGACCCAGCGCGGCATCTGGGTGATGTCCGGCGCCATGCCGCTCTCCAGGCGGATGCCGCGGCGGATCAGGTCATCGATCTGGCGGTAGAAGAGGCCGATGCTGAACACCCCGCCGCTGGCCGGGTAGTGCTCGAAGCGCAGGTCCAGGCCGGTGGACAGCTCGGGTTGCAGCTGGGGGTTGCCGGCCGAGTCGGCAGCGATGGGGGTGTTGGTCTCGGTGCGCTCGTAGTTGCCGTTCAGCACGTAGCGGCCCACCAGCGCGGTGAGGTCGGGCATCTTGAAGCTGCGCGAGAGGCTGGCGCGGATCTGGTCGCGGCCCTTGGGGTCGAACTTGTAGTTGAGGTGCAGGGTCGGCGCGACCACCTGGGCGCGGTTGTCGATGGCATGGCTGCCGTCGTCGCTGCGGGTGCGCACTTCTTCGAGTCGCAGGCCCGGCAGCAGGCCCCACTGGGGGCTGAGCGTCCAGTCGTCCTGCACGAATACGGCGGCCCGGCCTATGCGTGCGTCAAAGGGCACGCCGGTGGCGCTGTCCAGGCGCTCGACGCCGAAGTCCCAGACCCGGCGCAGTTCGTCGCGCCCGCGGGTCTCGACGTCCCAGCCGGTGACGAGGGTGTGGTCGTCGCCCACCGGCTGGGTCCAGCGGCCGCCCAGAGCGGCGCGTTCCTCGCCGAAGTCGGTGCGCGTTTCGCGGGTCACCAGCAGCCCGCCGTCGGCTCGGTAGCTGTCGTAGTACAGCGCGTTGTCGCGCGTGGTGTCCTGCCAGGAGCCCTTCAGCTCGACCTTGCCGCCATCTTGCTGCTTGTGGACCCAGTTGGCCGCGGCACGCCGGACATCGCCGCTGCCTTCGGAACGGGCGACGTCGTTCGCGGTCAGCCAGGGCGTACCCAGCAGGGCCACGATGCTGCGTTCGCTGGCGTTGCGCGACTGGCCGTGCTGCCAGAAGGCGCTGAGGTTGAGCATGTCCCAGTCGGTGGCCTTCCACTGCAGCCGCGGCGCGATCTGGGCGGTGCTGCTGCGGCCTTCGTCGCGGCCCTGGATGGCCTGGGACTGCACCTGGCCGCCCGGCGTGCGCGAGATGCGCACCTGCTCGTAGTGGGTGGCCTGTGCGGAGCGCGAGACGCTCACCGGCACGACGAAGGACACTGAACCGATGCGGTCGCCCCACTGGAAGGCGGTGCTGCCGCCGGGCTGCACCGCTCGGTAGTTGACGTTGCTGCGCCACTCGCGCTGCAGCGTGCGCGGTGGCTCGCGCAGCACGACGTTGATGGTGCCGGCCACGCCGGGGTATTCGGCCGTGGCGCCGCTGACGACCTCGATGCGCTCCACGTCCGCCGGGGCCAGTGAGTCGAGCGAGAAGCCGGGCGGCGCCGGCTCGCCGTTGATGAGGATCTGCGTGTAGCCGCCGCCCAAGCCGCGCAGCCGTGGCGCGCCGCCGTCCATGGAGACGCCGGGCAGGCGCTTGAGGACGTCGGTCACGTCGATGTCGCCCTGCCGGTCCAGCTCCTCGCGGCCGTAGATGGACATGGCGATGGACTGCCGCCTGCGCTGGCCATCGTCGGTCTCGGTGGCTGCGGTGACCTGCACGCGCTCCAACATGTTGGCCGGGGGCGCGTCGACCACCTTCCCGGGCGCGGACGCTGCAGAAGCCATGGGAGCCGCGGATGCGGCGAGAGCAGGAGCCGATGCCGGCGCCGGTGCCGGTGCCGGTGGAGCCTGGAGCGGTGGTGTCTGGGCGGGCGCGCCGAGGCTGGCCAGCAGGAGGGTCAGGGCGGGGAGGAGGCGGTGTGCGGTCATGCCTAGAGGGCGCGTTTCGCAGCTATTGCGCGGCCGGCCCAAGCACCGGGGGAATCGGGGCAGGCCGAACTGTAAGAGCCCTAACGGCCTTCGCGCCCCGCTGTTTCGGCGGCGGCGGGACCGTGGCAGCAGGCCCTGGCGATGCATGCCGGCCGCTGCACGCGGCGCGTCTTCGTCGAGGTATGCCCTGGGCACGCCAGACCCCGACAGGTCGTTTCAGGGCGCGTCCGGCGCAGCGGCGGCATAGTCTGCCGTTATGGTCTCACCCGAACTTGGTATCGGTCCCGAGCCCCATCGTTCGGGGAAGACCGCGCTCAGGGCTTCACGCGCACCACCTTGCCCGCACCTTCCAGCACCAAGTACAGCAGCCCGTCGGGACCTTCGCGCACATCGCGCATGCGGCCGGCGTCGGTGAAGAGCTTCTCCTGTTCGGCCGGGCGGTTGTCGGCATCGAGCTTCACGCGTTCCAGGTGGCCGAACTTCAGCGAGCCAATGAAGAAGCTGTTCTGCCAGCCCGCACCGTACCTGGCGCTCTTCAGTCGCACCAGGCCCGCCGGCGCGATGGACGGCACCCACTTGACGATGGGCTGCTCCATGCCGGCCTTGGCAGCGATGCCGTCGCCGATCTTGCCGCCACCGTAGTTCTCGCCGTAGGTGATGACGGGCCAGCCGTAGTTGAGTTTCGGCTGGATCAGGTTGAGCTCGTCGCCGCCTTGCGGGCCATGCTCATGTTCCCAGAGGCGGCCCTGCGCGTCGATGATCAGCCCCTGCGAGTTGCGGTGCCCGTAGCTCCAGATTTCAGGCAGGGCGCCAGGGGTCTTCACGAAGGGGTTGTCGGCCGGCACGCTGCCGTCCTTGCCGATGCGCACGATCTTGCCGAGATGGTTGTCCAGCGTCTGCGCGCTCTGCATGCCCTTGTAGCGTTCGCCCATGCTCAGGAAGAGCTTGCCGTCCGGTGCCTCAGCGATGCGGCAACCGAAGTGCAGCCTGCTCTCCATCTTCGGCTGCTGACTGAAGATGACCTTGACGTCCGAGAGTCGCTTCAGGTCCTCGCTGAGCCGGGCGCGTGCCAGTGCGGTGCCGTTGGTCTTGTTGGCGCCGGGCTCGGCATAGCAGAAATAGATCGTGCGGTTGCGTGCGAAATCGCTGTCCAGCTGCACGTCCAGCAACCCGCCCTGGCCGATGGCGTCCACGGCCGGCACGCCCTGGATGGGCGCGCTCGGCTTGCCGCCGGCTTTGGCGGTGCGCATCGTGCCGTCGCGCTCGGTGATGAGGAACTGGCCGTCGGGCAGGAAACCCAGGGCCCAGGGGGTCTTCAGACCCTCGACGACGGTTTCGAGCTCGGGGGCTGCCTGCGCGGCGGGCGTCGCGGCGAGGGCGGCGACGAGGGGGAGGAGGAGGTGCTTGCTCATCGATTCGGAAGGGCGAAAGAGGCGGTCACGCATCATCGCAGCCAGCGGGCCACGCCCGTCGGCCTCAGTCCTCCCACAAGCCGCTGAGCAGGCCCAGTCCGGCGCTGATCAGGTCCACCGTCAGGACGGTGCCCATGACACCGGGCAAGGCCGCCCCGGGGCTCTCGCGCTGCACACGCGAGCGCGCCCGCGCCATGACGACGAGAGCGTCGGCAACGTCCACGCTGCGGGGCGCGGGTCGGGTTGCCGCCTTGGCATAGTTCTGCAGCGCCTGCTCCACGGCCTGCGGGTCCAGTAACGACAGCGCCGAGCGGCAGTGCGAGCAGGCATCCTCCTTGCGCAGGTCCACCGGTGCGCCGCAGCTGCTGCAGTGGATGACACCGACCTTGCTGGCGATGTCCGCGATCTCGGGTCGGGTGAGCTGGCGGACGAAGCCCTTCTCGATCATGAAGGACGCGAAACTGCTGAAACGGCCGTGGCGGTGCTCGCAGCGGTGCGTGATGTAGCGGCCGCTGCGCACGATGTCGAAGCCCTGCGTCAGCCGGCCGCGGCATTGCGGGCAGCTCAGGCGCCCGGCGAGCGGCATGCGGGCGTCATCGCGGTGGCGGTGCATCTCCTTGAACAGCGTTGCGATGGCCTCGGGGGCGAGCTTGAGGTTCTCCAGGTGGTCGAACCAGATGCCGTGGCAGGCGAAGCAGAAGTCGATCTCCACCGCGCCGTTGTAGACGGCCGGCAGCACGTGCACCTGCATGGCTTCGTGGCAGGAGGGGCAGGGTCTGGAAGGCGCGGTCGGCATCGCGCGATGTTAGGGCGCCGTCTGGACCTCAGCCGTCCAGCCGCTGCTGGAACACCAGGCCCGCGTGCTCGCGCAGCGCGTGGAACTTGATCTTGGGCCAGTTGCTCTCGATGGCGCGGAGCTCGGGTGCGTATTCGACCAGCACCGTGGGCGCGTCGACCGCGTCGTAGGCCATGCGGTGGTCGTTCGCGTCGATGAAGCGCTTGAGTTCCTGCGGGTCGTCGCAAGTGACCCAGCGTGCCACCTGGAAGCGGCTGCCGGTGATGCGCGCCTTGACGCCGTACTCGTGCTCCAGCCGATGCGCGACGACCTCGAACTGCAGCTGGCCCACGGCGCCCAGCAGCAGCACGCTGCCGGCAATCGGCCGGAATACCTGGATGGCGCCCTCCTCGCCCAACTGCTGCAGGCCGGCCTTGAGCTGCTTGGTTTTCAGCGGGTCGGCCACTTCCACCGAGCGGAACATCTCCGGCGCGAAGAACGGCAGGCCCGTGT
Organism: Roseateles sp.; assembly: GCF_036404855.1. Lineage (GTDB taxonomy): Bacteria > Pseudomonadota > Gammaproteobacteria > Burkholderiales > Burkholderiaceae_C > Pelomonas. Next base: position 11,416 of record NZ_DASWYS010000343.1, read on the forward strand.
ACTGCAGCGCCTCGCCCTCGGTGATGGTGTCGCCCAGTTGCAGCACGCCGTGGTTGGGGATGCCGATGATGTCGCCCGCGAAGGCCTCGTCCAGCAACTCGCGGCGCTGCGACAGGAAGCTGACGACGGTATTGGGACGCAACTCCTTGCCGGAGCGCACCACCTTGAGACGCATGCCGCGCTCGAAGTGGCCCGAGGCCACGCGCAGGAAGGCGATGCGGTCGCGGTGGGCCGGGTCCATGTTGGCCTGGATCTTGAACACGACGCCGGTGAACTTGGGCTCCTCGGGCTGCACGGTGCGCTGCATCGCGACGCGCGCGTCCGGCGCTGGCGCCAGTTCGACGAGGGCATCCAGCACTTCCTGCACGCCGAAGTTGTTGACGGCGGAGCCGAAGAACATCGGCGTCTGCCTGCCGCTCAGGAACTGCTCACGGTCGAAGGCTGGTGCAGCCTCGTTGACCAGCTCGATCTCGCCCTGCGCGCTGTCGTACTGCATGCCGAAGCGCTCTGCATACACGGGGTTGTCCAGCCCCTCCAGGACCTCCTCGTCACCGGCGACGCGGTCCTCGCCGGGTGCGAACACGCGCATGCGCTGCTGGCGCAGGTCCATCACGCCGTGGAACTGCTTGCCCATGCCCACCGGCCAGGTGAATGGCACCACCGTCATGCCCAGCTCGCGCTCGATCTCGTCCATCAGCGCCAGCGGCTCCTGCACCTCGCGGTCCATCTTGTTGACGAAGGTCAGAATGGGCGTGTTGCGCGCGCGGCAGACCTGCAGCAGGCGGCGTGTCTGCGGCTCCACGCCGTTGGCTGCGTCGATGACCATGAGCGCCGCGTCGACGGCCGTCAGCACGCGGTAGGTGTCTTCCGAGAAGTCCTGGTGGCCCGGGGTGTCCAGCAGGTTGATGACGCAGTCGCGGTACTCCATCTGCATGACGGACGACGCCACCGAGATGCCGCGCTGCTTTTCGATCTCCATCCAGTCCGATGTCGCATGCCGCGAGGCCTTGCGCGCCTTCACCGAGCCGGCGATCTGAATCGCGCCCGAGAACAGCAGCAGCTTTTCCGTCAGCGTGGTCTTGCCGGCGTCGGGGTGGCTGATGATGGCGAAGGTGCGGCGGCGGCGGACTTCGGATTCGATGCGGGAAGGCAGGTCGGCGGACATGGTGCGGGCTCGGAGCGAACCGCGAATTATCGGTGCTGGTCGCAGTTGGGGCCTCCGCGGCTGCAATCCGTCCCGTCGGACTGGAATGTCCGCGGTCTGACAAATTAGGCTAGTGCTTTCATCGACTGGCAGCCCCCGAATCCCATGAAAAGTCTTCTGCTTCGACCGCTGGCTCTGGCCTTGTGCACATTGGCCGCCAGCGCCGCGAGTGCGAACTCGTCCGATGACCCCGAGGCTCGAATCGCCCGCGTGCTGGCCGGGCTGCGGCCACCGGTCAGCTTCGTTGGTGATGCCACCTGGACCCTGCAGGAGCGCATGAAGCACTACGGCGTCCCCGGCCTGACCATCACCGTCTTCGACAAGGACGGCCTGGCCTGGACCCGCGTCTATGGCCTCGCCGACCGCGAGCTGGGCGTGCCGGCCAGGCCGGACACGCTGTTCCAGGCGGCGTCCGTGAGCAAGCCGGTGGCGGCCTTCGGTGCGTTGGCGCTGGTCAACGACGGCAAGCTGTTGCTGCATGAGCCGGTCAACGCGCGGTTGAAGTCATGGCGCATTCCGGAGAACGACCTGACGCGGCAGGTGCCGGTCACCCTCGCTCATCTGCTCAGCCACACGGGTGGGTTGAACGTGCATGGCTTCGCCGGATACGCATCGGACGCCGCGGTGCCCGACGTCCTTGCCGTGCTGGAGGGCAAGCCGCCCGCCAACTCCGCGGCCGTCCGCGTGGACCGGCTGCCGGGCAAGGCCTTTCGCTACTCGGGCGGCGGCTACACGGTCGCGCAGCTGCTGATGAGCGAGGCCGACGGCCAGCCGTTCGCACAGCTGATGCAGCAGCGAGTGCTGGGCCCCCTGGGCATGGCCGACAGCAGCTTCGCGCCGGCATTGCCGCCTGCGCTGCTGGCGCGCGCCGCGGCCGGCGTGCAACCCGATGGCAGCGCCGTGCCGGGCAAGCGGCACCGCTATCCCGAGCTGGCCGCGGCCGGCCTGTGGACCACCTCGCAGGACCTGGCCCGCTTCGCGATCGGCGTGCAGCAGGCGCTGGGCGGGCAGAGCAAGCTGATGTCAGCCGCGCTGGCCCGCGACATGCTGACCGCGCGTGACGCCAGCTACGGCCTGGGCCTCGGCCTGCCCAAGGTCGACGGTGAGGCCTACTTCGCCCACGGCGGTTGGAACGAGGGCTTCTGCGCCAGCCTGATGGCCAGCCAGAACAGCGGCCAGGGCGCCGCCATCATGATCAACGCCAACCAGCCCGCGCTGATGGATGAACTGCGCCGCGCCGTGGCCCACGAGTACCGCTGGCCCGGCTTCAAGACGCTGACCCCGCTGCCGGCCAGCGCCGAGGCGCTGGACCAGGCCCCCGGCCGCTACCGCATCAATGCGGAGCGGGTGCTGCAGGTGACACGCCAGGGCACGCGCCTCTTCATCGGTGAAGTCGGCGAGACGCCCAGGGAACTGGTGCCGGTGGCGGGCGGTCGCTATCTGCAGCGCGAGCAGGAGCAGGCACGCAGCTTCGAGCCCGGTGCAGGGGGGCACTGGAACCTGCGCCTGGAGCAGGAACAGGGTGCCCCGCTGCTGCTACCGCGGCTGGCCGACACGCAACGCCTGCCGCGCGAACTGCTGCTGGCCGGCGACAAGGATGCGGCCCTGGCGGCCTACCGCGCACTGCGCGACAGCCGCGACGAGGCCGGGCGCGAGGCCTATCTGAACCAGCAGGCCTATGGGCTGGCGCGGCGCGGCGACAAGACTGCAGGCCTGGCCTTGATGCAGATCGGCGTCGAGCTCTATCCCGAATCGGCCAACGCCTGGGACAGCCTGGGCGAGATGCACCTGATGCTGGCCGACAAGGCCCAGGCCCGTAGCGCCTATCGCAAGGCGCTGGCGCTGGACCCGAGCATGGATTCCGCCAAGGCAGCGCTGCGCAAGCTGGGCGAGTAGGGCGACCTACATCCCCCGAAAGCGCCCGCGGTGCGCGCGGCTGACGGGCAGGGCCTGGCTCAGCCCGCGCAGATGCACCCACAGCTCGCCATCGTCGCGCCGTTCGATGCGCTCGATGGCCCGGGCGTTGACGACCGAGCCACGGTGGATCTGCCAGAACAGCAGCGGGTCCAGCTCCTTTTGCAGCTCACCCAGCGAGGTGCGCAGCAGCAGTTGCCCGCCGGTTTGGCTCAGTGCCCGCGTGTGGCGCAGCTCGGAGCGCAGCGCGGCAAGGTGCTCCACGTCCAGCAGCTTCATGGTGTTGCCCGTCCAGGCCTGCAGGAAGCGCAGCCCGGCGCGCTGCGGTTGCGTAGCCTGCAGCCGCTGCACCGTGGCCGCGAGGCGCGCGGGCGTGACCGGCTTGTGCAGGTAGTCCACCGCCGCCCGTTCGAAGGCGGCCAGCGCGTGCTCCGCATGCGCCGTCACGAAGACAAGGCGGGTGCTCGGTGGCGCGAGCTGGGCCAGGCCCAGGCCGTCGATGCCGGGCATGCGGATGTCGAGGAAGGCGATGTCGGGGCGCAGCTCGTCCAGCAGCCGGCGCGCCTCAGTGCCGTTGCGGGCCACGGCCACGATATCCAGCTCGGGCCATGCCATCGCGAGCAGTTGCTGGAGCTCCTCGATCAGCTGGGGCTCGTCGTCGGCGATGAGGGCGGTGGTCATGTCAGTGCTGCTCGACGCCCTCGGAAGGCAACAGGCGTGGCGAGTGTTCGGGCCGCTTCATGGTAGGGGCAGTGTGAGCGTGGCTTCGGTGAAGCCATCGGCATTGGTGGCGAGCTGCAGGTCGGCCCGGTCGCCGTGCAAGGCCCGCAGGCGCTGGCGCAGATTGATCAGCGCCAGGCCGTGGCCGGAAGGTGCCTCGCCCACCAGCGCCTGGCCGCTGTTGATGACCCGCAGCAGCAGGCGGCCGCTGCCGGACTCGGCCCGTAGCTGGATGGTGCCGCCGCTCTCGCTGGGCTCAATGCCGTGCTGGATGGCGTTCTCCACCAGCGGCTGCAGCATCAGCGGCGGCAGCGGGAGGGGCCGCAGCGCGGCGTCCACGTCAAGGCGGTAGCTCAGGCGCGTGCCCAGGCGCAGCGCCATGATGGCCAGGTAGTGCTCGACGATCTGGCATTCCTGGCCCAGCGTGGAGTCTTCCGCCTGTCGCACGCGGTCGAGCGTTGTTTCCAGCAGGCCGCTGATGGCGTCCAGCAACGGCAGCGCGCGATCCGAGCCCTGGCGCACGTAGCTGCGCAGCGTGGCCAGCGTGTTGAACAGGAAATGCGGCTCGATCTGGGCCTGCAGCATCTGCAGCTCGGCCCGCAGCCGCGCGCGCTCCCGTTCCACACGACGCACGGCCCGCAGCCGGCGCAGGCCCTGCAGCAGTGGCAGGCCCATCAGCAGCGCGCCAAAGCCGAAATGCAGCCAGGCACGGACGACGCGGTCGTTGCCGCTGAACAGCGCCGTCGTCAGCAACTGCTCCACGCTCCAGCCCAGCATGGCGCCCAGCAGCAAGGCCAGGAACAGCAGGCTGGGCAGCGCGATGCGGTGCTCCGTACGCAGGCGCCTGCCCATCAGCCCGCCCAGACCGTCCGTGGTGGCATGGCCCAGCCACAAGCCCAGCGATAAGGCCCAGGCCGGCTGCTCGCGCAGCCAAGGCGCCGTCAGCCCGAACAGCACCAGGCCGGCCAGCAGCGGCGCGCCGCGCTGCCAGCCCACCCCTTCTTCCCGCAGGGTCTGGGCGAGATCGCTGCCCAGCGATGGCGTGGTGGCGCTCAAGGCGGCGTCAGGTCCCTGGGCTGGCGCGGCAGCACGGGGGCGCCACGCTCACCTGTGACCGCCACATGGTTGGCGACGACTTCGAGCTTGAACTGCGTGGCCTGCAGCTGGCCCGCGCCATTGAGCAGGAAGCCGAAGCTGAGCGTGGTGGCGTCTTGCGGGACGTCCAGAACGACCTCGGCCGTCTGCCAGTCGAAGCTGCCGCGCAGCGGCCGGTTGTACATGTTGTCGAAGGCCGCGACGCGTTGGCCGCTGTCTGCCCGCATCCACAGGCCGCCCCAGGCGGCGAGCTGGTCGGCGCGCAGCTGGGCGCTGAGGCGTATGCGCTTGCCCGCGTAGTCGGTGCCGGCCACCTGCTGCATCAAGGTCGAGAAGCCGACGGTGCCCGGCTTGCAATCCAGGCTGAACACCTTGGCGCTGGGTGCGCCGCTCGCGGACACCACCTGGCCCTCGCAGGTCTGGGCATCGCCGCTCTGCAGCCAGCCCGCGGGCAGCCCGGAGGGTTTGGCAAGCGCGGTGGCGAGGCTGCCGACCGCGATGGCGGCCAGGACGGCATAGGCTTTCATCGATCAATCTCCCGTTGCGAACCCATGGGGGTCCGAACGCAGGCTAGGGCTCGGCAGCCCGCCCGGCGGCACGACGGGGCGAACGGGGCCTGGACGCACAGCAAGGCGTCGAAAGCCGACACCAGTGGAAGCTGGGCGTCCGGCGGTCCCCATCAGGCCGGCGGCAGAAATGGCTTGATCACGTCCAGCAGCCGTTCGACGTAGTCGTCCTTCTCCCCTACCGGCGCGGCGTAGTGCAGCCCCTGGCGCGCGGCGTCCAGCCCGGCGCGCGAGGCCATGACCCAGGCGGCCAGGTACTGCGAGGCCAGGCAGCCCCCGGCCGTGGCGACGGGGCCGCGGGCGTGGAAGGGTTCCTCGACGACACGCACACCGGCCTCGACGACCCAGGGCTTGGTGGTCGAGTCGGTGCAGGCGGGCATGTCGGCCAGCAGGCCCAGGCGGGCCATCAGCAGCGTGCCGGAACATTGGCCGCCGATGAGCTGGCGTACCGGGTCCAGTCGCAGCCGGTCCAGGAGCGCGCCATCGGCGGCGATGGCGCGGGTGTGAATGCCGCTGCCGAACAGCACGACATCGGCCTCGTTGGCGAACTCCAGCGGCCGCTGTGCGGTGATGGCGACGCCGTTCATCGAGCGCACCTGCGCGGCCGGGCTGGTGATCTCGGCCGACCAGCCCAGGTGGCCGAGCCGGTTGATCAGGCCCAGCGCGATGAAGCTGTCGAGTTCGTTGAAGCCGTCGAAGGTGAGGACGGCGACCTTCACTCCGCCAGCAGGCTGCGCAGCATCCATGCGGTCTGCTCGTGCACGGTCAGGCGCTGGGTCAGAAGGTCGGCAGTCGGCTCGTCACCGGCCTTGTCGACCAGAGGGAAGATGGCGCGCGCGGTGCGGGCAACGGCTTCATGGCCCTGCACCAGCACTTCGACCATCTTCATGGCCTTGGGCGGGGTGGCGGGCACGTCCGGCAGGCTGCTGAGCTTGGTGAACTGGGCATAGCTGCCAGGCGCTGCATGTCCCAGGGAGCGGATGCGCTCCGCGATGGGATCGACGGCATTCCACAGTTCGGTGTACTGGGTCATGAACATCGTGTGCAGGCTCGTGAACATGGGCCCGGTGACGTTCCAGTGGAAGTTGTGCGTCGTCAGGTACAGCGTGTAGGTCTCGGCCAACAGCTTGGACAGGCCGGCGACGATGGCCGCGCGATCCTTTTCGCTGATGCCGATGCTGATGACGGGGGCTGAGGCGGCGGGTTTCTTGGCCATGGACATTCTCCAAAACAGGACGGGGTGAGCCTAACGGATTCGGCCCGCCCCGGAGGTGCCAGCCCTCGCGGGCCGGTCGGTCAATCAACCGGTCAGGCCATGGATCAGCAGGGCCAGCGCGACCAGGCTGCCGCTGGCGAAGACAATCCAGCCGAGGCCGCGTTGGGCGGCGCGAGCGACGGGCTTCATCCCGAACTCCTTCAGGCGTGCAGGTCGAAACGGTCCAGGTCCATGACCTTGGCCCAGGCAGCGACGAAGTCCTGCACGAACTTCTGCTGCGCATCGCTGCCGGCATAGACCTCGGCCAGGGCGCGCAGCTGCGCGTTGGAGCCGAAGACGAGGTCGGCCACGGTGGCCGTCCACTTCCGCTGGCCCGTCGCGCGGTCCACCCCTTCCAGCACATCGCCGGCCTTCTGCCACTTGGTGCGCATGTCCAGCAGGTTGACGAAGAAGTCGTTGGACAGTGTGCCCGGCCGCGTCGTCAGCACGCCGTGCGGGCTGCCGCCGGTGTTGGCGCCCAGCACCCGCAGGCCCGCGACGAGGACGGCCATCTCGGGCGCCGACAGCGTCAGCAACTGGGCCCTGTCGACCAGCAGCTCGGCGGCGGCTGCCTCCGGCAGGCCGGCTCGCAGATAGTTGCGGAAGCCATCGGCCACAGGCTCCAGCGCGGCGAAAGAGGCCACGTCGGTCTGGTCCTGTGTCGCGTCCGTGCGGCCGGGGTGGAAGGGCACGGTGAGGGCGACGCCCGCCTGCCGGGCGGCCGCCTCGACGGCCGCGACGCCGCCGAGCACGATGATGTCGGCCAGCGAGACCTTCTTGCCACCGCCGGCCGATGCATTGAAGGCCTGCTGCACGGCCTCCAGCTGGGGCAGGACGCGGGCCAGCTCGGCGGGCTGGTTGGCGGCCCAGTCCTTCTGCGGGGCGAGGCGCAGGCGCGCACCGTTGGCGCCGCCGCGCATGTCGCTGCCGCGGAAGCTGGCGGCCGAGGCCCAGGCGGTGGCCACGAGCTGGGCGATGGACAGGCCCGAGGCAAGGATCTGGGCCTTGAGCTTGGCGATGTCCTGCGCGTCAATAAGGGCATGGTCCACCGCGGGCACCGGGTCCTGCCAGATCAGCGTTTCCTTGGGTACCAGCTTGCCCAGATAGCGGGCGACGGGGCCCATGTCGCGGTGGGTCAGCTTGAACCAGGCGCGGGCGAAGGCGTCGGCGAACTCGGCCGGATTGGCGTGGAAGCGGCGCGAAATCTTCTCGTACGTCGGATCCATGCGCAGCGCCAGGTCGGCGGTGGTCATCATGGGCGCGTGGAACTTCTTGGGATCATGGGCGTCCACGACGGTGTCGCTGCCTGCGCCCCCCTTGGGCCGCCACTGGTGGGCGCCGGCGGGGCTCTTGGTCAGCTCCCAGTCGTACTTGAACAGGGTGTCGAAGTAACCCATGTCCCAGGTCGTCGGGTTGGGTTTCCATGCGCCCTCGATGCCGCTGGTGATGGTGTGGCCGGCCATGCCGGACTCGTAGGTGCTGCGCCAGCCCAGACCCTGCTCCACCAGGTCGGCCGCCTCCGGCTCCTTGCCGACAAGCTTGGCGTCGCCCGCGCCGTGGGCCTTGCCGAAGGTGTGGCCGCCGGCGACCAGCGCCACGGTCTCCTCGTCATTCATGGCCATTCGGGCGAAGGTCTCTCGGATGTCGCGCGCCGAGGCCACCGGGTCGGGGTTGCCGTCTGGACCTTCGGGATTCACGTAGATCAGGCCCATCTGTACGGCGGCCAGCGGGTTGGCGAGGTCGCGCTCGCCGCTGTAGCGGCTGTTGGGCGCCTTGCTCAGTGCCAGCCATTCGGCCTCGGGGCCCCAGTCGATGTCGAGCTCGGGTTCGTAGATGTCGGCTCGGCCACCGCCGAAGCCGAAGGTCTTGAAGCCCATGGACTCCAGCGCGACGTTGCCGGTCAGGATGAAGAGGTCGGCCCAGGAGAGCTTGCGGCCGTACTTCTGCTTGATGGGCCACAGCAGGCGGCGCGCCTTGTCGAGATTGCCGTTGTCGGGCCAGCTGTTCAGTGGCGCGAAGCGCTGATTGCCGGTGCCGCCGCCGCCGCGGCCATCCTGCACGCGATAGGTGCCTGCCGCGTGCCAGGCCATGCGGATGAAGAACGGGCCGTAGTGACCGTAGTCGGCCGGCCACCAGTCCTGTGAATCCGTCATCAGCGCGCGCAGATCCTTGACGACGGCGTCCAGGTCCAGGCTCTTGAATTCCTTGGCGTAGTCAAACGACTCGCCCATCGGGTTGGACCGGGGCGAATGCTGGTGCAGGATGGCCAGGTTGAGTTGGTTGGGCCACCAGCGCTGGTTGGCCGTGGCGGCCTGTGAGCGGCTGTGGAAGGGGCACCGGCCCTCGCTCTTGTCTCCGGGGTGCGTCATGTCAGCTCCTTAAGGGTCCTGGGGAGGAGAAGCTTAATGAATACTATTCAATGCAAGGTTTGAATAGATTTAACCTAATGATAGCCAAAATCATCATCGCGGGTCAGCTCAGCCGCGTCACGCCCTCCAGCTGGCAGGCATAGATGGCGTTGCGCAGTGCCGCAATGGCTTCGTAGCGCGTGAAGCTGCGCCGCCAGCAGAGCACGACGCGGCGCGTGGGAATGGGGTCGCTGAAGGGCACGAAGCGCAGGTGCGGCGTCGGGTCGCGCGGCACGCTGAGGGCTGGCACGACGGTCACGCCCATGCCGGAGGCCACCATGTGTTTGATGGTCTCGAGCGACGAGCCTTCGAAGCTGCGGCGTATGCCCTCGGCGTCGCTGGAGAAGCGCGCGAACTCGGGGCAGACCTCCAGCACGTGATCGCGGAAGCAGTGGCCGGTGCCCAGCAGAAGCATGGTTTCGCGCTTGAGTTCCTCGGCGCTGATGGCATGGCGCGATGCCAGCGCGTGAGAGGCCGGCAGCGCGACGACAAAGGGCTCGTCGTAGAGCTGGGCAGTGGCCAGGCCGGCGTCGGGGAAGGGCTCGGCCATGATGGCGCAGTCCAGCTCACCGGTGCGCAGCATTTCCAGAAGCTTGACGGTGAAGTTCTCCTGCAGCATCAGCGGCATCTGCGGGTAGAGCTCGATGGTGTGCTTGACCAGCTCAGGCAGCAGGTAGGGTCCGATGGTGTAGATGATGCCCAGGCGCAGCGCGCCCGCCAGGGGGTCCTTGCCGCGCTTGGCGATCTCCTTGATGGCGCCGGCCTGGTCCAGCACCGACTGGGCCTGGCGCACGATCTCCTCACCCAGCGGCGTGACGGTGACTTCACTGCCGCCGCGCTCGAAGATCTTCAGGTCCAGTTCCTCCTCCAGCTTCTTGATCGCCACCGACAGCGTCGGCTGCGACACGAAACAGGCTTCGGCAGCGCGGCCGAAATGCCGCTCGCGGGCGACGGCGACGATGTAGCGCAACTCGGTCAGGGTCATAGGCCCGAACGCTACACTGCGGCCGCCCCGAGGGGTGACCCAGGGTTTTCCAGGAGATGCCAGCCATGACCGACCGCAAACCCATGTCCCTGCCGCGCTTGGCGCAGATGCATGCCAGCGGCGAGAAGATCACGATGTTGACCTGCTACGACGCGGCCTTCGCGAGCCTGCTGGACGAGGCCGGCGTCGACATCCTGCTGATCGGCGATTCCCTGGGCAACGTGCTGCAGGGCCGTGGCTCGACAGCCCCGGTCAGCCTCGAGGACATGGTCTATCACACGTTCTGCGTGTCGCGCGGCCACAAATGGGCCTGGATCATTGCCGACCTGCCCTTCGACAGCTATCACGTCAGCAAGGAAGAAGCCTGGAAGAGCGCCGCAGCGCTGGTGAAAGCCGGTGCCCACATGGTCAAGCTCGAGGGCGGGGGCTGGACGGTCGAGACGGTGCGCTTCATCAGCGAGCGCGGCATCCCGGTCTGCTGCCATCTCGGTTTCACGCCGCAGACGGTGAACGCGCTGGGCGGCTTCAAGGTGCAGGGCCGCGACGAGGCCGGGGCTGCGCGCATGAAGCGCGAGTCGATGGAGCTGGTCGAGGCCGGCGCCGCGATGTTGCTCTACGAGATGGTGCCTGCCGCGCTGGCGGCCGAGATCACGGCCGAGTCGCCGGTGCCTGTCATCGGCATCGGCGCCGGCGTTGGCACCTCGGGGCAGGTGCTGGTCCTGCACGACATGCTCAACATCACACCCGGACGCAAGCCGCGCTTCGTCAAGGACTTCATGGCTGGCAAGGATTCCGTGCTGGCCGCCGTGAAGGCCTATGTGGACGAGGTGAAGGCCAAGACGTTCCCCGTTAACGAGATCCACGGGTTCTGAAGATGCAAGTGATCCACACCATTGCCGAGCTGCGGGAGGCGCTTGTCATCCACCGCCAGCGCGGCTTCGTGCCCACGATGGGCAACCTGCACGACGGCCACCTGGCGCTCGTCAAGCAGGCCCGTGAGCTGATCGGCCCGGCAGGCGTGGTGGTCGCGAGCATCTTCGTGAACCGGCTGCAGTTCGCGCCGCACGAGGACTTCGACACCTACCCGCGCACACTGCAGCGCGACTGTGCGCTGCTCGAAGCCGCCGGTTGCGACATCGTCTTCGCGCCGAGCGAGAAGGAGCTGTATCCGGAACCGCAGGGCTACAAGGTGCAGCCACCCGCCGAGCTGGCCGACATCCTGGAGGGCCATTTCCGCCCCGGCTTCTTCACGGGCGTCTGCACGGTCGTGCACAAGCTCTTCAACATCGTGCAGCCGACGCAGGCGGTGTTCGGCAAGAAGGACTACCAGCAGCTGATGGTGTTGCGCCGCATGACAGCGCAGATGGCGCTGCCGGTCGAGATCCACGGCGGTGAGACGCGCCGCAGCGAGCAGGGCCTGGCCTTGTCGTCGCGCAATGGCTATCTGAGCGAGACCGAAAAGACGGAGGCGCTGCGCCTGTCCCGCTCGCTCAAGGCTCTGATCGCCCGCTGGCAGACTGGCGAGCGTGACCTGGCCGCGATGGAGGCAGATGCCATGCAGGCCATGCGCGACGCCGGCTGGGCGCCGGATTACCTGACGCTGCGACGGCAGCACGACCTCGGGCCGGCCGTTGATGGGCAGCCGCTGGTCGCGCTGGGCGCCGCGCGGTTGGGAACCACGCGGCTCATTGACAACCTCGAGCTCAGTTGACGGCGTTCAGCTGAACGTCGAACACCAGCACCGCGCCACCGGGGATCTTGCCGCTGCTGTCGCCGCTGTTGCCGTAACCCAGGCTGGCCGGGATGGTGATGGTGCGCTTGCCGCCCACCTTCATGCCGGTGATGCCCTGGTCGAAGCCGGGGATCACGGTGCCCGCGCCCAGCTTGAACGTGTATCCGGCGGTGTTGTTCTCGATCTGCAGGCCTTTGGTGCCGGCGCTGCGTGCGTCGTAGAGCCAAAGGGTGTAAGTCACCGTGACGTTCCTGCCCGCGTCAGCAGAGGCACCGGTCCCGGCGAGGGTATCCTGCGTTTTCAGGGCGGTCACGCCGGTCCAGCCATTCGGGTCCATCTCGATCTCGAACACCAGGGCTGCATTGGCCGGTACGGCGGGGGCCTTGCCCGTGCTGCCGTAGGCCATGCTGGCCGGCATGGTGATGGTGCGCTTGCCGCCCGGCTTCATGCCGATGACGCCTTGTTCGAAGCCCCTGATGAGTGAGTTGCTGCCGACCACGAAAGACAGCGGCGCCGCGCCGACGTTGCTGTCGATTTTGGTGCCCTTGGTGTCGGCGACGCGGACGTCGTAGATCCAACCCGTGTATGCCACGGCGGCGAGCGTGCCGGTGTCGACGGACGCGCCGGTGCCGACGATGGTGTCCGTCGTCTTCAGCGTGGTCACGCCGCTCCAGCCGTTGGGATCCTGATTGATGGGCGTGCCCGCGTCACTGCCGGAGCCACCGCCGCAGGCGGCGAGACCGAGGCTGGCGCTCAGAGCGAGCAAGAGGGCGGAACGGCGGTTGGTTGCAAAAGACATCGGGGTCGGCGGCAGGGATGTGGAAAAAACGCCAGCGCTGGGCGGCGGCGCGGACTATAGCCAGCACTGGTAATTGCTTGTAAGCAGAGTCAACAGAACATGGCGTCAGGCGTTGAGCCGGCATTCCCTGGAGACCGACATGCGCCTGCCCGCCCGTTTTGCCAGCCTCGTCCTTGCCTTTGGCGCGGCCGCACTGCTCAGCGCCTGCGGTGGTGGCGTCGAAGTCGAGATCGGCGGTGGAGGTGGGGGAGGCGGAGGCGGTGGCACGCAGTACCCGCGCCCCAACCCCAATCCGAATCCCCCGACCCTCTCGTGCAGCGCGGCCGGTCTGGCCGCGTCCACCGCCAGCACCTGGCCCACGGTCTGCATGCTGACCAGCAGCGGCGAGATGGTCGTCGAGCTCTATGACACCTACGCGCCGCAGACGGTTGCGAACTTCTACAAATACGTCGCCGCGGGTTTCTACACGCAGACGCTGATCCACCGCGTCGACCGCGATTTCGTCATACAGGGCGGCGGCTACACCAGCGGCATGGTGGTCAAGCAGCCGTTGTACGCCGCCATCAAGCTGGAGAGCAACAACGGCCTGTCCAACCTGCGCGGCACCATCGCGATGGCGCGCCGTAGCGACCCCGACTCCGCGACCAGCCAGTTCTTCTTCAACGTCCAGGACAACACCAGCCTGGACTACCAGAGCGCCGCCAACCCGGGCTATGCGGTCTTCGGTCGCATCATCTCCGGCCTGAACACGCTGGATGCGATCAACGTCGTGCCGACCTACACCTACAGCCCGACGGATATCGAGCCGCGCACCGAGGTGCTGGTCTACTGGGCACAGCGGCTGAAGTAGCCCGCCGCCGGCCCGGCCGGCTCGCCATTCATCCCCGCTTCCAGCCGTTCGTCACCGGGCTGTCAGTGCCGCGCCCGGGCTGCGGCAACATGCTTGCTTCACAACCTCGATGGAGACTCGCATGTCAGTCTGCAAGCGTTCCTGGATGGGCCTCTTTGCCGCCGCCGTGGCCATCGCGACGGCGCTGTCGGCCAGCAACGGCCAGGCCGCGCCGGCGGAATTTCGCGACCTGCGCGTCGACGTGGTGGGCCAGGGCCGGCCCGTCCTCATGATTCCAGGCCTGAACAGCGCCGCGGCCACCTGGACGCAGACCTGCGCCGCGCTGCAGCCCGGGGTGCAATGCCACGTGGTGCAGCTGCCCGGCTTTGCCGGCGCGCCGGCCGTGGTGACCGAACACTTTCTGCACGGCATGCGCGACCGCCTGCTGGCCTATCTCGACGACCGCAAGCTCGACCGGCCCGTGGTCATGGGCCACAGCCTGGGCGGCGTGCTGGCGCTGCAGATGGCGGCCGAACGTCCCGGCCGCATCGAGCGCCTCGTCATCGTCGACTCCCTGCCTTTCCTCGCCGGCCTGCGCGGCATGACGCCCGAGGCCGCGCGCGGCGCGGCAGCGGCGATGCGCCAACAGATGCTGGGCGCCACGAAGGAGCAGTGGGAAGCAGGTGCTCGGCAGGGGGCCATGGGAATGAGCCGTGACCCTGCCAACAATGAGCGCGTCTACGGTTGGAGCCTGGCGAGCGACCGTGCCACCTCGGCGCAGGCCATGTCCGAGCTCTGGGGTGAAGACCTGCGCCCGCTGCTGCCCATGATCACCACACCCACGGTGGTGCTGGGCGCCTGGGCCGCATTCGAGCCCATGGGCTCGACGCTGGAGAGCACCAGGAAGATCTTCGAGACGCAGTACGCCGGCCTGAACGGCGTGAAGGTCTCGATGAGCCAGCGCGGCTACCACTTCCTCATGTGGGACGATGCCGATTGGCTGGTCGGCGAGGTCAAAGCATTCATCGCCAGCCATTGAGCGGGTGTTGAAAGAGGGAGCATGACGACGCGCAAACGCCTGGCCGTGCAGGCCTTGCTGTGGAGTGGCTACATGGCCATCTCGCTCGCCATGGTGGCGAGCTTCCAGCGGATCACCGGCTCGCTCGTCTTCGTGATGGTGTGCGTCGGCGCCGGTCTGTTCGCGGCCAGCGAAGGATTGCGAGCGCTGGCGCTGTGGCAGCACTGGCTGGACAGGTCACCGCGCTCGCTGCTGCTCCGCCTGGTGTGCATGCCGCCCGTGTTCGCGTTTGGCCTGCAGGTTGCCCTCTACCTCGTCAACCGCCTCGGGCTTTGGCTGGGGCTGCTGGAGTTTCCGCCCAACATGCCCTATGGCTGGGCGGTGCTGGCGAGCTATACCGTCAACACCACCATCCTGCTTTGGCTGTGGATGGCCGCCTGGGTGGGGCTGCAGATGCTCAACCGCTGGCGCCGGGGCGAGATCGCCAAGTGGCAGGCCGAGGCGGCTGCCCGCGAGCTCGAGTTGCAGGTGCTGCGCGCCCAGATCAACCCGCATTTCCTGTTCAATGCCCTGAACAACCTGCGCGCCCTCGTCAATGAGGATCCCACCCGCGCCCGCGAGATGCTGAGCCGCCTGTCCAACACGCTGCGCCACACACTGCAGCACAGCGCCAAGGAGCGTGTGCCGCTGGTCGACGAGTTGGCCGTCGTGCGCGACTACATCGCGTTGGAACAGCTGCACCACGAGGAGCGATTGCGCGTGGCATGGCAGGTCGACCCCGCCACGGCCGACGCCAGCGTGCCGCCCATGCTGCTGCAGCTGCTGGTGGAGAACGCCATCAAGCATGGCATCGCGCGCACCCCCGGCGGCGGGGTGGTGGACATCGCCATCCGCCGCCATGGCCCCACCCTCAGCGTGGCCGTCGCCAACCCCGGCCGTTGGGCGCCGGGTGCCTCCGAAGGCACTGGGCTTGGCCTGGTCAACCTGCGTGAGCGCCTGGTGCGAGCCGGCGGCCCCGGTGCCGGCTGCAGCGTCGCTTCGGCGAACGGCCGTGTCATCGTCACGATGGACCTGGCCGCATGAGGATCTACATCGTCGAGGATTCGCGCCTGGCGCGACAGGAGCTGCGCACGTTGCTCGCTGCCATCCCGGACGCTGACATCGTCGGCGAGGCCGCCGAGCTGGCGCCGGCCCGCGAGGCCATCGAGGCGCTGGCTCCAGAGCTGTTGCTGCTGGACGTTGAGCTGCCCGGCGCCACAGGCTTTGACCTGCTGGACCGGCTCGAGCACCTGCCCCTGGTCGTCTTCACCACCGCCTACGACCAGCATGCGCTCGCCGCCTTCGAACGCAACGCGCTGGACTACCTCCTCAAGCCCATCGACCCCGAGCGGCTGGCGGCGGCGCTGGCCAAGGCGCGCGAGCGCCTGCGGCCCGCGTCGGTCGTTGCGTCCGCGTCGGCCGGCCTGAAGGGCGCCGAGGACATGGTCTTTCTGCGCGACGGCGAGCGCTGCTGGTTCGTGCGCCTGGGCGACATCGCCGGGTTCGAGGCCTGCGGCAACTATGCGCAGGCCTGGTTCGACGGCCAGCGCCCGTTGCTCGCGCGCACCCTCACAGGCCTGGAAGAGAGGCTGGACCCGCAGCTCTTCTTCCGCGCCAGCCGCAGCCACCTGATCAACCTGCGCTGGATCCAGGCCATAGCACCCTCCAGCAGCGATGGCTACCGCGTCACGCTGCGCGATGGTCACCAGGTCGAGGTGTCGCGGCGGCAGGCCAAGCTGCTGCGCGAGAAGCTGGAGCTGTAGCAGACTCGCGGTCATGCCTGTGACCGACATCCCAGCTCTCCCCACTCTCCGGCGCATTGCCATCACCACCGGCGGAGGCGACGCGCCCGGCCTCAACGCCGTGAT
>NZ_DASWYS010000344.1:0-3575 GCF_036404855.1 Roseateles sp.
GCTGACCTGCACGGTGGTGGTGTAGGGGCAGTTTTCCAGCACCTGCAGCACCAGCACGCCGAGCAGCTGATCGCCCTGGCTGATGGCGATGCGCCGGGTACGGCCGGACTGGCGCATCTCCGGCAGCAGACGCAGCAGGCGCAGGTAATTGGCCTCGCAGGTCGCCTGCAGCTCGGGCAGGTCGACCCGGTAGCGCTCGCGGCGCCGGTTCATTGCCAGGCTCCCCGCACGTCATCGCGGTTCAGCGCCAGCCATTGCAGGGCGATGATGCTCGCAGCGTTGTCGATGCGCCCGTCACGCACGGCCTGCAGCGCCTGCTGCAGCGTCCAGACGTGCACACGAATGTCCTCGCCCTCCTCGGCCAGGCCGAATATACCTTCAGCGTTTTGGCTGTCGCACCGACCGACGAACAGGTGGACCTGCTCGTCGCTGCCGCCCGGCGACGGAAAGTAGCGGGTCACCGGCCACAGCTCGCCCAGCTCCAGCCCGGCCTCCTCGATGGCCTCGCGGCGCGCCACCTCCTCGGGCTGTTCGTCCGTATCGATCAGCCCGGCGACCAGCTCGATCAACCAGGGATTGCTCGCCTTGCCCAGCGCGCCGACGCGGAACTGCTCGATCAGCACCACCCGGTCCAGGCATGGATCGTAGGGCAGCACGCACACCGCATCATGACGCACGAACAGCTCACGACTCAGCTCCGCGCCCATCGCACCGTTGAACTGGCGATGACGCAGGTGCAGGCGCTCCAGGCGGTAAAAACCGCTGAAGCATTGCTCGCGTCGCAGGATCTGGACATCATCCGGGCCGGGCTTGAAAGTCTCGCTCATCTGGACATCACTCACATTCGGTTGGACCGCACCCGCGCAGCGGCTGACATGATCCGCACTGCGCCGGCACTGGCATGACTACAGCCGCACATCGTGAGCCGTCTCCGTGATCATCCTAGCGCGCCGTCAACACCGCCGCAGCCCTCAGCTGACCGATGCAAGGCGCCCGGATTCGCTCACGGCCGAACTTCAGACACCCGACGAACTCGAAACGGCACCTCACCCCGACAGGCGAACCATGAGCCATCCGACCGCTACCGCACGTTTTCCCGTCTACGCCCTGCTGGCCAGCCTGCTGTTGCTCGGCGCCTGCCAGCACAGCCCATTGCAACAAGCGCCGCAGGCCACGCAGCGCCTCACCGAGGAACGTCCGCACGGTTGCGAAGGCGAGGATTGTCCGCTGGTCAATATCGACACGCTGCACTTTGCCGACGAGCCGCAGCTCGACCGTCTGATCGACGAGCGCCTGCGTCGCATGACGCTCAACGCACCGGATGCACGGCTGCCGGCGTCGCTGGACGCCTACCAGACCGAGTTCCTGCGCGACGCCGAACCTGGCTGGGCCAGCTATCTGCAGGCCAAGGTGCGTGAGCAACATGGCGACATCACGGTGATCGAGCTGTCCAGCTACCTCTATACCGGAGGCGCCCACGGCATGCCGGGGCGCGGCTTCATCAATTACGACAGCGCACGGCACCGCGAACTGCGCCTGGAAGACCTGCTGATCCCCGGCCAGGAAGGCAATTTCTGGCGCGCCGCCCGCCAGGCCCACCAGCGCTGGTTGACGCAGAACGACCAGGCACAGAACTCCGACTTCCGCGAGCAGTGGCCGTTCCAGCAGACCGCGCATATCGCCCTGCTCGAGGACGGCGTGCTGCTCAAGTATGACGTCTACAGCATCGCGCCTTACTCCAGCGGGCATCCGGAGCTGTTCATTCCGCATGCGCAACTCCAGGGCATTCTCAAGCCGGAATACCTTTGAGCGTGCGCCGACGGGCATTCGCGCCCGCTCCCACGCCCAAACAGCGCTTCCATTCGCGATGGTGATTTTTTAGACTATTCCGTCCGCTCGCCCATCCGGGCCCGCTATACCGCTATTGCTCACGAGGAACACCATGGCCCGCGTTACCGTTGAAGATTGCCTGGACAACGTCGATAACCGCTTCGAGTTGGTCATGCTGGCCACCAAGCGTGCACGCCAGCTGGCGACCGGCGGCAAGGAGCCGAAGGTGGCCTGGGAAAACGACAAGCCGACCGTCGTCGCCCTGCGCGAGATCGCTTCCGGCCTGGTCGACTACGATGTCATTGCACAGGATGAAATCGTCGACGACGAGCCGCTCTTCATCCAGTACGAGGAAGAGCCCAACGAGGCCATCTGATTAAATGCCAGGTCGAAGTCGAACCGCCGAGCCTACATCGTGCCGGCAAGGAGCACAGCCTTGCCAGCCATAGATACGCTTGCCGATCGCCTGTCGACCTACCTCGGCCCGGACCAGGTCAACCTGGTCCGCCGGGCCTACTTCTACGCCGAGCAGGCCCACGACGGGCAGCGCCGGCGCAGCGGTGAAGCGTACGTCACCCATCCCCTCGCGGTAGCCAACATCCTCGCCGACATGCACATGGACCATCAGAGCCTGATGGCCGCAATGCTGCACGACGTCATCGAGGACACCGGCATTCCCAAGGAAGCGCTGGTTGCGCAATTCGGCGAAACCGTTGCCGAACTGGTCGACGGGGTCAGCAAGCTGACCCAGATGAACTTCGAAACCAAGGCCGAGGCGCAGGCCGAAAACTTCCAGAAGATGGCCATGGCCATGGCGCGCGACATCCGCGTCATCCTGGTCAAGCTCGCCGATCGCCTGCACAACATGCGCACCCTCGAAGTGCTGGCCGGCGAGAAACGCCGGCGCATCGCCAAGGAAACCCTGGAAATCTACGCGCCCATCGCCAACCGCCTGGGCATGCACTCGATGCGCGTGGAGTTCGAGGACCTCGGCTTCAAGGCCATGCATCCGATGCGCTCCGAGCGCATTCGCGCCGCGGTGCGGCGCGCCCGCGGCAACCGCAACGAGATCGTCGAGAAGATCGAGCAGTCGTTGATTCACTGCCTCGCGCGCGATGGCCTGGAAGGCGAGGTGATGGGCCGCGAGAAGCACCTGTTCAGCATCTACAAGAAGATGCGCGGCAAGCGCAAGGCATTCAACGAGATCATGGACGTCTACGCCTTCCGCATCGTGGTCGACAAGGTCGATACCTGCTACCGCGTGCTCGGCGCCGTGCACAGCCTGTACAAGCCGCTGCCCGGCCGCTTCAAGGATTACATCGCGATTCCCAAGGCCAACGGCTACCAGTCGCTGCACACCACGCTGTTCGGCATGCACGGCGTGCCCATCGAAATCCAGATCCGCACCCGCGAGATGGAAGAGATGGCCAACAACGGCATTGCCGCGCACTGGCTGTACAAGTCCAACGACGACGAGCAACCCAAGGGCAGCCACGCCCGCGCCCGCCAGTGGGTCAAGGGTGTACTGGAACTGCAGCAGCGCGCCGGCAACTCGCTGGAATTCATCGAGAGCGTGAAGATCGACCTGTTCCCCGACGAGGTCTACGTGTTCACGCCCAAAGGCCGCATCATGGAACTGCCCAAAGGCTCCACGGCCGTCGACTTCGCCTACGCGGTGCACACCGACGTCGGCAACAGCTGCATCGCCTGCCGCATCAACCGCCGCCTGGCGCCGCTGTCCGAAC
>NZ_DASWYS010000345.1:0-1914 GCF_036404855.1 Roseateles sp.
TCGTCCTTGATCGGATAGACCTCCGGATCGAGCCGGGGGAACATGTAGAGCGCCGCCTCCGGCTTGACGCAGGTCACGCCCGGGATCGCCGTGATCAGTTCGTAGGCCAGGTCGCGCTGCCGGCGCAGGCGGCCGCCCTCGCTGACCAGGTCGTTGATGCTCTGGTAGCCGCCCAGCGCCGTCTGGATCGCCCACTGCCCCGGCACGTTGGCGCAGAGCTTCATGTTGGCCAGCATGTTCAGGCCATCGATGTAGTCCGAGGCACCGGCCTTGTCTCCCGACACCACCATCCAGCCCGCGCGATAGCCGCAGGCTCTATAACTCTTGGACAGCGAGTTGAAGGTCAGCGTCAGCACGTCGGTCGACAGGCTGCCCAGCGCGGTGTGGCGCACGCCTTCGTACAGCACCTTGTCGTAGACCTCGTCGGCCAGGATCACCAGCCCGTGCTCGCGGGCGATCTCCACGATCTCGCGCAGCACCTCGTCGGGATACACCACGCCCGTCGGGTTGTTCGGGTTGATGACCACGATACCCTTGGTGCGCGGCGTGATCTTGGCGCGGATATCGTTCAGGTCGGGAATCCAGCCCTTGGCCTCGTCGCAGAGGTAGTGCACCGGCTTGCCGCCCGACAGGCTCGCCACCGCCGTCCACAGCGGATAGTCCGGCGCCGGCAGCAACAGCTCGTCGCCATTGTCGAGCAGGGCCGTGGTCGCCATCGCGATCAGGTCGGAGGCGCCGTTGCCCAGGTAGACGTCTTCCAGCGTCACGCCCTGCACGCCCTGCGTCTGGGAATAGTGCATCACCGCCTTGCGCGCGGCGAAGATGCCCTTGCTGTCCGAATATCCCGCCGAATTGGGCAGGTTGCGGATCATGTCCTGCTGGACTTCCTCGGGCGCGTCGAAGCCGAACACGGCCAGGTTGCCGATGTTGAGCTTGATGAGCTGCTGCCCCTCGTCCTCCATCTGCTTGGCCCGATCCATGATGGGGCCGCGGATGTCGTAGAGGACATGAGCCAGCTTGCTCGATTTTCTTATGGCTTTCATGGGGCTATCTTGCAACGAAAGGCGCGCATCATAAAGCGGAACCGCCCGCCGCGCCCTGCCCCGCGCGCAAATGCCAGCCCCGGCACGAGCAGGCCCGGCTGCCCCTGCTCCACCCCGCCCGGCCAGCCGGCCGGAAAGCCCCGTGGGCGGCGCCGCCGCGATCATTGCGCCCGGCGCAACAATGAAGTGCCAAGCCCGGTGATTCTCGCCGGGGCCTCCCTGGGCGAACCTGCATGGGCAGGACGGGACCCGCTCCCGCCACCCCACCAGACCCACCAGGAACCCGCCATGAAGCTCTATCACCACCCCCTCTCCGGCCACGCCCACCGCGCCCGCCTGTTCGTCTCCCTGCTGGGCCTGCCCCACGAACTGATCGAAGTGGACCTGAAGGCCGGCGCCCACAAGAAGCCGGACTTCCTCGCCCTCAACCGCTTCGGTCAGGTGCCGGTGCTGGACGACAACGGCACGGTCGTGTCGGACTCCAACGCCATCCTCGTCTACCTGGCCAGCAAGCACGCCCGCACGGACTGGCTGCCGCAGGACGCCGCCGGTGCCGCGGAGGTGCAGCGCTGGCTCTCCGTGGCCGCGGGCGAGATCGCCTACGGCCCGGCGGCGGCCCGCCTGGTCACCGTGTTCGGCGCCCGATTCAACCCGGAAGAAGTGATCGGCCGGGCACACGCCATCCTCGGCAAGCTGGAGGACCACCTGGACGGCCGCGACTGGCTGGCCGCCAGCCACCCCACCATCGCCGACGTCGCCCTGTACAGCTACGTCGCCCGGGCACCGGAAGGCAACGTGGACCTGTCGGGCTACCCGCGCGTGAATGCCTTCCTGCGCCGCATAGAGGCCCTGCCGGGTTTCGTGCCCTTCG
>NZ_DASWYS010000346.1:0-12503 GCF_036404855.1 Roseateles sp.
TGAAAGAGGGGGCAAATCAGCCGCGCTGACGCTCGCTTTCGTACAGGCAGATGGCCGCCGCGGCCGCCACGTTCAGCGATTCCTCGCCGCCCGGCTGCGGGATACCGACGGTCAGCGCGCAACGCGCCATCAGCTCTGCCGACACGCCCCGGCCCTCGTGGCCCATGACCCAGGCGCAAGGCGACGGCAGCTGGATGCGATGCAGTACATGCTCGGTGTGAGAGCTGGTGGCGACCAGCGGCACCGCCAACTGGGCGAGGTCATCGGCCTCCAGGCCCTCGACGAGGCGCAGGCCGAAATGCGCGCCCTGCCCGGCGCGCAGCACCTTGGGCGACCACAGCGCCGCGGTGCCCTTGAGGGCCAGCACCTGGCGCACGCCAAAGGCCGCCGCACTGCGCAGGATGGCCCCGACGTTGCCTGCGTCCTGCAGCCGGTCCAGCACGACACTGGCGGCGTCAGGCGCCAACGCGGGCGCCGCGGGCAACGTGAGCTCCGCGCCGATCTGCGCCGGCGACTCCAGGCCGCTCAGTCCCTTGAACAAGGCCGTGGGGACGACGAGGGCACGCGGCGCGGATTCAGCCAGCGCAGCCAGCGTCGCGTCCTGCATCGCGGCCTCGGTCAGCACGACGAGTGCGGGTTGCCAGCCCCTTTGCAGCGCTGCGCGCAGCAGGTGGTCGCCCTCGATCCAGACGCTGCCGGTCTTGCGGTAGCCACCGGGCTCGGTGGCCAGCTTGCGCAGCCGCACCAGGGCCGGGTTGTCGCGGGACGTGATGTGCAGGGTCTGTGCGCTCATCGGAGGTTCTCCCGGACGGGCGCGAACGAGCGTCGATGCCAGGGGCTGGCACCGTGCTCGCGCAGCGCGGCCAGGTGTTCAGGCGTGCCGTAGCCCTTGTGCGCGGCGAAGCCGTACTGCGGATGGCTCGCGTGCATCTGCTCGCAGAACAGGTCGCGCGCGACCTTCGCCAGAATGCTCGCGGCCGAAATGGCCTGCACGGTGGCGTCGCCCTTCACGATGGCCTCGGCCGGCACCGGCAACACCGGCAAGCGGTTGCCGTCGATGCGCACGAGGGCCGGCTTGAGGCGCAGGCCCATCACGGCGCGCTGCATGGCCAGCATCGTGGCCTGCAGGATGTTGATGCGGTCGATCTCCTCGGTCGTCGCCTGCGCGATGCAGCAGCACAGCGCCTTGGCGCGGATCTCGTCGTACAGGCGCGCCCGCCGGGCCGCCGTCAGCACCTTGGAATCGGCCAGGCCCGCGATGGGCTGGAGGTCGTCCAGGATAACGGCTGCCGCGAACACCGGACCGGCCAGCGGCCCGCGGCCCGCCTCGTCCACGCCGGCGACGAGGCCGGGTGGCGTCCAGTCCAGGGAGCCTTGTTCAGGCGTCAATGAGCGTCGCGATGGCATCGCTGGCACGCCGCGCGGTGTCTTGCCGCAGCAGCTCGTGGAGTTGGACGAAGCGCTCCTGCAGCGCGGCGCGGCGTGCCGAGTCAGCGAGCAGGCCCTCCGCCTCGCGGGCGAGGTTCTCGGGCGTGCAGGCCTGCTGGATCAGCTCGGGCACGAGGAACTCCCGCGCCAGGATGTTGGGCAGGCTCACCCAGGGGAGCAGGCCTCTGCCCTTCATGCGCCACCAGTTCAGCGCATTCATTCGATAGGCGACCACCATGGGTCGCTTGAACAGCGCCGCCTCCAGCGTCGCCGTGCCGCTGGCCACCAGCGTCAGGTCGCAAGCCGCCAGTGCGGCGTGGGACTGGCCGTCGACGAGCTGGACGTCGGCTGCGCCGATGTCCCCGAGCATGGGCTCGACGAGGCCGCGCAGGCCGGGCACGACCGGTATCACGAAGCGGCGGCCCGGCCTGGCGAGCAGCTTGGCCGCACCGATCAGCGCCGGCGCGATGTAGTTGATCTCGCTCTTGCGGCTGCCGGGCAGCAGCGCGATGACGGTGTCGTCCTCGGAGAGCTTCAGCGCCTGGCGAGCAGCCGTGCGCGGCACTTCCATGGGAATGGCGTCCGCAAGCGGATGGCCGACGTACGTGGCGCCGATGCCAACCTTGTGCAGGATCTCGGGTTCAAAGGGAAACAGGCACAGCACGTGGTCGGCTGCCGCCTTGATCTTCACAACGCGCTCGGGCCGCCAGGCCCAGATGGACGGACAGACGAAGTGGACCGTCTTGATGCCCGCCTCGCGCAGCCGCTTCTCCAGGCCAAAGTTGAAGTCCGGTGCGTCCACGCCAATGAACACATCCGGCCGGCTCGCGATGAGCCGCGTGCCGAGCTGCTTGCGGATGGCCAGCAGCTCGCGGATGTTGAGCAGCGCGTCCACGTAGCCGAAGATGGACAGCTTGCTGTGCGGCCACCAGGTCTCAAAGCCCTGGGCGATCATCTTGGGGCCACCGATGCCCTGCGACGTCAGCCCGGGCCAGCGCTCACGCAGGCCCTGCAGCAGCAGGCCGGCCAGCAGGTCGCCGCTGGCCTCGCCTGCCACGAATCCGAAGCGTGGCGCTGTCTGCATGTCAGTGATCGCCCCGCGCGGTGGCGCCTGCGGGCCGAACGCCTGCATACGCCCCGGCCCGCCTGAACGGGCAATGCGCTAGCGGGCCTCTCCGGCCAGCATCGCCGGCTCCTCGTGGGGCCGGCCCAGGTCTGCCTTGGACGATGGGCTTCACGATCAGCGGACGATGCCGCGCGTCGAGGCGGAGAGGAACGACAGCATGTTGTCGATGTCGCCATCAGCCGCGCCCCCGTCCGTGCCGCGCAGCGCCGCAATGGCGGCCTTGGCCTCGTCCAGCGTTTGACCGCTGCGGTAGAGCAACTTGTAGATCTGGCGGATGACGCCGATGCGCTCACTGCTGAAGTCGCGGCGCTTCAGGCCCACGACGTTGACCGCGCGCGCGGCCAGCGGGTTGCCGTCCACCGTCATGAAGGGCGGTACGTCCTGAGCCACGTGCGCCTGGAAGCCGATCATGGCGTGGTCGCCGATGCGCATGCGCTGCAGGATGCCCGTGAGGCCCCCGATGGTGACCCAGTCGCCTACCTGCACGTGGCCGGCCAGCGTGGCGTTGTTCGCCAGCACGCATTCGTTGCCGATGACGACGTCGTGGGCCAGGTGGCAGTAGGCCATGATCCAGTTGTCGTTGCCGACCGTCGTCTCGCCACGGTCCTGCACCGTACCGACGTTCAACGTGCAGAACTCGCGGATGGTGTTTCGGTCACCGATGACCAGCGTCGTGGGCTCGCCGGCGTACTTCTTGTCCTGGTTCGCGGCGCCGATGGAGCTGAACTGGAAGAAGGTGTTGTCGCGCCCGATGGTGGTGTGGCCTTCGATGACGACGTGCGGGCCGACCTTGGTGCCGGCGCCGATCTTCACGTGCGGGCCGATCAACGAATACGCGCCGACCTCGACGCTGCTGTCCAGCTGCGCGCCGGGATCGACGATGGCGGTGGGATGGATAGCCATCTGCAGCGCGGGTCAGGCCTCGATGCGGCGCATCGTGCACATCAGTTCGGCTTCGGCGGCCACCTGGTCACCCACCAGGGCCTTGGCCGCGAACTTGTAGATACCGGCTTTGGCGCGGCCCAGCGTCACTTCCAGCACGAGCTGGTCGCCCGGCTCCACGGGGCGCTTGAAGCGTGCGCCGTCGATGCCGGCGAAATACACCACCGACTTCTCGTCCAGCACCATGTCCATGCTGCGCAGCGCCAGCAACGTCGCGGCCTGGGCCATGGCTTCCAGGATCAGCACGCCGGGCATCACCGGGCGGTGCGGGAAGTGGCCGAGGAAGAAGGGCTCGTTGATGGAGACGTTCTTGATGGCGCGGATGCGCTCGCCCTTGATCAGCTCCACCACGCGGTCGACCAGCAGGATGGGGTAGCGATGCGGCAGGCGCGTCAGGATTTCATGGATGTCCATCGTGATCGGGGTCGTCGTCTCAGTCATTTCTTTTCCAGGTCGCGCACGCGTTCACGCAGGGTCGAGAGCTGGCGCAGCGTGGCCGCGTTCTTTTGCCAGCTCGAATTTTCTTCGAAGGGATAGGGGCCGCTGTAGACGCCCGGCGCAGCAATGCTGCGCGTCACGGTCGTCGCAGCCGAGATGTGCACGCCGTCCACGATCGTCAGATGCCCGATGATGTTGGCAGCACCGCCGATGGTGCAATTGGCGCCGATGCGGGTCGAGCCCGCCACCGCCGCACAGCCCGCCATCGCCGTGTTCCGGCCGATGTGCACGTTGTGGGCGATCTGGATCAAGTTGTCGAGCTTGACGCCGTCCTCGATGACGGTGTCGGCCAGCGCGCCACGGTCGATGCAGGTGTTGGCGCCGATCTCGACGTCGTCGCCGATCGTCACGTTGCCAAGTTGCTCGATCTTCACGTAGCCCTGCTTGGACGGCGCGAAGCCGAAGCCGTCGGCACCAATGACGACGCCGCTGTGCACGATGCCGCGCGCACCGATGCGACAGCCATGGCCCAGCACCACGCGTGGCGCGAGCCGAGTGTGCTCGCCCACCGCCGCGCCACGCTCGACGATGCTGTGCGCGCCAATGCGCGCGTGGTCGCCGATGACGGCACCGGCCTCGACGACGGCTAGCGGGCCGATCGCCACGCCCTGCCCCAGTCGGGCATCCGGCGACACGATGGCGCTCGGATGCACGCCGGCGTCAGGCGCCGGGCGCGTACGCGCGGCCCACCATTGCGTGAGGCGGGCGAAGTACAGGTAGGGATCGGGCGTGACGATGGCCGCACCACGAGCCGCGGCCACCTCCGCCAGAGCCGGCGCGACGATGACACAGGCGGCCGCCGTGGTGCCGAGCTGCGCCTGATAGCGCGGATTGGCGAGGAAGCTGATGCTCTGCGCGCCCGCTTCGTCCAGGGGCGCGATGCCGGCGATGCGGATATCGGCGCCACCAAGCAAATCGCCGCCCAAGGCGGCGATCAGTTCGGAGAGCGCGACGGAAGTCGAGCTCATCTGGAACCCAACTTACTTCTGCGCGTTCAGCGCGTCGATCACCTTCTTGGTGATGTCCACGCGGGCGCTGAAGTGGATGGCGTCCTGCAGGATCAGGTCGTACTTCTCAGCGTCGAAGATCTGCTTGATCACGCGGTTGGCCTTCTCGACCACGGCGGACAGTTCTTCGTTCTTACGCTGGGTCAGGTCTTCCTGCCATTCGCGGCGCTTGCGCTGCAGGTCGCGTTCCTGTTCGACCACGTCGCGCTGACGGCGGTTGCGCTCGTTTTCGGACAGCGTGGGGGCGTCCTTCTCGAGCTTCTCGGCGGCGCCGCGCAGCTTGGTTTCCAGATCGCGCAGATCCTTCTCGCGCTTGCCGAATTCGGCTTCCAGCTTGGCCTGTGCAGTCTTGGCCAGGTTGGCCTCGCGCAGCACGCGCTCGCTGTTGACGTAGCCGATCTTCAGTTCCTGGGCTTGCACGGCCGAAACGGCCACCATCATCGAAGCGGCCAGAGCCACCGATTGCAAGAGCTTGCTCATCATCAGAATGCAGTCCCGATCTGGAATTGGAATTTCTCGATTCTATCCGTGCGTTCCTTGCGGATAGGTTTGCCGTAACTCAGACGCAGCGGGCCCATGGGCGATATCCAGGAAAGGCCGACACCGGCCGACACGCGGATGGTGTTGAAATTGACCTTCTCGGCCAGGCCCGAACCCCAGACGTTGCCGGCGTCCATGAAGCCGAAGATGCGGAAGCTCTTGTCGTTGCCGCTGCCCGGCACGGGCAGGTACAGCTCGGCATTGGTGTTGAAGCGCTTGCTGCCGCCGCTGTAGGAACCGGTGACGTCGACAGGCCCCAGCGAACCGGCCTCGAAGACCCGCACCGAGCCCAGGCCGCCGCCATAGAAGTTCTTGAAGATCGGGTACGGCTTGCCACCCAGGCCCACGCCCCAACCCAGTTCGCTGTTGATGCCCAGCGTGATCTTGTTGGTGATCTCGAAGTACTGCTGGTACTGCAGGTTGATGCGCGCGTACTGTGCGTCGCCAAAGGGGCTGGCCTCGATGTTGACGCGCTGGTAGCGGCCCTTCATCGGGGTGATGACGCTGTCGCGGCTGTCGCGCTGCCAGCCGATGGTCAGCGGCACGGAGTTGCTGCGCTGGCCGAACTGGTTGGCGAACAGGAAATAGCTGTTGGGCAGGCCCTTGGACGTCGTGATGTTGGTCTGCTCGTAGCCGATGCCGAAGAAGACCGTGTCGACCTCGGAGAAGGGCACACCGAAGCGGATCGCGCCGCCCTTGGTGACGTACTGGTACTCCTCGCCCAGCGTGTTGATGGGCTTGGTGGTGCGGTAGAACACGTCGATGGCGCGCGACACGCCGTCGACCGTGAAGTACGGGTCCACGGTGCTGACCTGCAACTGGCGGCCGGTGCTGGCGGTCGCCACGTCGATGCCGAGGTAGTTGCCCGAGCCGAAGACGTTGTCCTGGCGGATGGAGCCGGTGAAGGACAGCTTGGTCTGGCTGGAGTAGCCGGCACCCACGGTGATGGCACCCGTGGGACGCTCGACGACGGTCAGGATCACGTCGACCTGGTCCTGGGCGCCCGGCACCTCCTGGGTGTCGATGTTGACTTCCTTGTCCTTGAAGTAACCCAGGCGTTCGACGCGGTCGCGCGAGGCCTTGATCTTCTGGCCGTCGTACCAGGCCGCCTCGAACTGGCGGAACTCACGGCGGATGACTTCGTCTCGCGTGCGGGAGTTGCCGGACAGGATGACCTTGCGCACGTAGACGCGACGCTGCGGATCGGCGACGAAGGTCACCACGACCTGGCCGGTCTCGCGATTGATCTCCGGCTTGCTGTCCACGCGGGCGAAGGCGTAGCCGTAGGTGCCGAACAGGTCGCTGAAGGCGCGCGTCGTCGTTGCGACGGCCTCGCCCTGGTAGGCCTGGCCGGGCTTGAGGTAGACCAGGTGCTTGAAGTCTTCCTCGCGACCCAGGAAATCGCCTTCCAGCTTGACGCCGGTGACCGTGTAGGGCTGGCCCTCGCTGACGGTGATGGCAACGCTGATGCTCTGCTTGTCCGGCGAGATGGTCACCTGCGTGGAGGTGACGTTGAACTCGAGGTAACCGCGGTTCAGGTAGTAGCTGCGGATCGTTTCAAGATCCGCGTTGAGCTTGGCCCGCGAGTAGCGGTCGGTCTTCGTGTACCAGGTCAGCCAGCCGGTCGTCGTCTGTTCCAGCAGACCGAGCAGCGTGCTTTCGGAGAACACCTTGCTGCCCAGGATGCGGATCTCGGCGATCTTGGCCGGCTCGCCCTCGGTGACGTTGAAGCTGACGTTGACGCGGTTGCGCTCGATGGGCGTGATCGTCGTCGTCACCTCGGCGCCGTAGAGGCTGCGCGTCAGGTACTGGCGCTTCAGTTCTTGCTCGGCACGGTCAGCCAGCGCCTTGTCGAACGGCTTGCCCTCGCCGATGCCGACGTCTTTCAACGACTTGGACAGCGCCTCGGTGTCGAACTCCTTCAGGCCGACGAAGTTGACGTTGGCGATGATGGGGCGCTCGTCGATGATGACGACGACGGCGGTGCCGTCGATGCTGATGCGAACGTCCTTGAACAGACCGGTGGCGAACAGGGCCCGAAGTGCGGCGGCGCCCTTTTCATCGTTGTAGGTGTCGCCGATGCGGAATGGCAGCGACGCGAACACGGTACCGGGGTCGGTACGCTGCAAGCCTTCGACCCGGATGTCCTTCAGGACAAATGGGTCGACCGCCCAGGCTGCACCGGACTGGAACATCCCCACGAGAGCCAAAGCCAGGAGTGAGGGGCGATGCTTCGCTCCCGAACTGAAAGAAAAGGACATGGGAACGGGGAGTATCAGTGCCAGCCCGCGAAACGGGCGACGTCGTTGGAAAGGGCCAAGGCCATCATCAGCATCAGGATCAGCGCACCAGCGCGCTGCAGTTGCCGTTGCCACCATTCGGAGACGGGGCGGCCACTCAGACCCTCGAAAAGATGATACATGAGGTGCCCGCCGTCGAGCATAGGCAGCGGCAGCAGGTTCAGAACCGCGAGGCTGAGCGAGATCTTGGCGAGGAAGTCGAGATAGGGCGCGAGGCCGGCCTGAGCCGACTGGCCAGCGTAGTCCGCGATCGTCAGCGGGCCGCTGAGGTTCTTGACCGAGGCCTCGCCGATCAGCATGCGGCCCAGCAGCCGCACCGTCGTGGCGGCCATGTCCCAGCTCTGCTCGACGCCGCGCCACAGGCCCTCCAGCAGTCCGTAACTGACGAACACCCGCTCGGGCGGCGCGCCGACACCGATCTCCAGCCGCGCAATGCGCTGCCCGGCTTCGTCGACCAGCCGCGGCGTGGCCTCCAGCTCGACGGCCTGGCCACCGCGGTCGACGCGCCAGAGCATGGTGCGCGACCGATCGCCGTCATGCGCACGGCGGATGGCATCGCGCAGAAAACCGGCATCGGGGACGGCCTGACCGTCAATGGACAACACGCGGTCGCCGGCCATCAGGCCGGCCGCCGCACCCGCGCCGCCTGCGCCAACCTGGCGGATCAACGGCTCGGCCAGCGGCGCCAGGCCGATGTCGTTGAACAGGCGGGCATCGGGCGCCCGACCGGCCAGCCGCTCCGTCTCCAGGTGCACGCTGCGGGAGCCATGACCCTGGGCGCCGGTGACCGACAGGTGCAGTGACTCGCCCAGCGCCTGGGCTCGCACGATGGCGGACTGCAGGTCAGGCAGCGAGGCCACGTCCTGCCACTGCTGGCCATCGGGCGAGACAGCGCGGACCCAGTCGCCCGCATGCAGGCCGGCACGCTCGGCCAGAGAGCCGGCGGGCGGCGTGCCGAGCACGGCCTTGGGGACCTCGCTGCCCAGCCAGGCCACGGCGGCGAACAGCGCCACGGCCAACACCCAGTTGGCGGCGGGGCCGGCGGCGACGATGGCCGCACGCTGACGCAGCGGGCGCTGGTTGAAGGCTTGCTCACGCTCGTGAGGCGAGACGATGCCATCGCGCTCGTCCAGCATGCGCACATAGCCGCCCAGCGGCAGTGCACTCAGCGTGAACTCGGTGCCGTCGCGACCGACGCGGCGCCACAGCACACGGCCGAAGCCGATGGAGAAGCGCAGCACCTTGACGCCACAGGCTCGCGCGACGCGGTAGTGGCCCCATTCGTGGACCGCGATCAGCAGGGCCAGCGCGGCGAGGAAGGCGATGAGGGTGGTCACAACAGTCGGGTGGCGTGCTCGCGGGCGCGGGCGTCGAGGTCGAGCAGCGCTTCGATGCTGCCGCAGTCACCGGGCTGAACGTCGGCCAGGCACTGCGAGTTGACCGCGTGGATCCGATCGAAGCGCAGGCGGCCGTTCAGGAAGGCGTCAACGGCGATCTCGTTGGCCGCATTCAGCACCGTGGTGCTGCCCTCGGGGGCTTTGAGGGCCTGCCAGGACAGGTGCAGCCCGGGGAAGCGCACCGAGTCGGCCTCCTCGAAGGTCAGACTGGGTGTCGTCAGCAGGTCGAGCCGACTGGCGCCCGAGGTGATGCGCTCGGGGAAGGACAGGCCGGAGGCGATGGGCACGCGCATGTCCGGCGTGCCGAGCTGGGCCAGCACGGACTGGTCGCGGCAGACCACCATCGAATGGATGATGCTCTGCGGGTGGATCAGCACCTTGATCTGCTCGGGCACGAGGTCGAACAGCCAGCGTGCCTCGATGACCTCCAGCGCCTTGTTCATCATCGTGGCCGAGTCGACCGAGATCTTGCGGCCCATCACCCAGTTGGGATGGGCGCAAGCCTGGTCGGGGGTCACGTCGGCCAGCGTCTTGGGGTCACGACTGCGGAAGGGCCCGCCGGAGGCGGTCAGCACGATGTGGTCGATACGGTCGTGCCAGGTGGCACGGTCCTCGGGCAGGCACTGGAAGATGGCCGAGTGCTCGCTGTCGATGGGCAGCAGCGTGGCACCACCCTCCTCCACCGCGTGCATGAACAACGCGCCACCGACAACGATGGCCTCCTTGTTCGCCAGCAGCAGGCGCTTGCCGGCACGGGCCGCAGCGATGGCCGGCGCCAGGCCGGCGGCACCGACGATGGCCGCCATGACGGTGTCGACGTCCGGATGGGCGGCCACCTCCGCCAGTGCCTGGGCACCGTCCAGCACCTCGGTGCGGCTGCCGGCTTCGCGCAGCCGCTCGCGCAGCCTCGCGGCGGCCTCGCGCCCGGGCATCACGGCAAAGCGCGGCTGCCAGTGAAGGCACTGGGCCAGCAGTTCGTCAACACGGCTCATGGCGCTGAGCGCGACGACCTCGTAGCGATCGGGATGGCGAGCGATGACGTCCAGCGTGTTCACGCCGATGGAGCCGGTGGAGCCCAGCACGCAGACGCGTTGGCGGCGGTTCATAGGTTGATCAGGGCAAGGGCCAGCGGAAACACCGGCAGCAGCGCGTCGATTCGGTCCAGCACGCCGCCGTGCCCGGGCAGCAGGCCGCTGCTGTCCTTGGCGCCGACGGCACGCTTGACGAGGGATTCGAACAGGTCGCCGACGACGCTCATCGCGGCCAGAAACACCAGCGCCAGCAGCGACACCCAGCCGTGAAGCTGCACCAGCAGCGTGTAGAGGCTGGGCGAGTCGACGGGCAGATTCACGTCGATGACATGCACCCAGATGATGCCCAGCAGGATGACGCCGGCCAAGCCGCTCCAGACCCCTTCCCAGCTCTTGCCCGGGCTGATGGACGGCGCGAGCTTGCGCTTGCCGAAGGCACGGCCGCCAAAGTAGGCGGCGATGTCGGCCATCCAGACGAGGCAGAAGACCGACAGGATGAAGTTGATGCCGTGCACCTTGGACTGGGCGATGGCCAGCCACGCGCCCCACAGCAGCACGGCACCCAGGGCCAGCCGGGCGCCACGCGCGATGCGCGGCCAGCCGGCCGGTCCGGCGCGCAGCGCGAAGGCGCCGCCCAGCACCCAGACGAGGCTGGCCAGCGACCAGATCCATGCGGGCGGCGCATTCAGGCCGCCGATCAGCAGCGTCCAGACGCAGGCCAGCGCCAGGGCCACGCCTGCCGCGACGGCACCAACGCCAGGCAGGCCGTTGAGCCGCGCCCATTCCCAGCCAGCCGCCCCCATCATGACGACGGTCACCCAGGCGAAGGGCCAGGGCGAGGGCTGGAACAGCACCGGCAGCAGGATGGCCAGCAGCACGATGGCGGTGATGACGCGGGTTCTCAGCATGGACGGGTCCCGGTCAGGCGGCGGCGGAAGCCGCCTCCTTGACGCCGCCGAAGCGACGGTCGCGCTCATGGAAGGCGGCAATGGCCGCATCCAGTTCACGGTCGCCAAACTCCGGCCACAGGCAGTCGGAGAACACGAACTCGGTGTAGGCCGCCTGCCAGAGCAAGAAGTTGCTGATGCGCACCTCGCCGCCCGTGCGGATAAAGAGGTCGGGATCGGGCGCATAGCTCATCGCCATGAACTCCGACAGCTTGGCCTCGGTCAGCTCGTGCGCCGGCACGCCGGCCTCGATGGCCTTGCGGCAGGCCTGCACGATGTCCCAGCGACCGCCGTAGTTGAAGGCAACGTTGAGCGTCAGCTTGCTGTTGTGGGCCGTCGTGGTTTCGGCCTCGTTCCAGGCATTGCGCAGCTTGTCGGACACCGCGTCGCGGTCGCCGACGATCCGGATGCGCACGCCCATCGCGCCCATCTTGGCGAGGTACCGCGACACGGCGGCCAGCACCAGCCCCATCAGGCCGGAGACCTCGTCGCTGGGGCGCTTCCAGTTCTCGCTGGAGAAGGCGAAAACGGTCAGGTGCTCGATGTCGCGCGCGATGCAGGCCTGCACCACCTTGACCAGCGTGTCCACGCCCGCCTTGTGGCCGAAGAAGCGCGGCAGGAAGCGCTTCTTGGCCCAGCGGCCATTGCCATCCATGACGATGGCCACATGGCGCGGCGGCGCCGGACGATCTTGCGTCACGTCAGGTCGCGCGCTCAAACCGCCAGGATCTCGGCTTCCTTGGCCGAGATCAGCTTGTCGATCTCGACGATCACGCGGTCGGTGAGCTTCTGCACTTCGTCGAGGCTGCGGCGCTCGTCGTCCTCGCCGATTTCCTTGTCCTTCAGCAGCTTCTTGGCCTGCTCGTTGGCGTCACGGCGCAGATTGCGCACGGCCACCTTGGCATCCTCGCCGGCATTTCGCACGACCTTGGTCAGGTCCTTGCGGCGCTCTTCGGTCAGCGGCGGCATCGGCACGCGGATCAGGTCGCCCTGGCTGGCCGGGTTGAGGCCCAGGTCGCTTTCGCGGATGGCCTTCTCGATCTTGGCGCCCATGCCCTTTTCCCAGGGCTGGACGCTGATGGTGCGCGCGTCCAGCAACGAGACGTTGGCCACCTGGCTCAACGGCGTCATGGCGCCGTAGTAGTCCACCTGGATGCTGTCCAGCAGCGCCGGGTTCGCACGCCCGGTGCGGATCTTCGTCAGGTTGTTCTTGAACGCCGCGATGGACTGGTCCATGCGTGCATCGGCGTTCCTCTTGATTTCAGCGATGTCCATGTGTTGTCACTC
>NZ_DASWYS010000347.1:0-4723 GCF_036404855.1 Roseateles sp.
CGTGAACGAGATCCGTGCCCCCGCGAGGCCCGACTCCTTCAGCTTCGCGGAAGCAGGAACAACAGCACGTAGCCGATCCCTGCAGCCACTGCCAGCGCGGGGATCGCGTAGAGGTGGAAGGTCTTCCACGCGTTTCGATCACCGGTCATCCTGAGCGCGATCAGGTTCGCCAGTGAACCGACCATCCACCCGAAGCCCCCAACGTTGACGCTGTACGCGATCACACGCCAGTCCCGCGAAAATTCCGCCAGGGCAATGGTGGCCGGCACATTGCTGACGAGTTGGCTGACCCCGATGCCCACCCAGTACAGGTTCGCCGGTTTTTGAAGACCGAGCTTCAGCATCAGCGCACTCACCGCATCCAGGCCAGCAAGCAACCTCAGGTCGATGAACATCAGTGCGAAGACGAGCAACAGGCCCCAGTCGAGCTCGGCCACGACGCGCGGGCGGAGCACCAGGAACAGCAGGAGCACGGCCGCGGTTGCCACACCGGCGTGGTGCATGTCCGTGGCGACCAGGAACGGCACGTAGAGCGCGAGGCAGACGCCGAGCAATCGCCGATCCAGCGTTGACACCTCGTGCTCGATGACGTCGAACGACCGGGCCCTGAACGCGAAAGCCGTGAGGGCAAGCAGCGCGACCATCAGGCTTGCCACCAACGGCAACTGGTGCCAGATGAAATCGCCGAACGGCACGTCGGCGAGCTGCCAGAGAAAGATGTTCTGCGGGTTGCCAATGGGGGTGAGCGCAGACCCGACGTTGACGGCAAGGGCCTCGAAGACGACCGTCTTCGTGAGGGGCATCCCCGTGAGCCTGCACACGCCGATCGTCAGCGGCACCACCACGAATAGCGCCACGTCGTTGGTCAGCGCCGTCGACAGCAGCGCCGCCGTGGAAACGAGGAACAAGGCAGCGGCCCGCTCGGTCGCCATCGATTCGACGAGCCGGCGGCCGAGGGCGTGGAGCGCGCCGCTGACCTCCAACCCCTTCGTGAGCAGCAAAAGACCGGCAAGGGCCGAGATCGTCGGCCAGTCGATCAGCGCCCCGAAGCTCGGGATTCGAGCGGGCTGGTAGATCGCGAAGCCGGCCAATCCCGCCAGCAGCACCAGGAAGAACCGGTCCCGCTTCAGGTCCCTCAGCACCCGGACGATCACGCTCATCACCGCGCAAACCTCCTCGCGAGAACATCGACCCGCGCTGCTGCGCCGGGGTGCGGCACGGCGCAGCAGCTGTCCCCACGCGCCTCAGGTGCTCCAGGTGCCCCAGGTGCCCCAGGCGCCCCAGGCGCCCCCAGCTGCGCGGCAACGGGGCCGACGAAGACAGGCGCGCCGGGGCCAGTCCCGAGGGCCCCGGACACAGGGCGGATCGCTGTCAGCCATGGCAGGGCTTGTTCCGGGCCCGTCGATGCATCCATCTCGCGCAGGGAGCGGACGATGCGGGCCGGCTGCAGCAGGCCCACGGCCTCATCGCCGACGAAGGTCGAGAACATCGCCAAGTCTCCGGGGGACGCCGGGCGGATGCCGGACTAGAGGGACAGCGGTCCGAACCGCTCGATGCGCTGCGCGTGCCAGTCCTCGCCAACGGCCAGGCACACCAGCTCCGGCGCAATCTCCAGCAACGGGCGCAGCACGAAGGCACGCTGGCCCAGGCGGGGGTGTGGCAGCGTCAGCCGCGGGGTGTCCAGCACCAGGTCGTCGTACAGCAGCATGTCGAGGTCGAGCGTGCGCGGCGCGTTGCGGTAGGGACGCTCGCGGCCGTGCGCGAGTTCGATGGCCTGCAGCGCATCCAGCAGATCAAGGGGCGCCAGCGTCGTGTCCAGCGCCGCGACGGCGTTCAGGAAGTCCGGGCCGCCCGCATCCACCGGCGCGCTGCGCCAGACGCTGGACAGGGCCGCCACCTGGGTACCGGGCAGCGCGGCAAGTTGCAGCGCCGCTTGCGTCAATGTCGCGGGAAGATCGGCGCCGAGGTTGGCGCCCATGCCGACGTAGGCCCGCGAACTCACTCGGCAGCCGGCGCCGGTGCGGCGCCCTCCCCGCCTCCGGCGGGCTTGCGGCGGCGACGGCGGCGCTTCTTGGCCGGCGCATCGGCCGCGGCCGGCTCCGTCTCGTCGCCTGCCGACGTCTCGGGCCGCGGCGCACGCGCGACGCGCGGCTGCTTGTGCTGCGAAGCACGGGCATCGGCCAGCAGCGCCTGACGGTCGTCGTCGCTGCCCAGCGCGAAGTCCTCCCACCAGTCGGCCAGGGCCGGGTCGATTTCGCCGACGTCGGCGCGCAGGCGCAGGAAGTCGAAGCCGGCACGGTAGCGCGGCTGCTCGATGAGGCTGAACACGCCCGAACCGCTGCGGCGCTCGAAGCGGGTCTGCATCATCCAGATCTCGCGCATGTCCGCCGCCAGCTTGCCGCGCCCGGAGATGTCGCCGATGCGGGCGTCGAACACGGCATCGATGGCCTGGGCCAGTGCCGGCACGGGCGGCTCGCCCGCGCTGCGGGTCTTGGTCCAGCGATCCAGCACCTCGTGCCACAACATGCAGGCCAGCATGAAGCTGGGGCTGACGCCGCGCCCCTCGTTGACACGGCGGTCGGTGTCTTCAAACGCCTGGCGGACGAAGTCACCTCGGATGCCTTCGGGCAGGTCGCCGGTTTCGGTCAGCATGGCGTCCAGCACGGCAAACACGCCGCGACCCAGGCCCAGCTTCTTCAGCTGCGCGATGCTGGCCAGGGAATGACCAGTCTGCAGCAGCTTGATCATCTCGTCGAACAGGCGCGAGGCCGGCACGTTGGCCAGCAGGGCCGAGGAGGCCTTCACCGGCGCCAGCGTCTTCTTCTCCAGCTCGAAGCCGAGCTTGGCCGCGAAACGCACGGCGCGGATGATGCGGACCGGGTCCTCGCGGTAGCGAGTTTGCGGGTCACCGATCATGCGCAGCAGCTTGGCCTTGGCGTCGGCCAATCCGCCGTGGTAGTCCACGACGAGGCGGCGCTGCGGGTCGTAGTACATCGCGTTGACCGTGAAGTCGCGGCGTGCGGCATCCTCGATCTGCGGCCCCCAGACGTTGTCGCGCAGCACACGACCGCTGGCATCGACGGCGTGGTGCTTGCCGTCCAGCTCGGCCTTGGCGGTCTTCTCGTTGCCGTTGACGGATTCGGACTCCGTGGGGAGTGCGCGGAACGTCGAGACCTCGATGACCTCGTGCTCGCGGCCGCGGCCATGGACGACGTGCACGATGCGGAAGCGCCGGCCGATGATGAAGGCGCGACGGAACAGGCCCTTGACCTGCTCGGGCGTCGCGTTGGTGGCCACGTCGAAGTCCTTGGGCCGCATGCCCAGCAGCAGGTCGCGCACGGCGCCGCCGACGATGTAGGCCTCGAATCCGGCGTCGGTCAGTGTCTTGACGACCTTGACGGCGCGCTCGTCGAGCAGATCGGGGTTGATGCCGTGGACTTCGGCAGGAACCTCGACCCGCTTGCCGAGCGGGCTGGTCTTCTTGGCACTGGCCACGGCAGGCTTGCCGAGCAATTTGTCGATGAACTTCTTGATCATGCGAAGAGGTGCAGCTGGGGCCAGCCGCGCGCGCTGGCAACGGCGGCGAGCGACGGGCTGGGATTGGTCGCCACCGGGTGGCTGACGCGTTCGAGCAGGGGCAAGTCGTTGGTCGAGTCGCTGTAGAAACTCACGCGCTCGAAATCGCGCCATTGTGCCCCCAGGCCCTGCAACCAGGCCTCGACACGCGCGATCTTGCCCTCCCGGAAGCTCGGGATGCCGTCGATCTCGCCGCTGTAGCGCCCTGCCGCATCGCGCTTCAGGTCGACGGCGAGCAGGTGCTCGACGCCGAAGGCCTGGGCGATGGGCGCGGTGACGAAGGCATTGGTGGCGGTGACGATGGCCAGCAGGTCGCCGGCCGCACGGTGCTGCTCGACCAGCGCCACGGCCTCGGGCCGTAGCGCTGGGCGCATGACCTCGGCCATGAAGCGCTCGCGCATCGCCAGCGCCTCGTCCAGCGGCCGGCTGCGCCATGCCGAGGTGGCGAAATCGATGTAGGCCGGCAGGTCCAGCGTGCCGGCGTTGTACTGGGCGAAGAACTCGTCGTTGCGTGCCCCCCAGGCCGCGCCGTCCACCCAGCCCACCTCCACCATGAAGCCACCGAAGGCATGGTCGGAGTCCACCGGGATCAGCGTCCCGTCAAGATCGAACAAGGTCAGATTCATAAAATGGGGTCGGAGTCGATTTTTTCATCGGCCAGCATGGCCTTCAACAGGGGCAGCGTCAGCGCCCGCTTGTTGGCCAGTGCGAATTCGTCCAGGCGTTCGAGCAATGCCATCAGTCCCTTGAGGTTGCGCTCGAAGCGCGTCAGCAAATAGGACAGCACGTCATCGCCCAGCAGCAGGCCGCGGCGGTCGGCTTCACGGCGCAGCGCCGCGCGCATCTCGGCCTCACGCAGCGGTTCCAGCGCAAAGCTGGGACCCCAGCCGAGGCGGGTGCGCAGGTCCTCTCGCACGTCGAGGTCGACGGCCGGCGCGTCGGCCGTCGCGACGACCGTGTACCCCTGCCCCGCCGACGCGACGAAGAGCGCGAAGGCCGCATGCTGCTGGCCGGCGTCAAATCGCTGGCAGTCGTCCAGCAGCAGCAGGCTCTCGTGGGCGGGCAGCTCCCAGGGCAAGGCGGTGTCGGCGTCGTACCAGGCGACGCGCTGGCCGGCGGCCTGCCAGCGCTCGGCGAGACCCTGCAG